>DASXIA010000359.1:0-7760 GCA_036488155.1 Streptosporangiaceae bacterium | reverse complement strand
CGCGCTCGCAGGCTGTGGACCTGGCTGGGCCGGGCTTCCCAGGTTCCGCCGAGATTGCCCCTAGATCCCTGTGACGTATGGCACTCTTTCCGTCTCTGTTAGAGATCGTCTTAAAGACATATCATCTCTCGCAGGGGTGGTCGTTTTGTCCCGGTGCTAAACGATTCAGCGACTCCTTGGTCTCGAAGCGGGGCGCGGAGCCGAGAGGACTAGTGAGGAGCAGCCATGACCGAGGCCAATGGGCGCGCGTCACTTTTTCCCAGGTCGTCCCGCGTGTGCGATGCAGGCGGGCTGGCGTGATCGCGTTCGCGCTGCAGGGCGGCGGCAGCCTCAGCGCAGCGGAGGTCGGAATGCTTCGCGCACTGACGGAGCACGGGATCGTTCCGGACCTTGTCGTCGGCGCCTCCGCCGGCGCGCTGAACGCCGTCGCGTTCGCAGCCAACCCAACCTTGGCCGGCGTCGACCAGCTCGACGCCATGTGGCGGAGCCTTCGGCGACGGCATGTCGCGCCGCTGTCGGCTAGGAGCCTCCTAGCGGCTGCAGCCGGCCACAGCGGCGGACTGGTCTCCAACGCCACCCTCCGGCGCTTCATCCAGGCCCGGCTGCCGATCAGGGCGCTGACCGAGACCACGATCCCCGTCCACGTCGTGGCAACCGACCTGGAATCCGGGGAGCCGGTGATACTGTCGCGCGGCGACGCGGTCTCCGCCCTGCTCGCGTCCTCGGCCTTTCCCGGCCTCTACCCTCCGGTCAGGGTCGGCGGACGCCAGCTCATCGACGGCGGCGTGGCCGCTGATGTCCCGCTCCTGCAAGCCGAGGCCCTCGGCGCGACCGTCACCTACGTGCTGCCCGCGGCGGTAGACGAGGCACCGCAGCCTCGCGCCTCGAGCCCGCTATTCCTGGCGTACCGGGCACTGGGCCAGATTCTCGACGGCATGGCGCGGCGCGATGCCGCCGCCGCCCGGGGACGGGTGCTGACGCTGCCCACAGTGACCAGCCGGGCGGCGAGCCCGGTCGACTTCCGCGACACGTCCAGGCTGATCACGGCCGGCTACGACGCCGCCGCCCAGTGGCTAGCCCAGCAGACGTCCGCCGTCGCGTCCTGAGGGATCGCCATGATCATCCACGCCACCCGCCCGCGCGCGGCGGGCGCGGGGCTTCCCGCGGAGCGGTTCCTCCAGCACAAGGGGCTGCTCCTCGTCGCGGCGGGCGGCGCCCTCGCCGAGGCCGGGCTGCTCACGCTGCTGGCCCCAGCCGCCCGGCCGGTCGCCCCGCAGGCCACCGCGTTGCCGGTGCTCGCCGCCTACCACGACCTGCGCTGGCTGTTCGCCGACAGCCAGTCCTGGCCGCTGTTCGCGGGCACCCTCACACTTGCGCTGCTCCTCAGGTCGGCGATCGACATGGTGATGCTGCGGCTCGCCTGGCCGCGAGGATCGCGCGCGCCTCGGTCGAGCCGCGCCTTCTGGTCCTGCCTGACGCTGACTGCGCTGGCGTGGCTGCTGCTCTCGCCAGCGGTCACGCTCACGTTCGGGGTCGCGATGCTGCCGTTCTCCTGGCCGTTTCTCGCCGCGCTGCCAATCTTGGTCGGCATTGCCATCGCGCTGAGCCACGGCGGAGTTCATGCCGCCTGGTGGCGCAGGCTCCCGCCGCTGCGCTCGGTGGTATGGCTGCTGGCCAGCATCATCGTGCTGTCCGCCGCCGCCGCGGTCCTCGCGCACCTGGGCACCGCGGCAGCAATCGCCGTCTCGGCCGGTACCGGGCTGGTCAACGCCCGCGCCTGGTACGGCACCGCCGGGATCGCCGCCCGGCTGCACCCACAAGCGCATGAGTCGGTGCCAGCCAGGCTGCTGTTCGGCATGCCGGTCGCGGCGCTCGCCGCCCTGGCAGCGCTCGCCCTTGTCGTCGGCGTCGCCCGGCTCATGTTCACCGGGACGATCCAGCTGCCGGCTGGCCGCTCGGCGGCTGTCGGCAGCCCGCTGGCCGCTAGGTCGGTGAGTGTCGGCGGGGCAGACGGCGCGGACAGCACCTTCGAGGTCGGCTCGGCGGCTACCGACGCGGTGCTCGTGGTCGGCGGCTGGGGCTCCTCCTGCTGCGGCGACGCCAACGGGTTGCAAGCCGCGCTGCCAGGCTTCACGGTCCGCCAGTTCTCCTACACCGGCCTAGACGCGCAGGGGCGGGCGATGCCAAGCGGCCCGTCCGCCGATGACCTGCCGCTGCCCGAGCTCGGCGACCTCATGGCCGCCCAGCTGGAGACGCTGCACCGCCACACGCGCCGCCCGGTCGACGTCGTCGCCGAGAGCGAGGGCACCCTCGGCGTCTACGCGATGCTCGCGCGCCACCCCGGCCTGCCGGTCGGCTCAATCGTGCTGCTCAGCCCGATCGTCGACCCAGGTCAGCTGAGCTACCCGCCCGGACCGGACGGCCCCTCGGTGCCAGAGGACGCCCTGACCGAACTGAACCACCTGGTCGGCAGCATGTCCCCGTATGGGCCGAGCGGCGCGCACCAGCTACTCAGCTCGGTCAGCGAGCACGGCGCCCGGTACTTCGGCGCGGCCACAGAACCGAGCGGCAACCCGGCCCGCCTGCTCACGGTGATCCCGCTCGCCGACGCGCTCACCCTGCCGGTCTGCAGCTTGCAAACGAACGTGGTCGTGGTGCCAGCGTTCCACGGCGGGCTGCTCGGAGACGGCAGCGTGCTGCCCGTGGTCAGCGCCTTCCTGACGGGCCGCCCGGTGACCTGGCCGGTCCAGGGCAAGCTGCGCGACGCAGCGGAGGTGATCAGCAGCGCGGCCACGGCGTGGCGCATGCCCGTCGCGCACCCAGCGTGCCCCCAATGACTGGTGAGCCCAGTCCCGACCGGGCACCGCATGGATCGCCGCATCCCTGGTCGCTCACAACCGAGGAAAGGCGTAAAGTACAGTGCCGAGACGATCGATAGCTGAGATGATATCTGCCCGAGACCGGTTTGCTCCAGGACGATCAATTCACCCTGCCTGTATCGTGTGAAGATATGGAGACAGGCACGAGCCCGGCCATCGAGCCTCGGCAGATCGATTGCCGCGAGGCCGGGGTGGCGACCGCGCAACCGTCGCCATGCGGAGAGCTCGGCTGGGCGATCAACATGGTCTTCCGGGCCTTTCGCCAGCGGGCGAGCATATCCCTGGCCGACCTTCCGGGCGGCCCGCGGGGCTACCTCGTGCTCTCGGCCGTCGCGCAAGACCTGCCCCGTTCGCAACTCGCGCTCGCACAGCAACTCGCCGTCGACAAGACCGCGATGACATACCTCCTAGACGCCCTTGAGACAGCCGGTCTTGTCGAGCGGCGCCCAGACCCGGCGGACCGACGCCAGCGCCAGATCGTCCTTACCTCGACAGGTCGCTCAGCGCTAGCCGAGTTCGGCGAGCGTCTCGCCGAGGCGGAGCAGCGACTGCTCTCCGCGCTCGCGCCTGAGGAAGAGTACGCCTTCCGTCAGCTCCTCGATCGCGTCGCCCGCTCAACTAAAGAGGTCACAGAGCCCTGCACCGTCGAAGAGCTCCCGGTTCCCGGCGAGGGCCTCTGCCCGTAGGTTGCAACGGCGCCGGCCGGCGGCCTGATCGCGCCTGTCGGCTAGCCGATTCGAGGCTCGCGCCAGCGGCTCGTGATCGGCAGCCGACGGTCGCGCCCGAAGTTCTTGGCGCTGATCTTCGGGCCCGGCGGGTACTGGCGTCGCTTGTACTCGGCCCGGTCGACCAGCCGGATCACCCGCTCGACGAGCACCGGGTCGTGGCCCGCGGCGACCAGCTCGGCGGAACCCATGTCCTTCTCGACGTAGTCGTCAAGGAGCTTGTCGAGCACCGGGTAGTCGGGTAGCGAGTCGGTATCGAGCTGACCTGGCGCGAGCTCGGCGCTCGGCGGCTTAGTGATCGAGTTCTCCGGGATCGGCGGTGTCTCGCCGCGCTCGGCTGCCTGCTGATTACGCCACCTGGCCAGTTCCCAGACCAGCGTCTTCGGTACGTCCTTGATCGGGGCGTATCCGCCGACCGCGTCCCCGTACATCGTGGAGTACCCGGTCGCGAGCTCGCTCTTGTTCCCGCACGCCAGGACAAGATGCCCTTCCTCGTTGGACAGCGCCATCCAGATCATCCCGCGGATCCTGGCCTGCAGGTTCTCCGCCGCAAGACCATGCAAGTCAAGACCGGTGGCGAAGCCGTCCATCATCGGCTTGATCGGGATCGTCCGGGCGTGGATGCCTTGCCGCCGAGCCAGGTCTTCGGCGTCGGTGACGGAATGCTCGGATGAATACGGGCTCGGGTTCAGCACCACGTTCACCCGGTCGGGGCCTAGCGCGTCTGCCGCGATTGTCGCGCACAGCGCCGAGTCAATGCCTCCCGACAGGCCCTGAATCACCGAGGCGAAGCCGTTCTTGCGCACGTAATCGCGAACGCCGAGCGTCAGCGCACCGTAGATCTCGGCCGGGTCAGGCAGCCGGGGCCAGATCATCGGCGCGCCGAGCCGGGCATCCGGCTCGGGAGCCGGCAGCGGCACAAGCTCGATCCGCTCGATCGTCATGGTCGTGCCGTCGCACGCGTTGGCCTGCTGCTGCCCGGCCGACAGCCGTGGGTCGGCGGCGGGGAGGTTCAGGTCTGCGAGCACCAGCGCCTCTTCGAACTGCGGCCCGCGGGCCAGCAGGTCGCCGTCGGGGGAGACGATGATCGAGTCGCCGTCGAAGACCAGCTCGTCCTGGCCGCCAACCATGTTGACGTAAGCGAGTACGGTCCCGGCTTCACGTGCGCGCCGCTGGCAGAGCTCAAGGCGGACGTCGTCCTTGTTCCGCTCGTAGGGGGAGGCATTGGGCACCACCAGCAGGCTCGCGGCAGCTGCCCGGGTTACCGCAACCGGGCCGCCGTCCTGCCACAAGTCCTCACAGATAGCGATCGCGACATCGACTTGCTCGCCACCCTCGGCCGCGACCCGGAACACCGGCAGCGTGCTGCCGGGCACGAAGTAGCGGTACTCGTCGAATACCCCGTAGTTCGGCAGGTGGTGCTTCGCCGAGGTGATCATCACGGAGCCACCGTGCAGAACGGCTGCCGCGTCGAGCGGCGCACCGGCGGGAACGCCCACTTGCGGCGGCAGTCCCGTGCGCCGGTCCAGGTAGCCGACAACGACTGCGATGCCGTCGAGTCCTTCTGCGGACAGATCGGCGGCTAGCTGGTGCAGTGCATCGATGGATGCGTCGACGAATGACTTGCGCAGCGCGAGGTCCTCAACCGGGTAACCAGTCAGCGCCATCTCCGGGAAGACCACGATCCGCGCCCCCTGTTCGGCGGCGCGCATGGTCCACTCGATTACCTTGTCGCTATTGCCTGCCAGGTCACCCACCGTGGCGTTGACCTGAGCGAGCCCGATCCGAAGCTGAGCCACGCCATCCAGACTATCGGCGGAAGACGAAACTTCGCCTGCTGACCTGCGGCGCGGAAGGTCAGCGCAGGTCCGGTAACAAGCAGGAAACATACGCCGGGCAAACTGTGTCGGTGGACAGGCAGGAAGAGTTCGTGCTGCGCACGCTCGAAGAGCGTGACATCCGGTTCGTCCGGTTGTGGTTTACCGACGTACTCGGTTACCTGAAGTCAGTGGCCGTGGCACCGGCGGAGCTTGAGGGGGCGTTCGCCGAGGGCATCGGCTTCGATGGATCGGCCGTCGAGGGATTCGCCAGGGTCTACGAAGCGGACATGCTTGCCAAGCCAGATCCGTCGACCTTCCAGCTGATGCCGGTAGGCGAGGACAGGGCCGGAACCGGCCGGATGTTCTGCGACATCATGCTGCCGGACGGCTCGCCGTCCTACGCCGACCCCAGGTACGTGCTGAAGCGCGCGCTGGCGAAGGCGTCCAGCCTCGGATTCACCTTCTACACGCATCCGGAGATCGAGTTCTTCCTGCTCCGGGAGAAGCCAGAGCCCGGAACCCGGCCCCGGCCGATCGACTCCGGCGGCTATTTCGACCACACTCCGCACGGCATCGCCCATGACTTCCGCCGTGAGGCCATCTCGATGCTCGAGGGGCTCGGCATCTCGGTGGAGTTCAGCCACCATGAGGGGGCGCCCGGCCAGCAGGAGATCGACCTGCGTTACGCCGATGCGCTGAGCACCGCCGACAACGTGATGACATTCCGGCTGGCGATGAAAGAGGTAGCGCTGCAGCAGGGCGTCTACGCCTCGTTCATGCCCAAGCCATTCACCGAGCACCCGGGCTCCGGCATGCATACGCACATGTCGCTGTTCGAAGGCGACCGGAACGTCTTCTACGAGCCCGGCGGTGAGTACCACCTGTCGAAAGTCGGCAAGGCGTTCATCGCCGGCCTGCTTCGGCATGGCGCGGAGATCACGGCCGTCTGCAACCAGTGGGTGAACTCCTACAAACGGCTCTGGGGTGGCACCGAGCGGATTGCCGGGGCCGGCGGCGAAGCCCCTGCCTACATCTGCTGGGGCCACAACAACCGCTCGGCGCTCATCCGGGTGCCCATGTACAAGCCGAACAAGGGGAACGCCACCAGGATCGAGTTCCGCTCGATCGACAGCGCATGTAACCCGTACCTGGCATTCGCGGTGATTCTCGCGGCCGGGTTGCGAGGCATCGAGAACGACTATGAACTGCCGCCGGGCGCGGAGGACGATGTCTGGGCACTGACCTCGACCGAGCGGCGCGCGCTCGGCATCGAGCCGCTGCCGCAGAACCTGTCCGAGGCGATTGCGGTAATGCAGGACAGCGAGCTGGTTGCTGAGGCGCTGGGGGAGCACGTCTTCGACTTCTTCCTCCGCAACAAACGCGAGGAGTGGCACGAGTACCGGCGGCAGGTCACCCCGTTCGAGCTGGACCGGTACGGCATTCTCTGACATCGCCGGCGGCGCCGCTCTATCTCTCATCAGGTTGAGAGCCGTGTGACTGATGTGATCCAACGCCAGCCCTATGGCGTCATCTAATGGGCGCTTATGCGTTCTTATGACGAAACGGGACGGTGCAGAGTGCAGAAGGCGCGAGTGGCCGTGGCGGGTGTCGCGGCGCTAGTCGTTGGCGGTCACCGTGCGTAGGGCACAGATCAATTTCACTTGCGGGCACTGCGGAGCCACGCACGACATCCAAGAGCTCCGGCGCGGCCTCTACTTCGGCCAGCGCTCCATAGGTGACCTCGAGGCGCTACAGCGCGCCGGGGCGGCAGGACTCGGCAAGCGTCTGGTGAGGCGCAAGGTGACACGGGCGCTCATGCGCGAATTGTGGGGCAGCTGACCTGGCGAGGCGTTCAGGACTAAGCCTCTGCGGGTGCTGCGTGGTCCGGCCTGGATTCCCTCGTCTCGGGCAATATCAGCCCGCGGTCTTGGAGCCGGTCCAGCAAATCGGCGTGCACCTCTGCCTCGGGGCGGTTAGTGCTCAGCTCTAGCAGGATGCCGCGGCCGCGGTAGTAGTCGATGAGCGGCGCCGTTTCCTTGGCGAAGACGGCGAGCCGGTGCCGGATCACGTCGAGTGTGTCATCGGCGCGGCCTTCGCGTCGCGCCCGGTCGAGCAGCCGGCTGACGAGTTCTTCCTCTGGCGCTGTCAGATAGATCACGGCGTTGCTGGTCAGCGCGAGGTCAGCGCCGAATTGGGCCGCACGCAGCGCTTGCGGCATCGTTCGCGGGAATCCGTCCAGGACGTAACCGCCGGTGTGGCGGGCCGCGGCGACAACGGCAGGCGCGAGGATGCGGAAGATCAGGTCGTCCGGGACAAGATCGCCGCGATCGGTGTAC
>DASXIA010000344.1:0-2479 GCA_036488155.1 Streptosporangiaceae bacterium | reverse complement strand
GAAGTTCGTCCCCATGAAGTGCGAGGTGCCGGACTGGAGGGCCCGCCCGTCCCGCATCATGGCCTCGATCGTGAACGTGCGCTCGGCCCCGGCGAACCGCTCTCCCGGCGTTTTCTCACCGGGCACGGTGGCCAGGGCGGCCGACTCCACGGACACGTCCTGGTAGAAGCCCAGCGCGAGCATCGTTTCGGCGAGGGCGTCAGCGGAAGTGGCGTGCGCGGTGTGACCTTCCTGCCAGAGGAACTCACTGGTGCGCAGGAACATCCGGGGCCGCATCTCCCACCGGAGCACGTTGGCCCACTGGTTCAGCAGCATCGGCAGGTCCCGGTGCGAGCTGATCCACTTGGCCATCATCTCCCCGATGATCGTTTCCGACGTCGGTCGGATGACCAGCGGTTCCTCGAGCTCCTTGCCGCCAGCGTGGGTGACCGTGAACAGCTCGGGCGCGAATCCCTCGACGTGCTCGGCCTCGCGCTCCATGTAGCTCTGCGGGATGAGCAGCGGGAAGTAGGCGTTCTGGTGCCCGGTGGCCTTGATCCGCCCGTCCAGGTCCGCCTGCAGCAGCTCCCAGATCCGGTACCCGTACGGCCTGATCACCATGCTGCCGCGGACCGGTCCCCGCTCCACCAGTTCGGCGCGGAAGACCACGTCGTTGTACCAGGCTGAGAAGTCCTCGCTCTGCGGGGTAACGCTCCGCTCGTCGCGTGCCATGATCTTCAGGTTACCGAGTCGGCGCTAATCCGGAGCTGCAGGAGCGCATTCCCGGCATACCCGGCGCTACGCAGCCCGGTCGACAATCCGGAGCAAGCCTGCGCGGCTTGCGTCCTCGAACGAGGGCTGGCCCGTCTGGTGTGCCTTGACCACGAGCCAGACTGCGGTGAGGACGGCCCAGCCGTGGAGTACCGCGCGTGGCCGACCCTGGCGTTGCTGATTAGCCGCGATTAATGTGGCACGGGCCTTCAGCAGCGGGCGGTGTGCGGCGTGAAACAAGTATGACCGAGGATGTAGCACCAGCGGCCCCGCTCCTGCGCTGGCCGCAAGACGATACTTGCGAGTCGGCCGACGACATCGCCGCGCGCCTGTTCCGCGATCACGGCCTCGCGATGCTGCGGGTGGCCCTGCTGCTGGTCGGCGACCGTGCCAGCGCTGAGGACGTCGTACAGGACGCGTTCTTCGGAGTGCACCGGGCGCTGCCCAGGCTGCACGAGCCCGACAAGGCACTCCCCTACCTGCGTGCCGCCGTGGTGAATAGGTCCCGGTCGGTGCTGCGCGCCCGGCGGCGCGCGGCACTGCGCCGTGTCCAGCACGAGCTGCCTGTCTGGTCGGCAGAGTCAGCCGTCATGGCAGACGAGGACCGCCGCGCCGTCCTCGCGGCAGTCGCCCGGCTTCCCCAGCGCCCGCGCGAGGTGCTCGCGCTGCGCTACTACCTCGACCTGACCGATCAGCAGATCGCCGAGGCGCTTGGCGTCAGCCGGAGCACGGTTTCGTCTACCGCCACGCGCGCTCTGGCCACGTTGGCCCGTGAGCTACGGGAGGAAATATGAACGCCATCGAAGAGCGGCTCCGCGACGCCTACCGGGCCGCGGCGCAGACCATCCCGCCGGAGGCCGTGAGCGGCCTGGCCCGGAGTCCGCGTTCGCAGCCGCGGGCAAGGCGCTACCTGGTACCCGCGGCGGCCACAGTGGCGGTCCTAGCCGTCGCTGGCCTGGTCGCGGTGGCGGCCAAGCACGCGCCGAGCCGCCCGCCAACACCAGCCGCTAGCGCGACGCCAGTCAGCCTGGGCCTGGTCACGTTGTCGGCAAGTCCGTCGCGTTACTTCCTGGCCCTTGAGAACAACGGCCAGGGCTCGGTCTACGACCCGCTGGCGGTATACAGCGCCCGCACTGGCCGCCTTATCGCCGCGCTTTCGACCCCGCGATCAGCGGTCCAGCCGGACGCCGCGGTGGCGCTGGGCGACGGCAGCACGTTCATCGTCGCCGAGACCACCGGACCGTCGAACAAAGCAATCTGCGCGGGCACGTCCCGGCTCTACCGGCTGCGCCTGGCCGACGATGGCCAGCCGGTCAGCCTCGACCCGCTGGCGCTACCTGCCATCGCCGGGTATGTCGACGCGCTGGCCGCGACGCCGGACGGCAGCACGATCGCCTACGACTCGCTGGTCTGCGATCTGCCGCTGTACGGGACGTCGGTCCTCGGCATCATGAACACCGCCACCGGCGGGGCCCGCCAGTGGACCTGGCCGAAGCCGGGCGTAACTGTGTCCTCACTCTCACTGTCGGCCGACGGACGCAGCCTGACCTACCTCTGGCAGCGCAATGAGGTCGTCACCAGTTACGAGGGCCGGATCCTGCCGGCCTGGACGATCAGCCAGCTGCCGGCCACGGCCGGCGCCGGCCGCGCAAGCGCCGTCAGCAGGAACCTGATCGGCGGGTCAGGGACGATCGCCACTCCGGCCCGCTATCAGGCCGAGTTTGGCAAG
>DASXIA010000339.1:0-7534 GCA_036488155.1 Streptosporangiaceae bacterium | reverse complement strand
GGCCAGCCGCGACGAGCAGATCGCGCACCTGGCCGCCATCGAGGCCCGGCGAAGTGTTGCCGTCACGGCCGGTCACAGTCGGCGCGGTCAGCATGCTGTTCAGCACGGCCTCTTCGGTCGCTTCGACGACTGCGTCGAAGACCGGGTCGAGGGCTCGCCCCCAGATCGGGCTGACCGCCGCCGGCGGGCCGCCCCTGGCCGCGCGCAAACCGGTGGCCAGCGCGAAAAAGATCTCCCCGCTGCCATGGTGCGCGGTGGACCCGGTCCTGGCGAGGCCCAGGCCAGCCCGCCGGGCGAGCCGGGCACATCCGGCCGAATCAATCGGGGCATCGGTGACCACGACCGTGATGCACGATCCGCTCGGCGGCCGGCTGCGATCGGCTCCTGCCTCCGGCAACAGCCGCCCGGCCGGCACGCCGTCGATGGTCAGCCGGTGCCGGTCCCCGAAGTTGGACATCACCAGGACGCCCACCGCATGGCCAGACGGAACCAGTCGCGACGAGGTGCCGATGCCTCCTTTGAACCCGAGGCAGGACATGCCCGTTCCCGCCCCGACGGCACCCTCGGCTGGCGCCGCCCGGACGGTGGACGCGCCGGCCGCCCTGGCCTCCTCCAGCGCGGTCGCGACGTCGGACGTGGTGACCTGCATCCGCCGGACGTCGGACAGGAAGCTGTCGTCGCACTCGGCCACGATCGGGATGATCACGTCGTCGCCGATCCGCGGATCCTCGGCCATCAGCAACTCGCATGCCGCGTCGTAGACGCGGCCGACCTGCATGGTCGAGGTGAGGAATACTGGCGTCTCGGCCAGGCCCCATTCGGACATGGTCAGGAATCCGGTGCACTCGCCGGCGCCGTTCAGCACGGCGCCGCCCGCCGGTACCGGGCTCGCGAACATGTTGCCGCCCGGATCGATGACCGTGACGCCGGTCCTGGCTACGCCGCGGCCGCCGGGCGGGGGTGGCTCGTCCCGCCAGACGGTGGCGTGACCCACTCCTACTCCGGGAACGTCCGCGATCGACGCCGTCGGGCCGGCCGTCAGTGCCCCTATCCTGATGCCCAGCTCACGAGCTCGGGTGGGTTGTCCAGTTGCTTGCCTCACGCAGCGAGCATGCCACGGGAGGGTTTAGCGCGATGACTATCGGCGGCACAAAGCTGGATGTCCCGGTCGTCTGGCACGAGGACTGCCTAAGGCATCAGCCGGCCGGCGAAGTCTGGCTCGGCCTGCGTGAGGACGGCACCGAGGTGCCCGACCGCGCCAGGGTCATCCTCAGCGCTCTAACACGTGCCGGAGCGCCGGTCCTGGCGCCCCAGCCCCATGACCCGACGGCGCTGCTCGCCGTGCACGATCGGGCGCTGATCAATCATCTCGCCACGGTCTGGGCCGACTGGGAAGCGGGCGGTTATCCGGCCGACTACGGCAGGGACCGGGTTGTGCCGTATGTCTTTCCCACCGCGGCCATGCTCGCTGGCCTGCCGCTGCGCACGCCGGCCGCGACCCACGGCCGGGTCGGCATGTTCTGCTACGACACCATGACGCTGGTCGGGCCCGGCAGCTGGGAAGCGATCCGCGCCGCAGCCGACTGCGCCCGGACTGCAGCCGCGCTGATTGCATCTGGCCGGCCGGTGGCGTACGCGCTGTGCCGCCCGCCGGGTCATCACGCCGGGCCGTCCGGTTATGGCGGCTCGTGTTACCTGAACAACGCGGCAATCGCGGCGCAGGCCCTGCGCACGGCTGGCATCAGCCGCGTCGCTGTGCTCGACATCGACGCGCATCACGGCAACGGGACGCAGTCGACCTTCTATGACCGGCCGGACGTGTTCTACGGCAGCGTTCACGTGGATCCCGGCGCCGGCTGGTTCCCGCACTATCTGGGTTTCGCCGACGAGCGCGGGAACGGGCCGGGCCTTGGCGCCAATCAGAACATTCCGCTAGCGCCCGGCAGCGGCGACGAAGCCTGGCTGGACGCGGTAACGCAGCTGTGCGCGGGGGCGCGCGAAACGGGCGCCGATGCGATCGTGCTCTCGCTCGGAGTGGACGCGGCCGCCGCCGACCCGGAAAGCCCGCTGCAGGTGACAGCCGACGCCTATCGCGCGGCGGGTGCGCTCATCGGCCAGCTCGGCCCGGTCGCCGTGATCCAGGAGGGCGGCTACGACCTGGCGTCGCTTGGCGAGTACGTGCTCGCTGCGCTCTCCGGCCTCCAGCCGGCCGCCGCGTGAACGCACTGCTCGCGCTGGCCGCATCCGCCCTGTGGGGCACGTCAGACTTCGGCGGCGGCCTAATCTCCCGGCGGCTCGACCCGTCCGCCGCCGTGCTCATCTCCCAGGCACTCGCACTTGCCGGGCTGCTGGTGCTGCTTCCGTTCCTCGCCGCACCCCTCGGCCCGTACCTGCTGACTGGCGCCGCAGCCGGGGTGTTCGCAACCCTCTCCCTGGCGGCGTTCTACCGCGCCATGGCTAGCGCTCCGATGTCCCTCGTTGCTCCAGTCACCGCCGCCGGAACCGTCATCCCGGTAGTGGCCGGGATGGTCGAAGGCGAGCAACTCACCATTGTCAAGCTCGCCGGCATAGCCGTGACGCTGGCCGGCATCGTGCTCGCATCCGGTCCCGAGTTCCGGTCCGGCGTACCGGTCCGCCGCCAGGCGCTCGGTTTCGCGATCGCCGCCGCCATCGGCTTCGGTCTGGCGTACACGCTGCTCGCGTCGGCGGCAGGCACGAGCGTCTACGGCACCCTGCTATGCCAGCGGATCGGCGGCCTTGTCGTGCTCGGCCCGATCGTGGCCCGCGCGCGGATCCTCCGCGAGATTCAGCTGACCGCGCGCAGGGTCGGTGCGCTGGCGCTCATCGGCGGCTGCGACATCACGGCCAATGGCTCCTACGCCCTGGCGGCAAGCCGCGGCAACCTGTCCGTCGCGGCCGTGCTGGCCTCGCTTTACCCGGTGGTGACGGCGCTGCTGGCCAGGGGCATCCTGGCCGAGCGGCTGCGCCCGGTTCAGAGCATCGGCGTGCTCGCCGCTCTCTGCGGGTGCGTGATGCTCGGCTCCTTATCCCGCGCACACCTAAAGCGCAGGGACCGGGGCTGCCGCTTGCGTGCGGCTGCCCCGGTCCCGGTAGATCCCCGTGCTCATGAGTGCCGCGGACCGGTACTCGCCAGTCGCGGCAAGTACCGGCCCGGCGGCCAAGGTTCCTAGCGCCCGTGCCCGCTACCGGAGCCGGTGCCCGGAGTGAAGGACACGCCACGCAGCACCTGACCGGATCCGGCAGACCGGACGGTCACGAACTGCTCGCTGGCAGCAGGAGTCGCGGCTGACAACGGGTCAGTGATAGCGACCAGCTTGTTCGGGTCCGCTCCCTGGTCACCGCTTCCCGAGACAGTGGAGGTGATGCCCCAGATGGTGACCGTCCCGTTCGGGTTGACCCGGCCAGTGATGTTGCGCAGGCCGTCGGCGGCCGGTGCCCACGGCCGGCCCGTCGCGGCATTGTCGCCGGTCGGGTAGCCCGCCACCGTGTACGGGGTTCCCAGGTTGAGGCCGGCCGTCAGGGTGTACGCGAGGTTCCAGCTGGTGCCGTTGAACACCCACTTCTGCAGGCCGGCCGTGGTCTGCGCCGCGGCAGCCGTGTACGTGCCCGTAGCCGGGTCGAAGGTGCTCGTGCCGTTACCCTCGTCGGCAACGTAGAGAGTGTCGGCGTTGGCGAACCAGAGTCCGAACGGGAACGCGCTCTCGCTTGCCGACTTCGCCAGCGTGGTCGGGAAGCCCTGCAGGACGCACATGTTGTACGGGGTGACGCCCTCGGTCTGCAGGAGTGACGGATCGTAGGCGATCGCCGAGGTCGGCAGCGCGGCACCGGGCTGCGGCACGCCGACACCGGCCGGGCACGCCTTACCGGTGGTGTCAATGAAGTACACGGTGTTGATTCCGTTGCTGCCGCTGCCCTTGGTGAAGTAGACGACATTGTTGAAGATCGTCAGGCCGCGGAAGTTGGTGTCCTTCCCGATCTTGTCCTGCTTAGTGTTGGCCGGCAGCTGTGTGATGCTGAAGCTGCCTGCCGGCGTCGGCTGGCCGGGCGTCTGCACTGCCTCGGGCGTGTGCTGCAGCGTCATGATCTGCGCCCCGCCACCGACGATGATGCCGTCCGGCTGCGGGTTGCTGCCATTGCCGGCGTTGCCCGCCGTGTACAGCACGTTGGCACCGTTCGAGTCGTTCAGGATGGCTGCTCGGCCGTTGTTGCCGCTGTAGGCGTTGGTGAGGGTGTAGTTAAACCGGCCGTTGGCGTTCACGGCGGCGACGACCCGGTAGTTAGCACCAGAGACCGGGTCAGTCGGGTCGATGACACCCGGCGTATTGGAGTTGGAGACGTCGACCGAGTTCGGCACGGAGTCGTAGCCCATGAACGTCAGCTCGCGCCCGCTCGTTGACAGATTCAGCGCCAGTTCGGACTTAGACGAAAAGCTGGTGACCATGTGGTTCGATGCCGACCCGGGCCGGCCGGCTTCGTCGGGTACCTGAAGCGTGTTGACCAGATGCCCGCTCGGCGTGATCTGGTCCAGGAAGATCGGCGAGGTGACGCCGAAGCTTGCGTCCGGCCCGTCGTTGTTGAAAACCTCGGGATAGCTCCCGTCGGCCACAGCCGGGACGCACGCACTGCCGACGCATCCCGGCGGCAGCTCGGTCGTCCCTGGCGTGAACAGATCAGCCCGCCCGGTGTAGTACGAGCCGCTCACCACCAGGTTGCCGGGCTGGAACCAGGGCCGGGCGCCGACACCAGCCTGGGCGGCCGAGCCGCTCAGCGGCGCGATCGCGGCCACGAGGCCAGCCACAACTGTGGCCGACATCGGCAGCGCCACGCGCCACCGGCGCCGACGGCTGGCAGCGGGCAGGACAGGGTCGTGCGTCGTCATCATTCACCTTCGCTTGCGGGTCAGGGATCAGGACTGATCCCACTCAGCTTCGTGACAGCAGAAGACGCGACGGTGAACGTGACAGTTAACGTGCAATGAAAGCTAGGCGATGTCTGCCGAGCCCGGCCCGGGCAGCAAGTCGACATCAGTGGCATGCATCGGTTCGCCGCAGACCGAGCAAGTCAGTTCGACATGGCTGATCTGGCCGCACGCATGATGCCGGTACAGCACCGGCGGCCCTGCCTCGCCGGCCAGCCAGCGGTCTCCCCACCGGACCATGACCAGCAGCAGGTCGCACAACTCGGTGCCCATCGGGGTGAGCGCGTACTCATGCCGCGGCGGCCTGCTGGAGTACTCGCGGCGCTCAAGCACGCCCCGGTCGACTAGCCACTTCAGCCGCTCGGCGAGGACCTTCCTGGAGATGCCGAGAGTTTGCTGCAACTGATCGAACCGGGTGATGCCGATGTAGATATTGCGCAGCACCAGCGGCGACCACGGCTCGCCGATCACGTCGAGGGTTCGCGCGATCGAGCACGCCATTTCGCCGAAGTCCGTCCGTTGCATGGCACCGAGTTTAGCCTATGCGCGTTCCCTTAAGGAACTCACTATGTTAGGTTGGTCTCCTTAGGGAACTAATAGGAGAACCCCAACAGGAGGCAGCGTGAACAGGCCAGCGGTCGTGTCGGCGGAGGAATGGCAGGCAGCGCGGGACGCACTGCTCGTGAAGGAGAAGGAGTACACGCGGGCGCTGGACGCGCTCGCTGCGGAACGACGCCTGCTGCCCATGGTCGCGCTGGATGCGGCCAAATATCAGTTCACGGCGCCGGACGGCGGGCGGGTCGGGCTCACCGGCCTGTTCGACGGCCACCGCCAGCTCATCATCTACCACTTCATGCTGGAGCCCGGGCAAGACTGGCTGTGCCCCGGATGCTGCACGTTCACCGACAACCTGGCGGCCGGCCAGTGGCACCTGAACGCGCGGGACACCCGGCTGATCGTGATGGCCCGCGCGCCGCAATCGCAGATCGAGCCGCTGCGGCACAGGTTCGGGTGGACGGTGCCGTTCTACTCGTCCTACGGCAGCCAGTTCAACGACGACATGGGCCTGATCTACTTCGGGCTGAGCGCGCTCCTGCGTGACGGCGATGACGTGTTCCGTACCTACTTCACCACCGCGCGCGGCGTCGACAGGCTACGGATGGACTTCAACCTCCTGGACCTCACCCCGTACGGCCGGCAGGAGGAGTGGGAAGACTCGCCGGAGGGCTGGCCGCAAGACCCGACGATGAGCTGGCTGCGGCTGCGCGACGAGTACTGACGCTGGCCCGGCGCGGCGGGTCAACCAAGGTTGACAGATCTGCTGGCGTCAACCTATATTGACGGGGTGAACAACCAGACAGCGCTGGCGGAGGCGGCCAGCGGGCAGGACCCGGCGGCCGGGCTGCGAGCAGCGCGCGCCCTGCGCGAGCTGGCCGAGCGGCTGGAAGCCCTTCAGGTCGGGAACGCCCGCGATCACGGCTGGTCATGGCAGGAGATCGCGGTCTTCCTCGGCGTCAGCAAGCAGGCGGTGCACAAGAAGTACGCGAAGCTGCTGGCGGGCAGATCGCCCGACAGCGCGATCCTTCGCGGGATGAGCCGACCTGGCAGGAGCCAACCACAGGCTGGAGACGACGGTGTTTGAACGGTTCGAGCCGGCCGCCCGGCAGGCGTTCGTCGACGCCCGGCAAGAAGCTGGCCGGGCCGGGCAAGATCAGATCCGCAGCGAGCACATGCTACTCGGTCTGTTGCGTGAGCCGGGACCCGCCGCCGACGCGCTGACTGCGGCGGGCCTGAGCCTGCAGTCGCTCCGCGCGCATCTCCCCCGAGGCGACAGCAATGCGCCCGCCGGGCTGGATGCCGACGCGCTGGGCACCGTGGGCATCGACCTCGACGCGGTCCGGCGGGCCACCGAGGCGGCGTTCGGCCCCGGTGCGCTGGACCGGGCGGCGGTCCGCGGCCAGACCAGGCTGCCATTGGCTGGCGACACCAAGCAGGCACTCGGCAGAGCCGTGCACCGCGCACAGCTGCTCGGCCAGCGAGAGATCAGCTCCGGGCACATGCTGATCGGGATCCTGGAGTCACGCCGCAACGGCGCTCTGACGGCGCTGACCCTGGCGGGCGCCGACATTCAGGCGCTGCGGGCGGATGTGCTGCGCCGGATCACCGCGCAGTCCGGCAGCGACGGGCACTGACGCCGGTGCGCTGGCCGGGGGGAACGGCACTAGCATGCTGAACTGGCTGCTGCGCCGGCTAGCTGAGACCAGCAAGCGCGATGATGACACCGATCCCGGCGGACGCCAGGATGGCGGTCACCACGCCCCGGCGCAACAGGATCAGCCAGCCGATGGCGCCGGCCAGGACCGCGACCTGCCAGAGATGCGTAAGCCCGAAGCCGAGAGTGACCGCCGCGCCGGCAATGGCACCGATCGCCGCCGGCCCTGAGCCTGCGAGGAATGCCTGCGCGGCTGAGTTGCGCCGGAAGCGATCGAAGTGCGGCCCGCCGGCGAGCACGAGCACGAACGACGGGGTGAACGCGACCGCAGCAGCGAGCAAGCCGCCAGCGATGCCCGCTGCTGCGTAGCCGACGACGGCGAC
>DASXIA010000288.1:0-11237 GCA_036488155.1 Streptosporangiaceae bacterium | reverse complement strand
AAATCCGTCGCGGACGCCAAAGTTGCCTGATGTGCTAGCCCGCCGTCACGCCGCTAACCCGCCTGAGTGCGCCGGTCAGCCGCACCGCGACTGTCAGCGCGGTTGCCATGGCCAGCAGTTCGCCGCCGTCAACCAGACCTGGCCGGAACAGCCCGGCATCTCCTCCCCCTTGCCCGGCTACCCAGATCGTCGCGCCGGCCAGGAACGCCCCGGCTGCCACGCACGCCGCCCGGGCCAGCCGGCTCAGGTAACGGACCACGCCGACGGCCAGCGCCAGCCGTCTGACAGCCGTCGCGGCCGCGACCATCAGCGCGATCCCGATGACCGGGCTCGCGGCCATCCAGGCCAGCTCGGCAGCCGGAAACCGGACCAGCAGCGCCGGATGTACCCAGAAAGACGACACAGACAGGGTCGACGACCAGCCGAAAGCCGCGACGCCGCCAGGTACAAGGCCGTGCTCGGCCCCGGTACCACCCGTTCCCGGCCAGGAATTCTGAAAATGCCGCGCGCCCGCGACGAGCGCGGCCGCGCAGGCGACCGCGATACCAGCGGGCCAGATCACCCGGCCGTCCCGCTGGCGGGCGGCGAGCAGGATTCGCCCGAGCAGGGGAACGACCGCTGCGAGGCCGGTGATCGCGATGCAGGCGGCCGCGACGGTCATGAGCACGGTGGCGCCGGTGACTGACGGTGACGAGGGCGAGACCCATTGCCACCCGGTGGCAAGCTGCGCCAGCATCGCGACGCCAAGCGTCCCGAACGCGGCCAGTGCGCAGCCCAGCGTTGCCAGCTGCACGGACGGCGGCTGCGCACGCGCGGTCAGCCCGGTCAGGGCGACGCGAGCCAGCAGCCCGTGCGCCGCCACGTCGGCGCTGCGGCGCCAGTTCCGCGGCTGCTCAGCGAGGTCGGCAAGCAGCAGTTCAGCGAACTCCTCGCCGTACCTGTCGCGCCATGACGCCGGGTACCAGCGCAGCAGCCGGGCCGCCTGGCGTTCGGCGGTGTTTGCCGGAGGATAGGGGCATGCCGGAGGACAGGGGGCTGCCGGCGACGGCTGAACTGGCCGGGCCCGGCCCGTCATGCCGAACCCCAGCTACGAGACAGCCGCCGCAGCCCGACGTCGGCAACCCGGCGCTGGTCGGCCAGATGGGCCCGCAATGCCTGCGCGCCCGCCGCTGTCAGCTGGTACGGGCGCCGCCGGTCAACACTCGGCAGCGCTTCGATGAACCCCTGGCTCTCCAGCCTGCTGAGCGCCTCGTACAAAGTCCCCGGCGCGAGCCTGACGCCGGCGAACTGCTCGATGTCCTTGGTCAGCGCGTACCCGTGCTTGGGTCCGTCGGCCAGGCTGGACAGAATCAGCGTGGCCGGGCCGGCGTACTTGCCGAACGTGACGAGCGGTGCGCCGTCCGGCGGGCTCTGGTCTGCTCCCGAATCAGGCACGACGCAATGGTATATCGCCAGCCGATCGATCGGCACGCGGACATTCACCGGTCTTCTCCCGGAAGAAGGTACGGCAGACGGGACCGCAAGAACCCGCGCGGGAACTCATCACGCAGTCGCCACAGCCCTGCGTCGATGACGAAGTGCGCCATCACTGCGCCGATAAACAGCCCGTAGAGCCACCGCATCGCAGGGCCGGCAGCGAGCTGGTCAGAGGCGACCGACAGCGCGGCGCCGCCCAGTAGCGCGATGTTGCACAATGCAGCCAGCTGCGCGGCAGGCCCGATCCCGGCCCGCCCGATCCCGGCACAGGCGCGAGGCTGACGACCTGCCGCGAGCAGGCCCATAAGCAACAGGTACTGCAGGCCGTGCGCGATCGTCAGGCCTGCCACGGCGGCGTACGGCGAAGCGAACAGGAACACCGGCAGGCTGAACGCCAGCGCCGTCAGGTAGACCGCGCAAAATCCGGCAGGCCGGTCAGCGCGTGGCCTCGCCAGCAGGCACCCGACGCCGACGGTGCCGCAGGCCGCGAACGCGATCGCCGCAACGGGCTGCAGCGCGGGAACCGGCAACCGCACCGGTAGCTGCAGCAGGCCCGGACGTCCGGCCAGGCCAGCGATGCCTGTCAGGCCGGCCCGGGTGAGTGCCCGCCGCTCCGCCCGGCTCAGTGGCGCCAGCCGCTGAGCCGCGGCGCTGAGTGCCGTGAGCCCGATGTTCTGCTTCTGGTAGTGGAAGAACTGCCAGCCGAAATACGGCAGCAGCAGCCAGTAGAGCGCGGCAGGCGGCACGCTAGCGGCGATCGCGCCGGCCCCGGCTATCAGCGCGATCGGACACCAGATGTACCGGGCCGGGTGCCGGCGCATGTGCCCACGTACCTCCGGCACCGTATAGAACCAGCCGGTCGAGGCCACGTGCACCGACGAACCAGTGAACAGCAGGAATGCGAGCCCTTCCGGAGCGGGCGCGCCAGCCGCGGGAGCGAGTGCGATGGCTGCTCCGGCCGCACCGAGTGTGACGATCACTGTCCCGGCGAGCCAGGCTCGGGCACCGGGTGAACCGCCGGCCCGCTTGCCTGCGGTAACCCGTTGGCGCACCGCCGTCGCGTCGCCCGCGGCCGCCCGCTCACCGGGTCCGGCCAGCGGCGAGCTGCCGGGCCGAACCAGCTCAGCCGCCACCGCAGCCCCCCGTGGCGGACGCCGCGTTCGCCGCCATCGCGATGAGCACAAGCAAAGCGGTGATCACCGACACCGGGATCAGCGCGAGCAAGACGGTGGCCACCGCGCTGCGCCCGTGCTGAACGCCAGCTATCTCATCAGTCACGCCAGGCATCTCGTCAGTCATGACGGCCACTTTAGGTCGTCTCCCGATATACCGTCAACCGATATTTCGGCTACCGGATTAGACCACCTCGGTCGCCCGCGACGCGAACCCCACGGCGCGAGCACCGGGCCCGCGGGCGCGCGATGATAAGCGCATGGCCGATCTGATCCTGCGCAACGCCCGGCTGGCCGGCTGGGAGTCGCTCACCGACATCCATGTGGACGGCGGCATGATCACCGCGATCGGCGTCGGCCCGGCCGAGGCCGGCGACGGCGCGGCGGCAGCGCAAACCATCGACCTCGGCGGCCGGCTCGTCACGCCGCCGCTGGTTGAGCCGCACATACACCTGGACGCAGTACTCACCGTCGGCCAGCCGAGGCCGAATGTCTCCGGCTCCCTGTTCGAGGGCATCGCGGTCTGGGCTGACCGGGTCGCCGATCTCACCTATGCCGACGTCCAATCGCGCGTGCGGCAGGTGCTGCGGTGGCAGCTGGCCTGCGGCGTACAGCACGTGCGGAGCCACGTCGACGTCTGCGACCCCGAGCTGACCGCGCTGCGCGCCCTGATCGACCTGCGCGAGGAGGTCCGGGGCCTGATCGACCTGCAGCTCGTCGCGTTCCCGCAGCAGAGCATCTTCGGCTTCGACGGCGGCAGCGAGCTGATGCGCCGGGCCGCTGAACTCGGCGCGGATGTGATCGGCGGTATCCCGCATTTCGAGCTGACTCGCGAGGATGGCGTCGAGTCGGTGAAGTTCGCGCTGGCTCTGGCCGACGAGCACGGACTGGCGGTCGACATTCACTGCGACGAGACCGACGATGATCATTCCCGCTTCGTCGAGGTAATGGCTGCCGAGACGATCAAGCGCGGGATGTCTGGCAAGGTCACCGCCAGCCACACCACCGCGATGCATTCCTACAACGGTGCGTACGCCTACCGCGTCATCAGCAACATCGCCAGGGCGGGACTGCACATGGTGACCAACCCGCTCGACAATTCAGTGCTTCAGGGGCGGTTTGACACCGGCCCCGTCCGCCGCGGCCATACCAGGGTGAAGCAACTTCTCGAAGCCGGCGTCAACGTCTGCATCGGCCACGACTCGGTGATGGACCCGTGGTACCCGCTCGGCTACGGCGATCCGTTGCAGGCGGCGTTCGTGCTAGTCCACCTGGGCCAGCTGTCGGGCGATGCGGAGTTGCGCCGGCTCATCGAAATGATCACTGTTCGCCCGGCCGCCGCGCTCGGTGTATCCGACTACGGGCTGCGGGCCGGCGGCCCAGCCGACCTGGTCGTGTTCGACGCGCCGTCCGAAGCGGACGCGCTGCGTCTCATAGCGCCGCGCACGCTGGTATTGCGCCGCGGCGAGGTCGTGGCACGGGCCACGCCGGCCCAGCACACGGTCAACTGGCTGGGCGCCGAGGAGCCAGTGACGTTCCTGCGGCAAATCACAGCCCGCTCGGGCTGAGTAGCGGCATCGACACGACGGACCATCGCGTCCGCCGCCTAGAGTAGTGTCTCTACACACTTGTAGAAGCCTGAATCTGCGCCGCGTGAAGGGCAGTTATGGACGCGTTTCTCATCCACGCCGGATACGCCGCCGTGATTTTGCTCGCCTTCCTCGAGGCGTGCTGCGTTCCGATCCCATCGGAGATCACGTTCGGCTTCGGCGGCGTGCTGGCGTTCCAGGGACACCTCAACCTGGCCCTGGTGATCATCGCAGGCACCCTCGCCGAGCTGGCTGGCTCGTACGTCTCCTATAGCGTCGGTCGAGTCGCTGAGCGGCCGCTCATCGAGAAGTTCGGCCGGTACCTGCTGATCACCAGGGGGGATATCGACCGGGCTGAACGCTTCCTCGCGGGCCGCGGGTGGTGGGCAATCCCGGTCGGCAGGATGGCGCCGTTCGTCCGCTCGTTCACTTCGGTTGTGGCCGGCCTCACCGGTGTGCCGCCGATCCGGTTCGGCGTGCTCAGCCTGATCGGCACCGCGGCCTATGCGAGCGCGATCGCGAGCATCGGATACGCGGTCGGCTCGGCCTGGCACCGCGTCGCTCATGACCTGTCGCTCGCTGGCTACGTGATGGCCGTCGTCGCGGTCGTTGCAATCGCGGCCTTCATCGTCGTCAGGCTCCGCCAGCAACGGCGCGAGGTTCAGGAGGCCGAAGCCCCACAGGTTCGCGACCCCGCGCCGCGAGCCTAATGCGACAGCGCTCCGAGCCGCCCCGCTGAGCGCACAAACCAGATCCACTAATCGCCGGTTCGGCGCAAAAGGTGGCAAATCAGGACAGCGCTGCCTGCGCGAACTCCACCATCGCGTGCAGGTCACCCGCGGCGTCGACCGCCGCCACCCCGCAGATTGTCAGCACCGCGATCGCCAGGGCCAGTAGCACGATGCTGCGCTGCGGTGGCGGCCCGAGCAGCGCGTCGACCCGGCGCGGCACCGAGCCCCGGCGGCCGAGCTGACTAGGGCCAGTCAGGCGAGCGAGCACCATCGCGGGACCAGTGCGGCGGGCCGGCGCAGCCGCTGACGCCAGCGCGGCCTTGGCTACCGTGTGCGCGACCAGCCGCCGGCTGCCAGTTACGGACGCAGCACGTTCGTCAGCCCAGCGCTCAACGCTGTAGTTGACCGCAGCCGCCAGCGGGCGCAGCAGCGGATTGGCTGCCGCGGACAGCCGCACTAGCGCCGTGAACGCGTAATGGCACGCCGACACATGCGCCCGCTCGTGGGCTAGGAGCACGTCGCGCTCGGACTTGGTGAGGGCGTCAATCATCCCGGAAGTGATCACGATCCTGGCGGGCCGGCCAGGAACCGCGTACGCGTCGACTCTGTCATCCACGATCGTGAGGACCTGCTCGCCGCCCGCCAGCTCACCGTCGCCAGCCAGGTGACGTGCGTCCCGGCGCGCGCCCATCAGCGCTGCGCCTCGCAGCCACGCCGCTCGCACCGCGGCAAGTGCCGCCCCCCAGAACAAGGCAGCCGCGATCACGCCGACGGGCAATGATGCCGGGTCTAGATAGATGACGGCCCGAAGCGACATGCCACCCATGGAGTCGACCACCGGAAGGCGCATGGCTGCGGCCATGGCAAGAAAACCGAGCGCCGCGCAGCTCGTTCCCGCCAGGACCACGGCACTCACGGTCAGCAGCCACGTCGCGGTCCGCGGCGGCAGCCGCTCGGCTAGCGGCCACGCGCCAACCGCGGCCAGCGCGGAAACAGCAATGGGCACGTAGATCAAGAGGTGCATGCCCGGCCTATCCAGCGCCCTGGTCGTGCTCGCCCGCGAGCATTCGGCGCAGCACGTGCTCGTCCGCGGGTGAGAGACCGGAGACGAACCGGGCGAGCACGGCCTCTCGGTCCGCCTCGGCGTCGAGGACGCCGCGCATCCGCCGGGCAGCCAGTCCTGGCTCGTCAGCGACCGGCGTATAGGAGTACGCCCGCCCGGCCCGAAGACGAGTGAGCACACCCTTCTCATGCAGTCGCGACAGGATTGTGACGACCGTCGTATAAGCAAGATCACCCGCAAGGGCGTCCCGGACCTGCCCTGGCGTCAGAGGCGTGCCCGCTGACTGCAGCACTGCCAGCGCGGCCGCCTCCAGCTCGCCGGCCGCTCGCCTGCCGCCCGCGCTAGGCGTCCGCTCCTCCACGTGGCGCACGGCCTCCTGTCTTGCTCGCCCGCGCCGCTTATGGCTCGGTCCGGTGCTCCGGCTTGGTCCTGCGTCAATCTTGGTCTGGGAGTCCGGCCCGCAACGCGGCCGGCCTGTAGGCGAGTGTAGTTCCAGGCACCGCCCGGAGGCGCAGAGCTTGATCATTGACGTAGCCAGTACGCGAATCTCGCGCCGTCCGTGACCGACCAGGGACACCTCCGCTAGCCCGCCACGAGCTAGATCGACACGCTCGCACCTGCACATTGTGCGACTGGCCGGATGACAGCCGCTTAACAATCACTGTTCGGCTCGTGTCATGGGCGACCCGCCAGACTGCACATCGATTGACCACCCGCAGCCACGACTCCCAGCCCCTTGAGGAGGGCATGATGAACGACGGCACCCCCGTCATTCGCCGGCCACGGCAGGCACGGCCGCCGGCGGCGCGAACCGCGGCCGCCACCATCGCCGCTGCCGCCCTGGCCCTGCTGGCGGCATGCAGCAGCAGCCCGTCATCATCTAGCGGTTCCGGCGGCTCACCGAACGCGGCAGGGTCATCAAACTCCCCGTCAGCGGTCGCCTACTCGGCCTGCATGCGCTCCCACGGGGTGCCGAACTTCCCCGACCCCGCCAGCAACGGACAGGTCCCCAAGGCAGACGCCCAGCTACTCGGGGTCAGCAGCTCCCAGCTCCAGACGGCCCAGAGCGCCTGCCAGCACCTGTACCCGACCAACGGCGGGTCGCTGACCGCGTCGATGATGCTATGCATGCAGACCGGCAACTGTCCGCAGGCCATGGTGCAGCAGGTTCTGACCGCCGAGCGGACGTTCGCCCAGTGCATGCGTTCCCACGGGGTGCCGGGCTTCCCGGACCCCACCGTCGAGCAGGGGGCGCCTGTTTTCGATCTGCTTCATGTGCATGGCTTCGACCCGAATTCAACACTGATCCGGTACACAAAGACGAGTGAATGCCAGCGCACCATCCAGGGCACCTTGCCCGGAGGCGTTCCGGAGATCAGGCCGCGGAGTTCCGGCTGAACGACGAAATCCGGGCGGCACTAGCAGGCGACCTTCGAGGCGCCGCTGACCCCGGCTTGCCTCCGGCGCGATATGGGCAACGCACGCGCCGAACGTCGCTCCGGAGGGACAGCTAGACGGCCTCCGAATGAGATAGCTGATCCTCCGCGAGCGGCTCCGCGCCGGCCCGCAGCAAGCCGTAGGCCACGCCATCGGTGAGCGCCTCCCAGGACGCGGTCACGATGTCGTCGGAGACGCCGACCGTGGTCCATTCGCCGTCGCTGTCGGCAGAGGTCAGCATCACCCTGGTGACCGCGCTGGTGGCGGCGCGGCCGTCCAGGATGCGGACCTTGTAGTCGACCAGGTGAATACCCGACAGCTCCGGGTACACCTCGGACAGCCCGCGCCGCAACGCCTGGTCGAGCGCGTGCACCGGCCCGACTCCCTCGCCGACCGCGACCACCCGGCCGGTGCCGAGCAGCAGCCGGACGATCGCCTCGCTGCGATCGGCCTGGTCGGCCCGCTCGATAACGACGCGGTAGCCCTCGAGCTCGAACCAGGCCGGCAGAACGCCAGCGCTCCTGCGCACCAGCAGCTCGAAGGAAGCGTCGGCCGCCTCGAACGCATAGCCGCGGTGCTCGGCCTCCTTGACCTGCTCGAGTACCTGCCCCGCCAGATCCGGATCGGACGAGAGGTCAAGCCCGAGCTCGGCGGCCTTGGCGAGCACGTTGCTGCGCCCGGCCAGCTCGCTGACCAGCACCTGAGTCTTATTGCCTACCGTGCCAGGATCGACGTGCGAGTACGCGTCCGGCCGCCGCGCGATCGCCGAGGCATGCAGCCCGGCCTTGGTGGCGAAGGCCGACGGCCCAACATATGGCTGCCGCGACTCGAACGGCAGGTTGGCCACCTCCGCGATGGTCCGCGCCGTCGAGGCGAGCGCGGTCAGCCGGCCGTCGGGCAGCAGCGAGTGGCCGCGCTTGAGTTCCAGGTTGGCGATCACCGAGAACAGGTCAGCATTGCCGCACCGCTCGCCGTAACCGTTCGCCGCTCCCTGCACGTGCAGGCCGCCAGCCGCGACCGCGACCACCGAGTTGGCCACCGCGCAGGACGCGTCGTTGTGGAAGTGCACGCCAATCGCGGTCCTGGACCGGTCCGCCACCTCGGCCACGATCCTTGCCACGTCGTCCGGCAGCGTGCCGCCGTTGGTGT
The DNA here is from genome assembly GCA_036488155.1 of Streptosporangiaceae bacterium. Classification (GTDB taxonomy): domain Bacteria; phylum Actinomycetota; class Actinomycetes; order Streptosporangiales; family Streptosporangiaceae; genus JAJYUU01. The sequence goes on along the minus strand of DASXIA010000288.1, from coordinate 2,620 downwards.
CGCACAGCACCAGGGTGTCGGCGCCCGCATCGGCGGCTGCCGCCAATACCTCCAGCGCGTAGCCCCGGTCGGCGCGGTAGCCGTCGAAGAAGTGCTCGGCATCGAACACCACCCGCCGGCCGGCCGCCGCCATGTAAGCCACCGAATCGGCGACCATCGCGAGGTTCTCGGCCCGGCTGGTCCGCAGCGCCTCGTCGACGTGCAGCGTCCAGGCCTTGCCGACCAGCGTCACGATCGGGGTCTCGGCGGCCAGCAAAGCCGCCAGCGACGCGTCGTCTTCGACGTTGCGCCCTGGCAGTCTGGTCGCACCGAAGGCGGCCAGCGTCGCGTGCTTGAACTCCAGCCGCTTGGCACGCTCGAAGAACTCAGCGTCCTTTGGGTTGGAGCCTGGCCAGCCGCCCTCGATGACGTCCACGCCGAGGCCGTCCAGCACCGTCGCCACCCGCAGTTTGTCGGCAACTGTCAGGTCGAGGCCGACCTGCTGGGAGCCGTCTCGCAGGGTGGTGTCGTAGATCTCGACCTTCGGTGTCACCGGCGTCATGTCGTCCCCCCGAGCCTGCCGAGCAACTGCTCCTGCCAGTCAGCCGTGGTGGCAGGTTCCCCGGCCGCCAGCACCGAGTTGACCGCGGCGTCCAGGTCCGCCGCCGCCGCCTCCTCGCCGAGGTGCGACAGCATCAACCCGGCCGACAGCACCGCGCCCGCCGGGTTCGCCAGGCCCTTGCCCGCGATGTCCGGCGCCGATCCGTGTACCGGCTCGAATATCGACGGACCGGTGCGGTCCGGGTTCAGGTTGCCGCTGGCCGCGTACCCGAGCCCGCCGGTCAGCGCCGCGCCCAGGTCGGAGATGATGTCGCCGAACAGGTTGTCGGTGACGATCACGTCGAACCGTTTCGGGTCATCGACCATCCACAGGCAGGCCGCGTCCACGTGCGCGTAGCTGAGGTCGACGCCGTCCTCGGCCGCCACCTCGTGGGCGATCCGGGACCACAGGTCGCCGGCGTGCGTGAGCACGTTCGTCTTGTGCACCAGCGTCAGCCGGCCAGACCGGGCAGCGGCAAGCCGCGAAGCGTACCGCACGCAGCGCCGCACGCCGGCCCAGGTGTTCAGTGACTCCTCGGTCGCGGTCTCGAACTCGGTCCCACGGTGTACCGTGCCGCCGGCACCCGCATACAGGCCCTCGGTGTTCTCCCGGACGATCACGAAGTCCAGGTCGGCGAGCGCGTGCTTTCCCACCGCGCCGCTGACACCTGGCCTGAGCTTGGACGGCCGCAGGTTGACGTAGAGGTCCAGCTCGAACCGCATCCGGAGCAGCAGCCCCCGCTCGAGCACGCCGGGCGGCACCTGCGGGGTGCCGATCGCGCCGAGCAGGATCGCATCGGACTTCCGCAGTTCCTCAAGCACTCCGTCCGGCAACACCTCGCCGGTCTGCAGGTAGTGCTTGCCGCCGAGGTGGCAGCTCCGCCAGTCGATATGGAAGTCATGGCGGGCCGCGACCGCGTCGACGCACGCCCGCGCGACCTCGGTCACCTCCGGGCCGACACCGTCACCGGGAAGGTGCGTGACGACATGCGTCCGCGACGCGTGCGACACGTGCTTCCCCTCAGGGGCCGCGTCTCCTGCCGATACCTCACCCGCCATTACTCGTCCATCTCCTTCGCGGCAGAGCCGAGCCAGCTCATCATGTTCCGCAGCGGCTTGCCGACCTGCTCGACCTGAGCCGTTGCGGCCTCCTTCCGCAGCTTGGTGAAGTTCGGCCGGCCTGCGTCATCCTCGGCAACCCACTCGCGGGCAAACTCACCGGACTGGATGTCGGCCAGCAGCTGCGCCATCGCCTGCTTGGTCGAGTCTCCGATCACCCGCGGGCCGCGGGTGAGGTCGCCGTACTCGGCGGTGTCACTGATCGAGTAGCGCATCCACGACTCGCCGCCCTCGTACATGAGGTCGACGATCAGCTTGAGCTCGTGCAGGCACTCGAAGTAAGCAACCTCGGGCTGGTAGCCCGCGTTCACCAGGGTCTCGAAACCGGCGTTGACCAGCGCGGTCACGCCGCCGCAGAGGACCGCCTGCTCGCCGAACAGGTCGCTCTCGGTCTCCTCCTTGAAGGTGGTGACGAGCGCGCCGGCCTTCGTCCCGCCGATCGCGGCGGCGTACGACTTCGCGAGCTCCCAGGCCTTGCCGGTGGCGTCCTGCTCGACCGCGACCAGGACCGGAGTGCCGTGGCCCTCCTCGTACTGCCGCCGGACCAGGTGGCCAGGGGCCTTCGGCGCGACCATCGCCACGTCGACTGTGTCCGGCGGCGTGATGTAGCCGTAGCGGATGTTGAAGCCGTGCGCGAAGAACAGCGCGTCGCCCGGCTGCAGGTTCGGCTCGATCGCTTCCGCGTAGAGCTTGCGCTGCGTGGTGTCCGGGGTGAGCACCATGATCACGTCAGCCCATGCACTGGCCTCCTCCGGTGTGGTCACCTCCAGCCCGGCTGCCTCGGCGCGCTTGCGCGAGCGCGAGCCCTCTGGCAGCCCGACCCGCACGTCACAGCCGGAGTCGCGCAAGCTCAGCGCATGCGCGTGGCCCTGCGAGCCGTAGCCGAGCACGGCAATCTTGCGGGCCTGGATGAGGCTGAGGT
>DASXIA010000210.1:0-5640 GCA_036488155.1 Streptosporangiaceae bacterium | reverse complement strand
GCCACTGCCCAGGCGATCAGGTCGCCACGAGGCTGGCGGAAGCAGCGTGCGAGCAGCACGCCGCCACCGACCGCAGCCAGGATGGCGCCGAGGCCAGAGACGGTCAATGAAATCATTGCTGCCTATCGTGCACGACCCGGGGCTGTGATGCGACCAAGAGCCGGCCCGAAAGGGCGGTCCGCAGGCTGTCCGCCTGCAGAGGGAGCGACCGTTAATCGTGCATCTGGCACCTTAGATCCCGTTATGGGTAACTGGCCGGTGACGTACAAGCACCAGAAGTGCGGCGGCCTGATGGAGTCTTGATGACCGTCTAGATCGCGGCGTGCAAGGAAAGGCGCAATGGCTCCGCACGCCGGTAGGCTCGGCGTTATGAGCGGTGAGTTCGGCCGCACCGGCGGCACCGGCGCCGCCCGGTCTGGCGCCATCACCAGGCTCGCGCGAGTCTGGAAGAGTCCGGATATCGTCGCGGGCGAGGCTTCTGCCGCCGCGGCCGACGTCGATCTGGCGCCTCCGGTTCCTGATCCCACGGCCGCCGCATTCTTCGACGTCGACAACACCCTGATGCGCGGGGCCTCGATCTATTACTTCGCCCGCGGCCTAGCCGCACGCAAGATGTTCGGCCCGCGGGATCTGACCCGGCTGGCCTGGAGCCAGGTGGCCTTCCGGATGCGCGGCATGGAGAACGCCGACCACATAGACGCGGCACGTGAGGCAGCGCTGGCCTTCGTGGCCGGACAGCGAGTAGACGACATCGTCGGTCTCGGCGAGGAGATCTACGACGAGACGATGGCCGACCGGATCTGGGAAGGTACGAAGGAACTCACCCAGCTGCATCTGCAGGCCGGTCAGCGCGTCTGGCTGGTAACCGCGACACCCGTCGAACTGGCGAGCATCCTGGCCAAGCGGCTCGGGCTTACCGGCGCGCTCGGCACTGTCGCGGAGACCGCTGACGGCCTGTACACCGGGCGGCTCGTGGGTGGTCTGCTGCACGGGCAGGCCAAGGCGGAGGCGATCAAGGCGCTGGCTGAGCGAGAGGGGCTCGACCTGTCCCGCTGCAGCGCGTACAGCGACTCGGCCAACGACCTGCCGATGCTGGAGCTCGTCGGTTATCCCAGCGTTGTTAACCCCGATGCGTGCCTGCTTCGCGAAGCCCGCAGCAGGCACTGGCCGGTGCATGAATTCAGGTCCGGCCGCAAGGCGACGCTAATTGCCATCCCGGTCGCCGGAGCCGGCGCCGTCGCGGGCGGCATGGCAGCGGGAATCGCGCTCAGGCGACGGCGAGCAGGCAGCTAGCTGAACGCTGGCCCGCGCTCGATCAGCAACTCATCGAGCTTGGCCTGAATGGTGTCCCGCACCTGGTCGGCTACGTCGGCGACTAGCTCGTCATCTGGCTCGGCTGCCTGGCCTGGGGACACGAGGTGGCAAGTAGGCACAGGCGGGCAGAATTCGATTACCCAGTTCGACGGCAACGGCACCGCGCCGATAGGCCCAAGCCAAGGGAACAGCGGGGTCAACGGGAAGTAAGGCAGGCGCAAGGCCCGCGCCAGCAGCTCGGAGTTACCGATCATCGGGTAAATCTCCTCAGCCCCGACGATGGCGCAGGGAATCAGCGGGACGCTCGCCTGCAGGGCCGTCCGGGCGAAACCGCCCCGGCCGAACCGCTGCAACCGGTACCGCTCGCTGAATGGCTTACCGATCCCCTTGAAACCCTCCGGGAATACGCCGACGAGCTCGCCCGCCGCCAGCAGCTGTATGGCCCCGGCCGGATCCGCCCTGGCGTGACCGCTTCTGCGAGCTAGCGACGCCAGCACGGGCAGCGTGTACACCAGGTCAGCGGTAAGGAGGCGAATATTCCTGGCGGCGGGATGCTCGGTGTAGACGCAGGCCTGCAACATGATGGCGTCGAGCGGAACCACCCCGGAGTGGTTGGCCACGATCAACGCCGGGCCCTGGTCGGGAATGTGCTCAAGCCCGCGCGCCTGTACCCGGAACCAGTTCCGGTACAGAGCGAGGGCGGCCGGCATAAACACTGCCGAGTTGAGGTCCGGGTCGAAGCCGAACTGGTCGACCTCGTAGTCGCCCGCAAGCCGGCGCCTGGCAAAGTCAGCCGCGCCGGCCAGCCCTCGCCGCCAGCCCGGCCGGCGAGCGTCTACGTGGCCGTCCGCAGGCAGGTTACTTCTTGTTCCTTCGCTGAACTCGAGTCTTCCGCAGCAGCTTGCGGTGCTTCTTCTTTGCCATCCGCTTGCGGCGCTTCTTGATGACAGAACCCACGACACCACCCTCAATTTCTTCCCTGGCTGACGGGCATGCCCACACACATGCTCGCCACGTCGGGCGGCCGGGCAACATGCCAACGCCACAGCGTACCTCTGCGAGCGCGAGTTGCCCGGCATAGCCCGGCAACCGCAGCGCATATCGTAGCTACCGCGGTGTCAGCTGCGGCCGTTGCGCCCTGGTGGCAGGCTTACTCCGTGCCCACGTACGCCTCCCTGAGGTATCCGGTCACCGCCTGCTCAGGAACCCGGAACGAGCGGCCAACACGGATCGCCTCAAGCTCACCGGAGTGAACCAGGCGGTAAACGGTCATCTTCGAAACGCGCATGATCGCAGCCACCTCGGCCACGGTCAGGAACCTGACATCGCTGAGCGGAGTTGCGTCTGCTGCCATTGGGTGCTCTCTTCCGACCGAACTGTTACGCCTAACGTGATCTGGCGCATCAGTCACGCCCGTATCCAGCGTAAGTCCTGTATGGAAAAGGGCAAGCCCGTGCGAGCCCTGCCATTTCGGCAGCGACGGCTGACCGACGGCCTGGCCCGTAGCTGATAAGCGTCACCGCAGGTCACACAGCGTGGCCGGGGGCCGCAGCGGCAGTACTGGCAATCGCCGCCATTGGCTGTCCGCCAGGAGTTCGGCAACTGACCGCCTGAAGTTCAATGCGGAAATGGCACTATCCGGCGCCTAGTTCGCGCCCGCGATCCCTGGCCGCCTCGATCGCCGCCAGAATTGCCGCGCGAACACCGTGGCGCTCGAGTTCCCGGATCGCGTTAATGGTGGTGCCGCCGGGTGAGGTCACGGCCTCACGCAACAGGACCGGATGCTCCCCCGAGTCCCGGAGCATCGTGGCGGCACCGAAGACGGCCTGTTTCACCATCTCGAGGGCATTGTTTCGCGGCATGCCGAGCAGGATGCCAGCGTCAACCATGGCCTCGACGAGGAAGTACACGTACGCCGGCCCGCTGCCAGACAGCGCTGTCGCTGCGTCCTGCTGGGACTCGGGGATGCGCAGCACCTTGCCGACGGGGCGGAGCAGATGCTCCGCCCGCCGCAGGTGCTCCTCAGTCGCATGCGGGCCAGCCGAGATCACGCTCATCGCCTCGTCGACCAGCACCGGGGTATTGGACATCACCCGGACCACCGGCACATCCCCGGCGAGCCTGCTCCCGATGAATGCGGTCGTGATGCCGGCCGCCACCGAGATGACGAGCTTGTCCGGAGAGACCACCGACTTGATCTCGTCCAGCAGTGCGCCCATATCCTGCGGCTTGACCGCGATAACCAGGGTTTGCGCTAGGTCGGCAGCCTTGGCGGCGGACATCGTCTCGATACCATAAGCAGCCTGAAGCTGGTTGGCCCGCTCCAGGCGCCGCGCCGCCGCTACGATCCCGGCAGGCGCGACGACGCCCGCGCGCAACAGTCCCGATGCCAGCGCCTCGCCCATCTGACCGGCGCCCAGTATGGCGATCATGGTGGAAGCCTACCGTCGCGCCCGGGAAGCGCCCTGCTAGCGGCGTGAGCTCAGCGCGCGCAGGAAGAAAGCGAGGTTGGCCGGTCGCTCGGCCAGCCGGCGGACCAGATAGCCATACCAGTCACTGCCGTAGGGCAGGTAGACGCGCACCTGCGCGCCGGCTGCCGCAAGCCTGGCCTGCTCGACCGGACGGATGCCGTACAGCATCTGGTACTCGAAGCTGTCGGCCTCCCGTCCGACTACTCCGGCCTTGGTCCCGGCGATCCTGATCAGGCGGGGATCATGGGTCGCGAGCATCGGATAGCCGTCCCCCTCGAGCAAGATCCGCATGCACCGGGCGTAGCTGCGGTCCACGTCGGACCGGCTTCGCCAGGCGAGCGAGGCCGGCGCCTGGTAGGCACCCTTGCACAACCGGACGCGGGAGCCGCGAGCCGCGAGCGCCTTGCAGTCGTCCGCGCTGCGGCGCAGGTAGGACTGGATCACGCAGCCGAGATCGGGGAAATCAGCCCGCAGCTCGGCGACCAGCTTGAGCGTCGGCTCGATCCTGCTGTGATCTTCCATGTCGAGCGTGACAGTTGTCCCGGCATTGCGAGCAGCCGTGGCGATCCGGGCGATGTTCTCCAGTGCTCTCTTGTCGCCGTGCTCGGCAAGGCCTAGCCCGACTGCGGTCGGCTTAACCGATACTTCGGCCCGGCCGCGGGCGGCGAGCCCGCCGTCAGACAGCCGGCCGAGCAGGCGGACATATTCCTCGGTGACACTGGCGGCCTGCTCGGGATCAGTGGTGTCCTCGCCGAGAAAGTCGATGGTGACCAGCCTGCCGTCGGAGATCAGCCGCTCGGTGACAGTCAGTGCGTCGTCGGCGGTTTCGCCGGCCACGAACCTCGCCACGACATCTCGGGTCAGCGGCGTGGCCATGATCAGGTCGCGGGCCTGCCTGCTGTCAGACAGGGCCAGGAGCGCTTGGCGCAGCACGGCGGATGAACCTCCAGGGAACGGCTTTGTTCACGGCGGCTCAGGCTACTGGCGAGCCCGACCGGTCAGGTCGGTGCGCCGGCGCTTGAGTTCAACCTGGATGTTAGCCCCGGCGTCGGGTGCCACGAGGACTTCCTGCGCCGCGGCAACCCCGTCGACCTGCAGGGTGGCCGCGACCGGGGTGGTCCGCTTGACCAGCGCCAGCGCGATTGGGCCGAGCTCATAGTGCCGGGCCGCCGAGCCGACGAATCCGACGGCGGCCTCGGCGAGCACAACCTGGTCACCGTGGCCCGGCAGCTTGTCCTCGCTGCCGTCCAGGTGCAGCAACACCAGCCGCCGGGGCGGATGGCCGAGGTTGTGTACCCGTGCCACTGTCTCCTGGCCGCGGTAGCACCCCTTGCTGAGATGCACCGCGGTCTCGATCCACCCAACCTCATGCGGGATTGTCCGGTGATCGGTATCCAGGCCAAGCCGCGGGCGACCGGCCGCGATGCGCAGCGCCTCATGCGCCCACAGGCCGGCCAGCGCCCCGCCCGCCGACCGCAGCTCAGCCACCCGCGCGGTCAGCTCTGCCCGTGGCACTATCAGGTCCGTTCCGAATCCGGTACTGATCCGGGCGCCCGGCAGGCCCCCCTCAGCCGACACGGCCGCAGCCGGCACCGCCGCGTCCGGGGCCTCGGGCCCGTGCACGGTCAGCACCGCGTACTGCGCCGATACGTCCTCCGGCTCCACCCTGAGCATGAAGCGCATCGAGGTCAGGAAGTCAACCAGCGAATCGATCGTGCCGGGCTCGACATGAGCCCAGACAGCCGAGCCGTCATCAGTCAGCGTGAGGTGGTGCTGAATGTGACCCTGCGGGCTGAGTACCAGCGTCTCGGCGCTCGCGCCAGGCTCAAGCCGCTCCACGTGCTGGGTCACATTC
>DASXIA010000166.1:0-2159 GCA_036488155.1 Streptosporangiaceae bacterium | reverse complement strand
GACTGCCGCCAGGATGTCCCGGTAAGAGCGAACCAGCGTCCAGGCTTCGCTAATTACAGTCGAACCGGCGGTTTGCGCGTAGCCCAGGGTGATCAGCAGTACGTGGGCGATGATCAGGCTGATCGCCCACCCGCTCACCCGCCGGTGCCAGCGGATCAGCTGATCCTGCCCGACGGACCGCTCCAGCCAGGGCAGCCGCGCCACGAGCACCACCATGATCAGGATCAGGTAGGTGCCGCTGAGGCCGGCCAGCCTGCCTGCAGCGGTCAGCAGGCCGCCTGGCGCCGCCAGCGACGCTCGCGACTCGTTCGCGATGGCCGAGGCCAGGACGGCGCCGAAGCCGATGCCAGCTATGGCCGCGCACGCATCGACGAACCTCGGCCGAGGCACGGGAGCCGGGCGGCGCGGCCCAGGCTGGGGCGCAGGTAGCTCTGCGGCCAGCCGTTCACTCGGACGTCCGCCTGGTCGTCCAGGAACGGGCCGGTGGCGAGCCTGGCTGGCAGGTGCGTCGGGCATCACGTGAGGATGTTGATGCACAATCCTGAACGGAAGCTGAACGTGGTCGAAGCGCGGTCTATGAGCATGCACCGGACCCCGGACAGATCCCGGTAGCAGCAGGTCAGAGCTGGCCAACCTCGGTGACGGTGATCACCGCGACCCCGGCCTCGTCAGAGGCGCCGAGGTCCACCGTGGCAGAGAAGCCCCAGTCGTGATCTCCCGCCGGATCATCGAAGATCTGCCGGGCGATCCAGGTGCCCGGCATCTCCTCGATGATCAGCATGGCCGGCCCGCGGGCATCCGCGCCGGTTCCGATCTCGTCGTGCTCGGCAAAGTACGGTTCCAGCGCCTCGGCCCAGCCAGCGGCATCCCAGCCGTCGCCGCCGTCGAGCTCGCCAAGTTCGTCCCATCGCCGCAGCGCCGCTAGCTCGACCCGGCGGAACAGCGCATTGCGAACCAGCACCCGGAACGCCCGCTTGTTGCCGGTCACCGCCGGCGGCCGGTCGGCAGCCAGATGCTGCGCTTCCTCCACCGGGTTTCGCAGCCGTTCCCACTCGTCGATGAGACTGGAGTCGACCTGCCGGACCAGCTCGCCCAGCCATTCGATCAGGTCGGTCAGCTCCTCGGTTCTGGCTTCTTCCGGCACCGTCTGCCGCATCGCCTTGTAGGCGTCGGCCAGGTAGCGGAGCACCAGCCCCTCGGATCGCGCCAGCCCGTAGAAGGTGATGAACTCGGTGAACGTCATCGCCCGCTCGTACATGTCACGGACCACCGACTTCGGCGCCAGCTGGTGGTCGGCGACCCACGGGTGGCCCCGCTTGTAGATGTCGTAGGCAGCCTCAAGCAGGTCGGCCTGCGGCCGCGGGTAGGTCACCGCTTCCAGCAGGTCCATCCGCTCCTCGTACTCGATCCCGTCGGCTTTCATCGCCGCGACTGCCTCGCCTCGGGCCTTGAACAGCTGGGCGGACAGCACCTGCCGGGGATCGTCGAGCGTTGACTCGATCACCGAGAGAACGTCGAGCGGGTAATCAGGCGAGGACCGGTCGAGCAGCTCGATGGCGGCCAGCGCCAGCGGTGAGAGCGGCTGGTTGAGCGCGAAGTCCTCTTGCAAGTCGACGGTCAGCCGGACCCAGCGGCCATCGGTGTCAGGCGCGTCCAGCCGCTCCACGACGCCGCCCGCGAGCAGTGCGCGGTAGATCGCGATCGCGTGACTGATGTGCTTGCGCCGCGCTGCCGGATCCTCGTGGTTGTCGGTGAGCAGGTGCTTCATCGCGGCAAACGCGTTGCCGGGTCTGCTGATGACGTTGAGCAGCATCGCGTGGCTGACGGTGAAGCTGGACTTCAGCGGCTCGGGCTCGGCTGCGACCAGCCGCTCGAAAGTCGGCTGGCCCCACGAGACCATGCCCTCGGGAGGCTTGCGCCGCACCACCTTGCGCCGCTTCTTGGGGTCGTCACCTGCTTTGGCCAGTGCCCGCTCGTTCTCGATCACGTGCTCGGGCGCCTGCACCACGACCCGGCCAGTGGTGTCGAAGCCGGCCCGTCCGGCCCGGCCCGCGATCTGGTGGAACTCCCGCGCCATGAGCAGCCTGGTCTTGCTGCCGTCGTACTTCGACAACCCGGTGAACAGCACGGTCCTGATCGGCACGTTGATGCCCACACCG
>DASXIA010000111.1:0-27942 GCA_036488155.1 Streptosporangiaceae bacterium | reverse complement strand
GTACAGGGTGCGCATAGTCCCTACGCCTCGCAGGCCTTGGACTCGCCTGCGCGCTCAACAACTTGCCTCAGGTAGCTCGCGAGAACGCCGGGCTGCTGCACCGGGCCAAGAGTGAAGTCAGCATCCACGGCGCAACAGTATCTGCCCGCTGACCCAATGCGAAGACAGCTGCCGCGATGACAGCTACAAGCCGGTGTTTGACCGACATGCGATTTAACGACCACTCACCATCCACGGACTCAAGCAGCTGTTCTGGATCCAGGCCGCGGGCGCGTTGACCTTCAGGTTGCCGATCGGCGGCTGCGAGCTAACGGCGGCATGACCACGTTGTCAACGGTCATTGACAGATTCGGGGAACCACAGCGTGCTGGCGGCGCTGGTCTGGACCGCTAGGCTTCGCTCGTGATCCCTGCCAGCATTCCCGGCGCCCGGCAGGCATGGACTCGCGGGCTGCTGCGCTGCGGTGTGGCCGCAGGCCCTGTCTTCGTCGCTGTGTTCCTACTTGAGGGTGGTGTCCGGGACTGTTACCGGCCGTTTCGGCACCCAGTCAGTTCGCTCGCACTCGGACCGCGTGGCTGGATCCAGACTGCGAATTTCGCCGTGGCGGGAACGTTGTTTCTAGCCGGAGCCGCAGGTCTGGCCCGCGTTGGTGATCCCGTCGTCGGCAGCCGGGCAGCACCGGCTTTGGTAGGCGCCGCAGGCGCGGGACTTATCGGCTCCGCTGTCTTCACCACTGATCCGGTCAGCGGGTACCCGCCAGGAACGCCCGATGCGCTCACCCAGCCCAGCCGTGCCGGCACCGCACACAATCTGGCGGCTGTCCCCGTGTTCGTCGGTCTGCCCGCCGCCGCACTCGCCTGCGGCTGGCGGTCCTGGCAGGCGGGCCAGCACCGGTTCGGCCTCTACAGCGCCGGCACCGCAGTGACCATGCTCACGTCCATGGTCCTGGCCGGTGCGGGCTTCGGCCAATCGGCCCGGCTGGTCAAGCTGGGCGGGCTCTTCCAGCGCGCCAGCATTATCACTGGCTTCGCCTGGCTCACGACCCTGTCCGCACAAGCGCTGCAGCGAGGCCGAGCGCGTGGGCCGGTGGTCCGCACGCGCTGGTACGCCCCGCGAGTACTGGTGGATGCGCGTGGACGAGTGGCCACGGGCGCAGCGCGGCGGCGCAGAGATTGAGACGCTCGTTTCGGAGTTGCGTACCTACTTGGCCAGCTGAGCGTGGCGCTACTCACGGGCTGAGCGCGGCCGCCAGAACGTCAGCTTCCCGGCGGAGGCGCTCGGCCCGGCTGCCGTGGCCAAGCCGGTCATATTCGGCGGCCGCGGACAGCCGCTCGGTGATCTCGGCCTGTACGATCTGCGTGACCTCAGCTGCCGTGAGCCGCTTGCGCGCGACCTCTCCGGCTCTCAGCCCTGCTTTCGCGCCGGCGAAGTGCTCGCTGGGAGCCATGGCCAGATCGGCTGGGCCGCGCTGAGCGGCGGGGTCAACCGCCTCCGCGTTACCGATGGCCGCCAGGGCTGACCGCACAGCAGCAACGGCCGCCCTGTCACCCGAGCCGAGCGCCGCCGTCAGCGCCGCCCGCAAGCGCTCGACGAGCGCCGAAGCAGCGTTGTCCAGCGTTGCGCTGTCCCGTGTGGCCGCCACCTTCCGCATGGTAATGCCGCGGCTACGCGCCAGGAGACTCTGTTTCGCCAGCGTTACATCTTTCGTCGCCGCACTCGGCCGCGCTGCCCGGTTACGTAGATTCGTGCCGTGACTACCCACGTCATTGCCATTGATGACCCGGTGGCGGCTGATGTCCGCGAACTCGTGTCCCGCCATCTGGATTTTGCCCGATCGCTGAGCCCGCCGGAAAACGTGTTCGCGCTCGATGCCGGCGGCCTGCTTGATCCGGCGGTGACGTTCTACAGTTGCCGGCGCGGCGGCGAACTGCTGGCGATCGGGGCGCTGAAACACCTCAGCGATCACCACGGCGAGCTCAAGTCGATGCACACGGCCCGGGCAGCTCGCCGCCTAGGCCTGGGCCGGGCCATGCTCGGGCACCTCATCGGCGTCGCACGAGAGCGCGGCTACCGGTTGCTGAGCCTGGAGACAGGTTCGATGGACGGTTTCGCTGCGGCCAGGGCACTGTACGCAAGCGCCGGGTTTACCGTCAGCGGGGCGTTCGCCAGCTATCAGCCAAGCCCGCACAGCACCTTCATGTCGCTGGCGCTCTAGGCAGGGGCACGGCGCCTCAGGCAGTGCCAATGGCTGCAGGAGCGGACGGCTGCGGCGACCCGGTGGCTTTAGTGCCCTTCTGAAAGCCACCGAACAACACCGCCACCGCGATCAGGATGACGAGTAGCACGACGAGCCAGAGCAGGCACCCGACCGGCCTGCTCACCCGCCGCCTGTTGTCCTGTGGGGACCGCCCGCTCCAGCCAGCCATGGCATCTCCAGCTTCTCGCCCGCGGTTGTCGCTGCCCGCGCTGGCCGACAGCTACCCAGCAAAGCGAGATGGAATCTCCCGTCGCTAGCTGGGTAGTGGCAGTGCGGCCATGCCATCGCCCGGAGGAAAGACGTGCTGGAGATCTCGCGAATGAGCCGGGTTGCCGCCATCGCGGCTGCCGTAGTGGCCGTCATCGGCCTGCTGCTCGTACTGTCATCAGTGCATCTGCTGCCGCAGCTACGTAATCCGTTCCGCACCACGACGACCGTGCGCAGCCAGCCACCACTGCTGAAGTCGATTACGTCGCTCAGCCGGTACGAGGCCGCCAGCGGCTCGTTCCAGGTAGTGGTCGAACTGTCGAGGCAGGCTGCATTCCTGCCATCGTTCATCGCCGGCAGCCAGACGCTGTTCATCGGCGTCGGTTCCGACATCGCCTTCGTGAACTTCGCGCACCTGAAGGGCAGCGCCATCCGGGTAGCACCCGGACACGCGGTGACTGTAACTCTGCCCAAGGCGCAACTCGAGCCAGCCGTACTGAACGTCGGCCAGTCCTACGTGTACGCGGAGCAGCAGGGCCTGATCAACCGGGTGGCCGGCTTTTTCTCCGGGAACCCGAACAGTCAGCAGGAGGTCTATATCCTGGCCCAGCGCCGGATTCAGTACGCGGCGCGGTCGAGTCCGCTGCTGGCCGACGCGCAACGGAATACCACTGCCATGCTGACCGGGATGCTGACCTCGCTCGGCTTCCGGCACATCACTATCGACTACGGTGCCTGATTCGCGGACTGCCTGGTTGTCGAGCTGGCTCTTAACTAAAGAGCACTTGCCGCCAGAGTGCGTCACCTGGCTTTCCCGGCTGAGTTGACTCAGTGGTATGACGGCTTAGAGTGAACGACGTATGCCAATTGTCCCGGTAGGAGGTAACCGATGAGCCCAACGCTCGGACAGCGGCTGCGTGCACTCCGCATCGAGCGAGGTCTCAGTCAGGCGGATCTGGCCGGTGATCTTGTATCGCCGAGCTACGTGTCGCTGATCGAGTCCGACCGCCGGTCGCCGGAGCGCGACGTACTCGATGGTCTGGCCCGCAGGCTTGGCTGCTCCACGCTGTTCCTCGAGTCGGGCGTGGCACCAGAAGAGCTTAATGAGCAACGGCTGCGGCTGCAGTTTGCCGAAATTGCCCGGACAAACGGGTCACTTAACGAAGCCCGCGACCAGTTCAAAGACCTGCTGCACGCGGCAAGCGGCGAGATCCGGTACGAGGCGATCTGGGGGCTAGCCCGTATTGAAGAGGCCCTCGGCAATTACCACGAGGCAATGACACACCTTGAGGCGCTACTCGATGCCGCGCGAACCGGAGAGCCGGGCACACCGGGATTGCTGACCTTGTTCAACGCCCGCTGCCGCATCTACCGGAAAGCAGGCGACTACACCCGTAGCATCGACGTCGGTGAGGCATCGCTCCGTGAGGTGCGCGCACTCGGCCTGGAAGGTACTGAAGACGAGATCCAGCTCGCCTCGACGCTGGTCGCTAGCTACTGGGCCAGAAGCGATTTGTTCTCGGCCCAGCATCTGGCGGGCCAGGTGATCGGGCGAGCGGAGAAGCTAGGCTCGCGGCAGGCCGAGGGCAACGCCTACTGGAATGCGTCCTTGGTCGCGGCGGCACGCGGCCAGTTGAACCTGGCACTCGAGCTCGGCGCCAAGACACTCGGACTGCTTTCCGAGAGCGCGCCAACCTACAACCTGGCCTCCATGCGCGTTACCTACGCATGGCTGCTGCTGCGCTGTGATCCGCCCCGGCTTGACGAGGCTGAAGCCCTGCTTGCGGGAGCCCGCGAGGTATTCACCGCGCTCGCCATGAGCTCGCACCTGGCTGCTTGCGAGACCGAGATCGCGCGCTGCGCCTTGCTTCGCGGCAACCTCGCCGACGCCATTGAAGTCGCGAGTCAGGCGATCGCCGGGTGCGCGGACGGCGCACCCGAGCTGGCTCAGGCTCGCATGGTCAGCGGGCTAGCACTTACCCTGAGCGGGCGCCACGAAGATGGCATCGCGCTCATGACGAACGCAGCTGAGCTGCTGGCCGCACTCGGATCGCGCCTCGATGCGGCCCAGGCCTGGCGTGAGATGGCCGAGGCCCTCATCAAGGTCGGCCGGTCCGAGCAGGCCATCGAGGCGTTGCGGAAGGCAGCCGACTGCGCCGGGGCACGATCGGTCACCGTCCGGGCGGACGTGCAGCCGGCCCTGCCGGTATCCGACTGAGCCCGGCGCATCGCTGTCGGCGGGGACTCCAGCTAACGGATTGCCGGGCCGGCCGCGATGCTCAGGTTCCGCAGCAGGAAGTCAATGGCGCGGGTCCGCAGGCTGGCCACGTTCTGCCGGCGCACATACCGGTGGCCTTCGTCTTCATAAATGGTCAGCTCACAGTCCCGTCCTGCACGCTTCAGCGCCCCGGCCAGCGCCGTGGCCTGGCTCACTGGCACCCGCGCGTCCTGGCGCCCATGAAATAGCAGTACCGGAGCCCGGAAATCAGCGGCCCTGGCGATCGGCGAGGCAGCGGTCAGCCGGTCCGCGTCGGCGATCGGGTCGCCGATCCTGGCGGCTTCCTGCCGCCCTGCCGGGCCGCCGAAGGAGATCAGAGCGCCGACGAAACGCACCAGGTCGGTCGGCGCCGACGCGGCAGCAACGGCTGCCAGCGGTATCTCTGCCTGCGTCGCGAGCATGAGCGCGGCATACCCGCCGTAGCCGTAGCCGATGGCCGCTACCCGCCTGGTGTCAATGAGCTCAGCCAATTCTTCCGCCCGCAGCGCGTCGATCAGGTCGTCCTGCATGGCGAGCGACCATTGCCCGTCGCCCGAGTCGCGGAAGGCCTTGCCGAATCCGCGGGACCCGCGGTAGTTCACCTGCAGGCAGCAAAGCCCCGCCGCGGCGACCGACTGCGCCCACGGATCCAGTTGCGCGCCGTCCCTTGCCCACGGACCGTCATGGACCGCCAGGACGGCGGGCCACGGCGGCGGCCCGCTTGGCCGAGTTACGAAGCCGGTGAGCTGCTTGCCGTCCCTCGCCCGGTAACTGATCGGGTCCCGCCGCTGCGTCCGGACGCCGGCCAGGCTGGTAAACCTTGCCAGCGGCTTGCTCACGGCGCCGGTAGCGCGGCTGATCGTGACGAACGCCGGACCACCGACCGGAGTGGACACCTCCGCAAGGCAGTGAGTCTGGTTCCGGCCGATGATGGTGGCTGTTGCGCCGTCGGCAACCTGCTTCAGCTGGCTCAGGTCAGCGGCGGCGTCATCGGTCAATGCCGTCTGCGGAGTCACCGGGTTAGTCGTTGTCACCAGGGCAGGGCCGGTCCCGTCCGGCGACATCAGCACGGAGGTGACGTCGAAGCCCTCCTCTGCACTGAGTTCGCGCGGCAGCCAATCCGGCGGCGACATCGCGACCAGGGCGATCGTGTCCCGTCCGGCTGAACTCAGCGCGTACAGCGTTGGCCCGGCCGCCTCTAGCGCCAGCGGGACGGAGAGCTCGCCGTCCTGCTCGGGCATGGTCAGGACGCGCGACCATGATGGCCGGGCGAGCGGACTATGCCACCATTCGCACGGGCCGTCGCCGGAATGGACTGCGACCGCCTGGGTAGCACCAGCCAGCCAGCGGCTCGCCGGTCTCCCCGGTGACTCCCACTCGGCGAGTACGGCACCGCTCGGCGTGACAGCCTGAAGTTGGAAGCCGCTGGTGAACGGATGCCGTACTCCGATCAGGATGCTCGGCTTGTCCCCATCGCTCTGCCCCGCGTACTGCGAATCGGCGCCAAGGCCGGGTGTCAGCCTGGTCAGCGTCCGGGCGCGCAGGTCAAGCCAGGCCAGTACGTAGCTCTCGGCGCCGGGGAGTTGCAGCTCCAGGACCAGACCGTCACCGCCAGCCCCCCAGTGGTAACCACGCAGCCGCCATGGCTGCAGATCGGATACGAGCTGCATGGGTGAGTTACCAGTACCGATCCACACATTCGCGGCACCGTCCTGCCAGCGGACGGCGGCGAACTTGTCACCTGCGGGGGCCAGTCTTGGCTGGGTCCAGTCTGGCCGTTCAGGGACGACGTATCCGGTGGCCATCCTCACCCTGATCACTAAGCCGCCAGCTGAAACACGGCGACCGGATTTATGCCGCCTCAAGGACGTTATCCGGCAACTTCGTGGCCAGTCAAGGTCGCCTTGACTGATCTAGTTATGCCGGACTGTCGTCTGTAGTCCAATGTAGTAGCAGAATGACTGATTTTCATGACTGCTCAGCCGCTGCGGCGCACAGCCGTCTCCAACTCCAGATGGGTGGTACGTCACATGATCAGCATCCGCATCGCCATCGCCTCCCTGCTCGCCGCCGGCGCCGTGCTGGCCGGCGGAGCGCTTGCCCAGCACAATGCGGGAGCGAGCGTCAGCCACACCGTGGTCGTGGCCGGTCCTCTTCCCTGCTGCGAAGCCATGACCATCAGGTGAATGGTCCTGGCAGAGCGGCGACCCGCTAACGCCCTCTGGCAATCAGCAGGGAAGTGTGGCGGACGGCCCATTGTTAGCCACTGGCATGCAAGTGGAGATCTGGTCAGACGTCGTGTGCCCGTGGTGCTATCTAGGCAAGAAGCGCTTCGAGCGAGCGCTGGCAGCCTTCGAGCACCGGGATCAGGTTCAGGTGGTGTACCGGTCGTTCGAGCTTGACCCGGCGGCACCGCAAGGCGTGACAACTCCGACGGTCGAGCGGCTGGCGGAGAAGTACGGGATGAGTCCGGCGCAGGCCGACCACGCCCAGCGGCAGATGGAAGAGCGTGCCGCGGCGGACGGGCTGACCTTCCGGATGGCCGGCCTGCACAGCGGCAGCACCCGGGACGCGCACCGGCTGCTGCAACTCGCCAAGGAAGCAGGGCGGCAGGACGAGTTGATGGAGCGGCTGCATCGCGCCTACTTCACCGACCAGGAGTCGATCTTCGACCATGAGTCGCTGACCCGGCTTGCTACCGAGGCCGGCCTGGACCCCGACGACGTCGCCGCCGTCCTGGCAACCGACCGGTATGCCGAGCACGTCGACACGGACGAGCAGATGGCGCAGGCTCTAGGCGCGACTGGAGTCCCGCTCTTCGTCATCAACCGCAAATACGGCATCTCCGGGGCACAGCCCGAGAAGACGATCGCCAGCGTGCTGGAGCGCGCCTGGGCCGAGATTCCGGCATAATCCACACTATGGATACGGCGGCATAACTGACCCAGCCAGCGTCTGGTTCGCTACTAGTTATGACACTTACTCCGCCGTCGCCCCTAGGCGAGCCGCCAGCCTGGTTCAGGCAGGCCCTTGCCGCGCCTGTGGTCTCGGCCGCGGTAACCGTAGCCGGGACTGAGATTGCCTACCGCGAGTTCGGCGACGGTGCGGGCAGCGGCATCATCCTGGTCCACGGCGGCGCCGCGCATGCCCGCTGGTGGGATCACATCGCCCCGCTACTGGCTGGCGGGCGCCGCGTGGTCGCCATTGACCTGTCCGGCCACGGCGACAGCGGCAGGAGCGAAAAGTACACGCTCGATGGCTGGGCGGCCGAGGTCATGGCGGTCGCCGCGGACGCCGGCTTTGCTGGGCCGCCCATCGTCGTCGGGCACAGCATGGGCGGCTTCGTCGCCCTGCGGACAGCTGGCCTGTACGGTGCCGAGCTAGCCGGCATCGTGGTCATCGACTCCCCGGTGCAGGACATCACGCCGGAACAGCAGGCCGCCAGGGACGAGCGGGCGTTCGGCCCGCTGCGCGTCTACCCGACTCGCGAGGCGGCGATCAGCCGGTTCCGCCCGATACCTGACCAGCCGGCGCTGCCTTATATCCGGGCGCACGTCGCGGCCACGTCGATCCACCCGGTCGAGGGCGGCTGGAGCTGGAAGTTCGACCCCGCCGTCTTCGGCCGTTCGGCGGCAACACCGCAACTCCTGCGACAACTCGACTGCCGGGTGGCGCTCTTCCATGCCGAACATGGCATCGTGCCGCCGCAGACGACCGAGCTTATGTACGACAAGCTCGGCCGCAGGGCGCCGGTCATCGAGATTCCCGCGGCGGGCCACCACGTCATGCTCGACCAGCCCATCGCGCTGGTGACCGGGATCCGGACGCTGTTGTCTGACTGGGATCACTCCCTGCCCGCTTCGCCGCAAAATCGCTAGGCGACAATAGGCCGATGAGCCCCGGGCGCGTCATCGTCGTCGGCTCAGTCAACGTGGACCTGGTCATGCGGCTGCCGCAGCTCCCGGCACCGGGCGAAACAGTCACGGGCGGCGCGCTGGCCCGGCATGACGGGGGCAAGGGCGCCAACCAGGCCGTCGCGGCCGCGAGGGCAGGCGCCGCGGCCTTCTTCGTCGGTGCCGTCGGCGCCGCAGACGGCCAGCCGTCTGTCGATGCGCTCGTGGCCGACGGCGTTGACGCGACCGCGATCGAGCGCCTCAGCGCGCCGACCGGTCACGCCATCGTCCTCGTCGACTCGGCCCGGGGCGAAAACCAGATCGCGGTGGCCGCCGGAGCCAACGGGCTTCTCCCGCCCGGGCATGTCACGGCCGCGCTGAGCGTGCTGTGCCTGGCCCCTGGCGATGTCCTGGTGCTGTCCTTTGAGATTCCGGCAGCCGCGGTCCAGGCGGCCGCTCACTCAGCCCGCTCAGCCGGCATTGACCTAGTGGTTAACCCGTCCCCGGTACTACCTCGTTCCCTGGACTTGCTGACCGGCGCGATCGTCACCCCGAACGCCGGCGAACTCGCCGCCATCGCCCGGCTCGCCGGCCTTCCCCCGGCGCAGCCGGATGCCATGGCGAGCGCGGTGGCCGGGCGCACTGGCGCGCCGGTGATTGTCACGCTCGGGCCAGACGGCGCGCTGCTTGCTGGTCCCGGCGGCACCGAGCACTTCCCCGGCTATCGCGTGGCTGTGCGCGACACCACCGGAGCCGGCGATACCTTCACCGGCGTGCTCGCCGCGAGTCTGGCCGCCGGCCGGCCACTGCCGGATTGCGTCGCGAGAGCTGTCGCCGCATCGGCCCTTGCTGTCACGCGGGACGGCGCCCGGTCAGGCATGCCGACCGCGTCGGCGATCGACGAGTTCCTCGCCGGCGCCTGAGCGCCGGGCAAACTTCCGGCCAGGATGCCGCACCGGCCGGCAAAGTTATCCCGGCTTTCGTTTGGCGCAGCGCGACGTTGATCAAATAACCGGCTATGCCGACAGCTCGCGCCGGGTCGCCGACGATGGCGGCGGACCCGATCAGCCAGTTCTTCGCCGACCTCGCCGCGCCGGGCCACCTGGCTACGTTCGAAGGCGATTCAGCCACACTGCGCTTCGACGTGCACGATGGCGGCCAGGTACAGCACTGGTACGTCGCCGTCACCGACGGTGACGTCGCCGTGACCCGCCAGAGCAAGGCGGCGGACGCCGTCATCCATGTCGAGCGCCCCACGTTCGAGGCCATCGTCACCGGCCGGATGAACGCCCAGGCCGCCCTCCTGCGCGGCGTGCTGACCTGTGAGGGCAGCATGGCCGCCCTGATGATGTTCCAGCGGTGCCTGCCCGGACCGCCCGGCTCCACCGGCCGGGTGCCCTCGATCAGTTCGCAGACAGTGATGGCTCAGCGGAGGCCGATGTGAGCGACCAGCTCGTCCAGATCCTCGAAGGCAACACCTTCGTCGTCAGCGACGACCGGGGTGATATCGAGGCATCCCGCACCGACCCGACCGGGCTGTTCTCGTTTGACACCCGGTTCCTGTCGCGGTGGGTGCTGACGGTCAACGGCCAGCGCCTGACCGCGCTGTCAACTGACGACCTGCAGTACTTCCAGACGCGGTTCTTCCTGGTGCCCGGCAGCGGGACCGTCTACGTCGACGCGAAGCTGTCGATCATCCGCGAGCGCGAGGTCGCCGACGGCTTCCGGGAGAAGTTGCGCGCTCTCAACCACGAGAACTCACCGGTCGACCTGGTGATCAGGGTCGAAGCCGCAAGCGACTTCGCCGACCTGTTTGAGGTCAAGGACGCCCTCAAGAAAAAAGGAAAGTACGGGAACGAGGTAGTCGACGGCAGTCTCGTGCTGCGATACCAGCGGGAGACTTATGCCCGTGAGACCTGGATCAGCTCGACTGAGTCCGCCAGCGTCGATGAGAACGGCTTCACCTTCAACGTCACCGTGCCAGCGCATGGCGAGTGGAGCACTGAGCTGGATGTCGTCGCATCGGACGGCTCCCCGGGTGGGGAGCACGCCGGGGCCGGGGCGCGGGCGCAGGACGGGCCTATCGGGATCCGCGGGCAGGGCCGCCGGGTGCGCCAAGACATGGCCCACGGCCTGGAGAAGTGGCTCCAGAAGGTGCCAGCAGTGGAGTGCGACTGGGAGGCGGTCGGGCACATCTACCGCCGCTGCCTGACCGACCTGGCGGCGCTGCGCTTTACCACGCTCACCTTGCCCGGCCGGGCGCTGCCGGCCGCAGGCCTGCCCTGGTTCATGACGATCTTCGGCCGGGACAGCATCTTCACCAGCCTGCAGGCACTGCCGTTCACCTCTGAGCTCGCCTCGACCACGCTGCTCGCGCTGGCCGAGCGCCAGGGCACCAGGATCGACGACTTCCGGGACGAGGATCCTGGCCGCATCCTGCACGAAATGCGGTACGGCGAGATGACGGCGTTCGAGGAGCGGCCGCACTCCCCGTACTACGGCAACGCCGACGCCACGGCTCTGTACGTGGTGCTGCTCGATGAATACGAGCGCTGGACAGGCGACACCAAGCTGGTCCGCGAGCTCGAGCACGCCGCACGGGCCGCGCTCAACTGGATCGACGAGTACGCCGACCTGCAGGGCAACGGCTACGTCTCCTACCAGCGGCGCAACCAGAAGACCGGGCTGGAGAACCAATGCTGGAAGGACTCCTGGGACTCCATCTCCTATCGCAACGGCGACTTGCCCGGATTCCCGCGTGCTACCTGCGAGCTCCAGGGCTACGCCTACGACGCCAAGGTCCGCGGCGCCCGGCTGGCGCGCCAGGTGTGGCATGACACCGCATTCGCCGACCGGCTGGAGAAGGAAGCCGCCGACCTGAAGCGCAGGTTCAACCGCGACTTCTGGGTGGAGGACGGCGAGTACTTCGCGGTCGCAATCGACGCCGACGGGCGCAAGGTGGACTCGCTGACCTCTAACATCGGGCACCTGCTGTGGAGTGGCATCGTCGATACGACCAAAGCCCGGTCCATCGCGCGGCATCTGCTCGGGCCGCGACTGTTCTCTGGCTGGGGCGTCCGTACGCTCGCGGAGGGCGAGGCTCGCTACAACCCGATCGGCTACCACGTCGGCACGGTATGGCCATTCGACAACTCGTTCATCGCCTGGGGCCTGCGCCGCTACGGGTTCAAGGAGGAGGCCGCCTGCATCGTGGCGGGCATCATGGAGGCAGCCGAGGTGTTCCGGGGCAGACTGCCGGAAGCCTTCGGCGGCTACCAGCGCAACACGACCCGGTATCCGGTGCAGTACCCGACGGCCTGCAGCCCGCAGGCCTGGTCGACCGGAGCCCCGCTGCTCTTGCTGCGGGCTGGCCTCGGCCTGGAGCCGCAGGGCGACAACCTGATCGTCGACCCGGCGCTACCGCTGCGCGTCGGTCACCTGCAAATCCTCGACCTGCCCGGCCGGTGGAAGAAGATGGACGCCTTCGGGCGCGGCCGCGTCGATACCGACCGCCTGACAGCGCGAGCGCTGGGCGGCAAATAGCCCGTGCGGCGGCCTGGGCAACGGAGCCGGGCCGCCGCACGCGCCAACCGGGCTAGCGCTCGCCTTCCGGGGACGGCAACTCGTCATGCGCAAGCAAGCGTTCCTCCACCGCGTGTTCGACCGCCTCGCCCATGGCGATGCCCGCGAGCGACAGGTCGTTAGCTCGCCGGCCGCGGTACACCGCGAAGACGACCCCCACTCCGATCGCCAGCCAGCCCAGCACGATGAACGGCGCGAGCGAGACCGGCCAGGCCGGCAGCGGCACGACCGAGTAGTACACGACGACGGCTAGCGCGATCGAGCCGATCGCGGGGATCACTACGTGCTTGCCCCAGCCGAACTCAGTCGGGTGCTCGCGCCGGTAGAACAGGTACAGGCCGACGTTGGCGACGATGTAGACGAATGCCAGCGCGAAGGTGAACCAGGTGCCGGTCACGTTGTAGACGTTGGCTACCCCGATGATGACCGGCAGGATCAGGCCGAGCACCACGTTGACACCGGTCTGGACAATGACCGCGTTCGTCGGCGTCTGGTTCCTCGGGTGCACCTTCAGCAGCCAGGACGGCAGCGCCTTCGCCCGTGCCATCCCGTACAGGAACCTGGTCGAGGCGTTCGTGCAGGCGATCGAGACCGCGATGGCGGAGTTGAACAGGGCGATCAGAACGAGGATCCAGGCACCGCCCCAGAACCGCTGGCCGAGGACGAACGCGGGGAGCTGTGACGAGGTCGCGAAAGCCGTCAGCTTGGTCGTGCCCCACCCGGTGGTCTGCCCCCAGGACACCACCACCAGGAACACGCCCATGATGAGGATCGAACCCAGGACGGCCCGCGGGACGGTCCGCTTCGGGTCTCGGCTCTCCTCGGCCAGCGGGGCCGCGGCGTCCCAGCCGGTGATCGCGAAGATCGCGAATACCACGCCGAGGAACAGGCCGTGCAAGTTGCTGCTGTGGAAGGAGTTGGAGATCCAGTTCAGGTTCACCCCGCCGGGGCCGGGGCTCGCGAATCCGCTCAGGGCCACCGCGAGCACGATGACAGCCTCGAAGATGCCGAGCACGATCAGCAAGTTCACTGACAGCTCGACCCCTCGCCAGGCGGTCCAGGCGACGAACAGGATCAGGAAGACCATGAACCACCACCACTCGAAGGTGATACCCCATTCGGCCTTCAGCGTGGACTGGAGCGTCGAGCCCATAAAGGACCCGACCTGCGCGATCACCACCGGGTAGAACAACAAATACACCCACGCCACCAGGAATCCCCAGCGGCCGCCGAGCGAGCGGGACACGAATGTGTAGTAGCTGCCGGTCGACGACAGGTGCCTGCTGAACTGAGCGAGCACGTAGCCGAGCAGCAAGGCAATCACGAACGCGCCGAGGTAGGCCATGGGCGCGCTGACGCCGGCGTTGAGCACGATGAACGGCACTGTGAACATCCCGGCGATGGCCGGAGCGATGCTGGTGACACTCTGCATCAGCACGCCGGGGAGCTTGATCGCGCCGGACTTCAGGCTGGCACCGGACGTGCCGGGCGGACTGGTATCGGCGGGGCTGGTGGACTGGGTCATGGTCTTAACTCCCTGGTTGTCGAGGTGTGTACCTCAGTTGCCCTGCACTGCCGGCCGCACGAACTCGTCGTAGGCGTGCTCCGGCTTAACCGACTCATGCACCACTGCGCGAATGGCGCGGATCATCGCGGCCGGATGGTCGCTCTGGAAGATGTTGCGGCCCATGTCGACGCCGGCCGCCCCGCCCTCGATGGCGCGGTACGCCATGGTGAGAGCTTCCAGCTCGGGCAGCTTCCGGCCGCCGGCCATCACCACCGGTACCGGGCAGCTCGCCGTCACCGTGTCGAAGCCGTCGGCGCAGTAATAGGTCTTGACCAGGTGCGCGCCCAGCTCGGCGCAGATCCGCACGGCCAGGCGCAGGTACCGGGCGTCCCTGGTGAGCTCCCGGCCGACCGCGGTCACGGCGAGTACCGGCACGCCCGCCCGCTGGCCCTCGTCAATGAGCTGGGTCATGTTGCGGATCGACTGAGTCTCGAACTCGCCGCCGATGAACACCTGCACGGCGACCGCGGCGGCGTCGAGCCGCAGGGCATCGTCCATCGCGACCGCTATCTGCTCGTTGGACAGCTCCTTCAGCACGCTCGGACCGCCGCTGGCACGCAGGACGATCGGCGCGCCGCAGGTCGGCGGGATCGTCGAGCGGACCATGCCGCGGGTCGTCATCAGCGCGTCCGCGTAGGGCAGCAATGGCACGATCGAGAGGTCCACGCGCTCCAGGCCCGTCGTCGGCCCCTGGAAGTAGCCGTGGTCGATCGCCAGCATGACGGTCCGGTTCGTCGGGGGCCTGAACACCCGGGCTAGCCGGCTCTGCATGCCCCAGTCCAGACCACCGGCGCCCTTGAGCTTGCTGACGTGGACAGGCGCCGCCACCTCCGACCGGAACCGCGCGCCGTCGGTGAGCTCGTCGTTGTCGGGCATGGGGTTTTGCCTCCTGCGGTCAGCGCGTCATGACGGGTAGACGTAGCTCGGCTTCAGCTCGATGGCGTGGCCGTTCCCTGACTCCAGCACCCACTTGATGATCGGGCCGGTGTCCAGGTAGTAGAACTCGATCGACTCGCCGATCCGGCCGCTCATCAGTACGTCAGCGCCGCGCTCGCGCCAGTGCTCCTTAAGCAGGTCGCTGTCGGCGTCGTTGTGTTTCATGCAGGCGATGTGCTGCACGCCCTCACCGAAGGTGTCGAGGTACTCCTGGTAGATGCTCGGGCCGCTGACCGGCTGGATGAGCTCGAAGCCGAGACCACCCACCGTCGTCTCGGCGCCGATCATCCGGAACTCGACGGACTCGCCGCGGACCTTCGTGTCGTGCAGCAGCGGCGGCTTGTAATCGAAGACGCTCCACGGGCCCCAGCCGAGATTCTCGGTGTAGGCCTTGAGCGAGGCTTCCATGTCGCGGACCACGATCGCGATCTGCGAGATTGCCATCGGGGTAGGCGGGGTAACGATGCGTCCGGCGGTGTCGGTCATTGCGTCCCTCCTGATCGGGCTCAGACTGCGGCAGCGGGGGTTGCCGCACTGCGGGTTGCGCCAGTGCGGGTTGGTGCAGGGGGCTGACCCCGCAGAGCCGTGAGCATGGCGGTGAGATTGCCGGCCGCGTCGCGACCGTCGAAGATCGCGCTGCCGCTGACCACGAGGCCGGCACCCCACGTCGCCACCTCGGCGGCGTTGCGCAGGGTCACACCGCCGTCCACGCCGACGAGGATCGGCCGGCCGGCTGTCTGCACGAGCTCGCGGGCGGCCGCAACGCGCCGCGGTGTATTTGCTGCCGGCGCCTGTCCGGACCAGCCCGGGTTAACGGCGAGCACAAGCACCAGATCGATCAGTTCCAGCACGGGCTCGATGACGCCGATCGGCGTGCCCGGATTGAGCGCGTAGCCGCGCACCACCGGGCGCACGCTGGCCGACAGCGCGGTGAGCTCGGTCAGGACCCGGTGCGGATGACGGCTCGCCTCGGCGTGCACGGTCACGATCGACGCCCCGGCTTGCACGACCTCCGGCAGGATCCGACCGGGCTCGTCGACCATCAGGTGCGCGTCGACGGGAACGCCGGTCGACGCCGCCGCGGCCAGTAAAACCGGGCCGACGGTGAGCTGCGGACAGAACGTTCCGTCCATCACGTCGACGTGCACGAAATCCGCGCGGCCGCGGACGAGGTCCAGTTCCGCACTCAGCCGGGTCAGGTCGGCGGTCAGGATCCCGGCCGACAGGAGCGGCGTGCTGCTGGTTCCAACCAGGCCGGCCGCCGGGGTGCTGTCAGTCACGGTGCAGCACCTGGCCACCATCCAGCGGGATGACTGCCCCGGTGATGAACGACGCCACCGGGCTCAGGAGCAGCGCGATCCAGCGCGCGACCTCGTCGGCAGTTCCGATCCGGCCGAGCGGTACCTGCTGCGCCAGCCAGCGGTAGGCCTCGTCTAGATCATCGGCCCAGGTCGCGTGGATCGGCGTGTCGATCGGACCCGGCGCGATGCAGTTCACCCGCACGCCGGCCGGCGCAAGCTCGCCCGCCAGCGTTCTCGTCAGGTAATTGACCGCAGCCTTGGTCGTCCCGTACACCGACTGGCCGGTCAGCTCAAGCGAGCCGGAGGACGAGCTGATATTCACCACCGACTTCACGGTGGAGGCGAGCAGATCCGGTAGGACAGCCTGGATCAGGAAATAGGGAGCGCGGACGTTCGTAGCGAAATGCTCGTCGAAAGCCTCGGTCGTCCACTCCCCTATCGGCCAGTGCCTGACGATCGCCGCGTTGTTGACCAGGCCGTCAATCCTGCCGTAGCGGTCACGGCAGGCCGCTGCGATCTTCCCTGGGCTGTCCGGCTCCGCGAGGTCCGCGGCTACGCAATATGCATCACCGCCCGCCGCGGCGATGCGGTCAGCCTGTGCTTCGAGTGCGTCTTTACGCCGGCCGACGAGCACTGTGCTGGCGCCTGCCGCGCTCAGCTGACGCGCCGTCGCCGCGCCGATGCCGCTCCCCGCACCGGTGACGATGATCACCGCGTCGCGCAAGCCTGGTGCCGAGGGTGCTGACATCCGACCTCCCGGAAATCGCAATGCAGCGACTGGGTAAGATCCTTCTACATCACCGTGGGCATATGTCAAGACTCTGAGCGAGTGCTCATGCTCGCTGGCTTGTTGCCAGGCCGGGAGTTAAGCTTCGACGAACCCGTTCACGTGGTGCGGACACCGCTGTCGGAAGCGCTGAGCGAGGTCACGAGTGAAGAGCAACAGGATCGACGTCGGCCGCTGGAGTGCGGAGGAGCTCCTGCTGCGTGCCGCGTGGTTCTACTACAAAGACGAGCTGACCCAGGACGAGATCGCCAAGCGATTGTCAGTCTCGCGTGCCTCGGTCGGCCGGCTACTCGACCGGGCCCGGCGCGTCGGCCTGGTTTCGATCAACCTGAATGCCGAGTACCTGGACGCTTTCGAGCTGAGCGCCGAGCTGCGACGTGTGTTCGACCTGTCGGAGGCACTTGTCGTTCCCGATCATGACAAGGAGCCCGCCGATCATCACGCGCTCAACGCGCGGGTTGGCCTTGGCGGAGCGCAGTTCCTGAGTACGCACCTGAGGCCGGGCGGGAGCCTGGGCGTCGGATGGGGCGAGACGGTGTCGCGGGTGATCGCCGCGACGAACTTCGGTGCGGTCGGCCCTGTTCACATGGTGACCCTCACTGGCGGAGTCGACGGCTACCTCCAGACGATCCTGTCGTCCAAAGGCGAGGCAGCTGCCGACGGCGAGCTGGCAACGACGGCGACCGTCATCCCGGCGCCAACCTATGCGTCATCGCCCGCACTGGCCGCAGCACTGCGCGAGGAACCCACGATCCAGCAGGTGCTGACGCACGCATGCGAGGCCCAGCAGGCCGTCGTGGGCGTCGGGACGCCGACCGCGGACGCCACGATCGTCCAGCTTGGTTATCTCAGCCAGGCTGACCTCGCGGTGCTGCGCGAGCACAACGTTGCCGGCGACATACTCGGCCAGTTCTTCGACTGCAGCGGGAACGTCGTGAACATCGCGCTGCACGACCGGCGGATCGGCATCGAGCTCGCGGACCTGAAGCTCATCCCGAAGGTTGTCGGGGTGGCAGGCGGCGTGCACAAGACGCGCGCGATCCTCGGCGCCCTGCGCGGCGGCTTCCTGGACGTGCTGGTCACCAATGAGCTCGCCGCCATCTCCCTGCTGGCGCTTGAGCGCGGTGAGGCGGCCGGCTAGCCGCCGACCACGTCGTAAATGGCCCGCACGTACTGCTCGCTGCGGTCCGAGCCGATGACACCCGGCCCCATCTTGTTCATCATGTACGAGATCGTCATGCGCCTGCCGAGATCCATGATGATGACCGAGCCGCCCCAGCCGCCCCAGAAGCAGATCTTCTCGTCCGGAACATACGGCAGCGTGTCGAGCTGGGGCAGCCCGTAGCCGATGCCAAACCGGAGGGGAACGCCCAGTACGAGGTCGACGCCATTGGACTGCTCGCGGAAGATCAGCTCGATGGTCTCCGGGCGGAGCAGGCGGACTCCGTCGACCTCGCCGCCGCGGGAGATCACCGACAGGATCCGGGCTACCGAGCGCGCGTTGCCGTGGCCGTTCGCGGCTCCGATGTCGGCAAGGCGCCAGGCGGCAGTGTTGGCGGCAGCAGCGTCGGCAGGCGGCCCGGTGAAGGTCTTGACGGCAGGGCTGTCCGGGCCGAGGGCCTCGAGGTCGAACGGCAGCGGCGGTGGCGGCACCACGTTCGCGATGCGGCCCCAGTCGTGCTCTGCTGCGCCGATCTGGAAATCGGCGCTGAGTGGCCCGGCGATCTGGTCGGCCACGAACTGCTTCAGCGATGTCCCGGTGATCCGGCGCAGGACCTCGCCGACCAGGTGCCCGAAGTTCAGCGCGTGGTAGCCGGACGCCGTTCCCGGCGGCCACCACGGGGCCTGCGCGGCAAAGCGCGACGTGGCCTTGTCGAAGTCGTAAAGGTCTTCCATGACAGCCGGCTGGTCGAGCCCGGACACGCCCGAGGTGTGCGAGAGCAGATGCCGGACCAGCACGTCCTGCTTTCCCGCCGCCGCGAACTCTGGCCAGTACCGGGCGACCGGAGCGTCCACATCCAGTTCACCCCGGTCGGCCAGCATCAGTGCCGCCAGGCTGGTCACCGTCTTCGTGGTCGACCAGACGTTAGTGATCGTGTCGCGTTCCCACGGCGCGGTGCGGGCCTCATCGCGGTAACCGCCCCACAGGTCGATCGCAACCTCGCCGTCGAGGTCGAGCACGATGGAGGCACCCAGCTCCGCCCCCGAGTCCACGTTCTGCTGCAGCGCGCTCCGCAGCGCGCCGAACCGCTCGTCGCACGTCCCCTGTAGCTCGGCCATCCCGGCGCGCCCTCCCTTGTCGTCCCGCTTCTCAGGCAGCGTAGGACCTGGCAGGTCACCAAGACAATGAGCTGACAGAGCTAACGGCCAGGGGCGGGGTATCTGTCCGCGGGCCAAGGGTCGGCGTGGACATTAACACCGATGATCATGCAGGTCTTGTCCGACCTGTTGGTCCAGGCGTGGTTGACGCCCTGGACGACGGCGGTGTCTCCGGGTTGGAGCAAGGTCTCGTCGGTGTCGGTCACCAGGTAGATCTCGCCGTAGGCGACGGTGAACAGGTCGAGTGTGTCGGTGCGGTGCATGCCGGGATCACGGGCAAGGTCGGCGGGTGTCGGCGGGTACTTCTGCTTGAGCTGTTCGTTGATTTTCTGCAGCCCTGCGCTGTGCGTGCGGATGTCGGCGGTGTCTGGCGGGATTGCCAGCGCGCGGAAGATCAGCCCGTTGCCGACCGGCTCGCGTCTGGTGACATCAGCGGCGCGGTCGCCGGAGATGGTGTTGTCGGCCGGGAGCTCGGTTGTTGCCCACAGCGTCGAGCTCCAGTACAGCTCTGGCACTTCTTGCTGGTTCGGGGAGTCGCGCAGGATGACCGCGGACTTTTTGTCCTTGTTCGGGCCGATGACGACACGGTGGACGCTGGGCATGAAGGTGCTCCTTTCAGGGTGTTGCGGCCGCAGTGATCCCACTTTCCCCGCTTTGAGCAAGCCTCGCCTCACCCCGGTCGGGTGATTCACGCCGTCCCGCGGACGTTCAGGCGGAAGAGCTAAGGGCAGGGTTATTCGCGGGCAAGGAAACCGGGGGGAGAGATGATCTTCGACCTTGACGTGATGGTCGTGGGCGCGGGCCCGGCTGGCTTGCTGGTGGCCGGAGATCTGGCCAGTGCCGGGGTGAGCTGTGCGGTGTTCGAGCGGCGCGCAGAGCGTTCCGGCCTGAGCCGGGCCTTCACCGTGCATGCCCGGACGCTGGAGCAACTTGATGCCCGCGAAACGGCAGACGAGCTCGTCGCCTCGGGCACGCCGGTTGCTGAGCTCCGGCTGTTCGCCAGCGCTGCGCTTGACTTGTCACGGCTGCCGAGCCGGTTCCCCTACTTGCTCGTTACCCCGCAGTACGAGACTGAGCGGGTGCTGGAAGAACGGGCACGACGGGTGGGTACCGACATCCGTTACGGCTGCGAAGTCACCGGGTTTACCCAGCACCCGGACGGAGTGGAAGTGACGGTCCGCCAGGATGGCAACCCGGACCGGGTGATGCGGGCAAGCTGGCTCGTGGCCGCCGACGGGATACATAGCCCAGTCCGCCAGGCCCTGGGGATGCCATTTCCCGGCAAGGCCGTGGTGCGATCGGTGATGCTGGCAGAGGTACGGCTCAGCCAGTCGCCCCCGGATGCACTCACCGAGGACAGCACCGGCGATGCGTTCGCCATCATCGCGCCGTTCGGCGACGGCTGGTACCGGGTCATCGCCTGGCACCGGCACAACCAGCCGAATGAGGACGCCCCCGTCAGCCTGGATGAGGTGCGTGAGGTCGCTCGCCAGGCCCTCGGCACCGATTACGGCATGCACGACCCGCGGTGGATGTCCCGGTTCCACAGCGAGGAACGGCAGGTCCCGCGCTACCGGGACGGCCGGGTGCTGCTGGCTGGCGATGCCGCCCACATCCACTCCCCGGCGGGCGGTCAGGGCATGAACACCGGCATCCAGGACGCGGCCAACCTCGGCTGGAAACTCGCCGCCACCGTCCAGGGCTGGGCCCCGTCCGGCCTGCTCGACAGTTACCAGGCTGAACGCCACCCTGTGGGCCGGCAGGTCCTGCGGACCAGCGACGCGCTGCTGCGCATGCTCACTGCGCCGCCCGCACTGGTCTCCGTCCGCAACGTGCTGGCTCTCGCCGCGACCAGAATCCCCTTGCTGGCCAGCCGGATGGCGGCCGCGATATCCGGGGTGGGCATCAGTTACCCGGCGCCCCACGGAGCGCACCCCCTTACTGGGAAACGGGTGGCCGACCTGACCCTTACTGATGGGCGGCGCCTCTACGAGGCCCTCCGCGGCGGCCGGTTCCTGCTCGCCGCTAGCCCTGGCGCTCTCCCGGCCGACGCAGCCAGCGGCTACGCCGACCGCGTGGAAGCCGCGGCCGTCGCCCAGGCCTCCGGCACGGTTGCGCTCATCCGTCCCGACGCCTACATCGCCTGGGCAGCCGCAGGCGACACTGCCACTACACCGCAGATCCGCGGCACTCTGGCGCGCTGGTGCGGAAACCCGGCGCAGCCGGCAGAGCGCCGCTAGCTGACTTAACCGGCCTAGCTGACTGAACCGGGCGGCGGGATCTTGCCCGGCCCGCTGGTATTGCAGGCAAGGGCGCCAGGGTCAGTGTCCAGCAGCGGTCGCGCGAGCTTAGGCGGGTGCTTGAAGGCCGGCTTACTGAAGTCCAGCATGTCCAGCATGCTGTTGGCATTCGCATCCCGGTAGGTCATGGCCGGCAGATTCCACTTGTGCTCGACCAGCGCGCAGATGCTGGTGTGATCGAAGACGTGGTGCGAGACGTAATCCCGGCGTGCCCACGGCGAGACGATCGCGCACGGCACCCGGAAGCCATACTGGCGGAAGCCGGTGTAGGCGACCGAAGCATCTGGCGGGATGTTGTCCGGGGCGACGGCCGCCGGTGGCACAACGTGGTCGTAGTAGCCGCCATGCTCATCGAAGGTCCAGATGAGCAGCGTGTTCTTCCACCCCGGGCCGGCCATGACCGCGTCGATGACCTTTGCGGCGAACTGCTCGCCATACGCGATGTTCTCGGGATCTTCCTCAGAGTCCTTCAGGTAGTTCGGCTCGACCAGGCAGAACCCTGGCAGCGTGCCTGCCTTCGCGGCGGCGAAGAAGTCGTCCTGGTCGTGCAGGTCACCGGCGTATTTCACCAGCAGTTCCGGGAACAGCGCCATCGTCGGCACCGGAAGCACCGATACCAGCCGCTGGTAGTAGTCCGCGAAGGAGACACCGAACTTGTGCAGCCGGTCGAAGATGGTGCCGTTCGCCGGATAGCGGAGCGGGTTCGGCACCCCGTCGTTGATCATTCCGAGCGACGTGGCGGCCATCAGATAGCGCCGGTTGGGAAAGGTCGGGCCGAGTACCGAGCAGAAGTAGCGATCGGCAATCGGGAATGTCGAAGCCAGCGAGTAGTAGAACGGCAGGTCCGCCTTTTCCCAGTAACCCATCGCCACCGGTCCGCTGCCGGACTTGACGAATCCGGTGTTGTGGCCGCTAGCCAGCTGAATGTGACTGTTGGTCCAGGTCTGGCTCGGCTTCCCAAGGAGCTGGCAGGTGGTCGGCATCCGGAACGCGTGCTGGAG
Source organism: Streptosporangiaceae bacterium (assembly GCA_036488155.1). Lineage (GTDB taxonomy): Bacteria > Actinomycetota > Actinomycetes > Streptosporangiales > Streptosporangiaceae > JAJYUU01. The sequence goes on along the minus strand of DASXIA010000111.1, from coordinate 5,535 downwards.
CTTGCCGTCCGGGCGCGGATTAGTCTCGATCGGCTTGCCGTTCGAGCCGAGTTTGAAGCCGTCGGCCCCGGCCCGGCGGAGCATGCCCAGGTGATTGTCGTAGGAGTGGTTCTCCATCATCAGCACGACGATGTGCTTGACCTGCGGGATCGTGTCCGTTCCGGCGGCGAGTTTCGGATACGGCAAGGAACCGGGCTTGCGAAGCGCACGGTTGGCTGCTTCGGGGCTGGTCTGGCCCGCTGCAGTGTCGGCTACGCCCGTTGGCGCGCCTTCTAGGCCTGCCGACGCGAGGGCTGGGCTCGCAGCCGCTCGCGGGGCAGACCGCCAGGCGCCGGTCCCGACCGCGGCTCCGGCAGCCAGCGCGGAAGCAAGCAGCCCTCGCCTTGTCGCGCCACCGAACTCCGCTTGTTCCGGCCGGCCGTTAAGTCCATTCGAGTCACTGACCTGAGCGCCCATTGGTCCCCTCCGTCACCGCGGTGCCGGAATGAGCGTCTCAGGCGCGGGTAAACACCGCAACCCCGGTCAAGAAGCCGAAACTGAAGTTCTGATCCGCGGCCGTTCACGCGTGCTGGCGGGTAAGTCCGCGGCGGCTTCTACCGCCGCGCCAGCCTCCGTGGCCGCGACAGCCTCGGGACCAGACCACTTCTTGAGCTCGACCTGCGGGATAAGCCACGTGGCGAGGAAGGCCAGCGCCGCGATCGGGACCGCGACGATGAAGACAGTCTGGATCGATTCGGCATACCCCGCGACAAAGGCCTGGTGGATCGCGGGCGGGAGGTGCGACAGGAGAGCTGGCGTCACGTTCGCGCTGGACAACCCGGAGGGCAGCCTCAGGCCGTGCAGGTGCTTGGCCAGGTTGCCGACGAGGACGTTAGCGAAGATGGCACCGAAGATCGCCGTCCCGAAGGAGCCGCCGATCGACCGGAAGAACGTCGCGCCCGAGGTCGCGACACCAAGCTCGGAATGCGGTACGGCGTTCTGCACGATGATGACGAGCACCTGCATGACACCGCCGATGCCCATGCCGAGCACGAGCATGTAAAGCGAGTCCAGCACCGACGACGTACCCACGCCCATGAGCGATAGCAGGTACAGGCCGAGCGTCGTCATGGCCGAGCCGGCGATGGGCCAGATCCGGTACCTGCCGGTGCGGCTGATCAGCTGACCTGAGCCGATGGAGACAATCAGCAACCCGGCCATCAGCGGCAGCAACTGGACGCCGGACAGCGTTGGCGACACGCCCCTGACGACCTGGAAGAAGGCGGGCAGGTAGGTGATCGCGCCGAACATCGCGAAGCCGATGATGAAGCCCACGACGCTGGTCACCCAGAACGCCCGGAGCCGGAACAAGTGCAGTGGCAGCACCGGCTCGGCGGCCTTCCGCTCGACCAGGACGAAGACGCCGGTGAGCACGACGCCGCAGATGCCCAGGATCCAGATGGGCGCGGTGTTCCACCCGTAGGTCGTGCCGCCGAGGCTAGTGAGCAAGATGAACGAGGTCGCCGCGAGGGCGAGGACCGTGGTGCCCATGTAGTCGATGACGTGGTGCACGCGCCTGAGCTTGCCCGGCACCTGGCTTGCCACCACGAGTAGCGCGATGATCCCGATTGGCACGTTGATGTAGAAGATCCACCGCCAGGTGAGGTTGTCGACGAACACGCCGCCGAGCAACGGGCCGACGATGCTGGACACGCCGAAGACCGCGCCGAACAGGCCGACATACCGGCCGCGCTCGCGCGGCGACACGATGTCGCCGACGATCGCCTGGGCGCCGACCATCAGCCCGCCACTGCCCAGGCCCTGAACCGCGCGGAACGCGATCAGCTCGAACATGGAGTAGCTGATCCCGGACAGCACGGAGCCGATCAGAAAGATCACGATCGCTGCCTGGAAGAAGGTCTTGCGACCGTACTGATCACCGAGCTTGCCCCACAGCGGCGTCGACACAGTGGTCGCCAGCAGGTAAGCGGTGATCACCCAGGCAATGTGCGAGCCGCCCTTGAGATCTCCGACGATCGTCGGCAGCGCGGTGGACACGATGGTCTGGTCCAGCGCCGCGAGCAGCATGCCGAGCATGAGCGCGCCGATGATGAACAGAACCGAGCGGTGGCTGAGACCGGGCAGTGCGCCATTGCCGGATGCGCCCATGTCAGCTGGCACTGTTGCAGCCGGCCCTGTTGCAGCCGGCACCGTGTCGGCTGGTACCAGGCTGGCAGGTGCTCGCCGGGTCCCGGCGGCATGACGTGGCGCGCTCATCGGGTCAGTTCCTTTCCGTGCTGCCGGAACCCGGCAGGCTGGCTAGTCGTGCTGTCAGTCAGGTGTGTGCTGCCTCGTAGCGCGCAGTCCTCCGGGAATCCGTCGGCAAGCGCCTGGAAGGCCGCGTCGGTGAGCTCCTCAAGCGGGATGGTGCCGCCCGAGGAAGCCCAGAACGACAACGTCGCCCGCAAGACGCCCATGGCTGCGCTCGCGAGCATCAGCGGGTACGGATCGCGCTCAGCGTCGCAGCCGAGGCGCTCGGCGAGCGCGGCCCCGAGACGCGCCTCGGTCTGAGCCCCGTGCGCGGCTTGCGCCGCGCGGAACTGAGGATCGGCCTGCGCCGCCTTCATCTGCGTGGCCCAGCGCATCGGATCGCCGCCAAGCTCGGCAAGCTCGGCGACGATCGTGCGGACCTGGTCGGCAAGGGCCGCGCGGAGCACGTCCAGGGCGCTCTGCGTGGGCTGGTCGTGCACCACGCGGGCCCAGAGCTGCCCGACGCGGCCAGGGTCGGCCCCGAAAAACACAGCTTCCTTGGACGGGAAGTAGTTGAAGAACGTTCGCGGCGCGACGTCCGCAGCTGCGGCGATGTCCTCGACCGTGACATGGGAGAACCCTCGCTCGGCGAAGAGATCGAGTGCGGCCCGGCGGATGGCGAGCCGGGTGGCCAGCTTCTTGCGCTCCCGCAAGGAGGGGCGCTCCCCGGCGAGCTGCCCGGCCCCGGATAGTGACATGCAGCCAGTATAACATTAGGCAGCGACTAACTTTGCGCTGGCATCATTATTGCAGTGAATGCAAGACCGCGCGACGGCGAACAGCACTGAGCCCGGACTGCGCGTTCCCGCAGGAGGGGGTCACACGCCCAGTCGGGCCGCGAGGTCGTCGTCCACGATCATGACCACTTTGCCGCGGGTGTGCCCTTGCGCCACCTCGCGGTGCGCCGCCGCTGCATCGTGCCAGTAGTACCTGCGGGAGATCTCAACCGACAGGGACCCGTCATCGAACCACGGGGCCATCCTGATCAGACGGCTGCCTTCCGGGCGGCCGTCGTAAGCCTGCCAGTGCACCCGGTCCGCCTCGGGAAACTCGGTGGCATGCACTGGCGTCGCGATCGTCGCGCCGTCACGAGCCGCACGGGCCGCACCCTGGAGCGTGGGCGCGGCGCACGCAAGCACGTGAACGGCGCCGCCGTCGGTCACCTCCCGAACCTTGTCAGGCCAGCTGGCCTGGTTATGGTCCACCACCACGGCCGCCCCGAGCTTGTGCACGAACTCGTGGTGCTGAGGGCTCGCGGTGGCGATAACCGCCGCGCCGAGTGCGTGCGCCAGCTGCACTGCGAAGTGTCCAAGGCCGCCCGCCGCGGCCGTGATCAGCACGCGGTCCCCCGCACGGACGTGGAGGATGTCGGTCAGGCCCTGTTCGGCAGTGAGCCCGTCGATCGGCACCGCGGCCGCGTCGGACGGGGACAGCCCAGCCGGGATCGGGGCAAGCTGCTCGGCCGGGCAGGTCACGTACTGCGCGTAGCAGCCCGTCAGGCCGGGATAGCCGTACACCGGCTCGCCGTCGCTGAACGCAGCGTCTGCGCCAGTGTCGCCCTCCACCAAGCCGGCGAACTCGCCGCCAGGGATGTACGGGTAGCTTCCCGGCAATTCGCCGCTGCGCAAGTGGACATCCCAGGGTCCGACTCCGGCTGCGAGTACACGGACCAGGACCTCACCGGGGCCCGGTTGCGGGATGTCCACCTCGACGACCTCGAGCACCTCAGGTCCGCCTGGCTTACTCACCATGATCGCCTGCATTGTCGCTCCTGCCCCGGGATCAGCCACCCTACGGGTGATTGTTGCCGCGCTAGCGTGGCCGTACACCGCGACTGGCTTGCGGCCTTCGGGCTGCCGGCCCGCATTCGTTACCACGGCCGCGCTGACTGCCCCGCTGGCGTCCGGGTAGATGCACCGTAGGCAGCCGGCGTCCGGCTCTGATTATCCGGCTGATCGCACGAGCGGGGGCGGCACATGGACTACGAGCAGATCATCGCGGTAATCCGCCGGGCGGCTGGAGGCCTGAGCAGCGAGGAAGCGGAACTGGCCGCGCACGCGACCCTGCAGACACTGGCCGAACGCCTCCCGCGCGGTGAAGCGCTGCACATCCTCCGGGAGCTGCCCGTCCAGCTGAAGCCCTGGATCTACACCGTCACCGACGCTGCGCCGTTCGATATCGATGAGTTCCTGAACAAGGTGGCCGACCGCGAGGACACCGATGTCGAGACCGCCCTGCGGCACGCGCGCGCCGTGTTCTTCGCCATGGGCGACGCGCTGAGCCCGGCAGAGGTTACGCATCTGGCAGGTAGCCTGCCGAAGGCTTTCGACCCGCTCGTCGCCGAGGCACAGCGCAGGTACCTGGACATAATGCCGGCGGACCAGTTCTTCGGCCGGGTCGCTGTGCGACTCGGAGTCGACGACGGGACCGCACGCAAGATCACCGATGCCGGCCTGGAGACGCTTGCCATGCGTCTTGCGGCCGGGCAGCTCGAGGACCTGATCGCCCAACTCGATCCGGTACTGCATGCGCCGGTGCGACGAGGAATGTCGGCTCCGCCGGTTGCCGCGCGGATGCCACTGGAGGAGTTCTTGCGGCAGGTGGCAGAGAAGGAAGGCGCAGATCTGGACGAGGCGGGCCTTTTGGAAGAGACCGCCAGGCACGCTCGCGCCGTGTTTGCGACGCTGGCCGAGGCGGTCAGCGACAAAGACTGGTTCCACGCGACGGTCGAACTGCCCGACGAGTACCGCGTCATTGTGCCGGCGCGAGCCCGGTAGCCTGCGCACCGAGCCACAGCAGAGCGCGGAACTGGCTGCGACCTGTCCGGTGCGGAGCTAGCCGGTCGCATTGAGCAGGTGCTGGCGCCGAGATTTGCCACCCAGATCCGGATCGTGGACCTGCTGCAATCACCAGACTGGCTCCTGACCAGGCAGAATCCCGGCCCAGTTACACTCCGTAGCATGGCTGCCTTGCCGGAGCCAGCTGGCAATGACCGGATCGCGGGGAAGCAGGCGGCGCTGCGGCGGGTGGCGACGCTGGTGGCCGACGCCACGGCGCCTGAGGAAGTATTCGCGACGGTCACCGAGGAAGCCGGGCGACTGCTCGGCGCCCACCACGCAACGATGAGCCGGTATCAACCGGACGGCACGGCAACGGTGGTCGCTTCGTGGAGCGCCACCGGCGCTGCCTTCCCCGTCGGTACCCGTTTGCCCCTGGGCGGGCGGAACGCGCACACACTGGTGTTCC
>DASXIA010000077.1:0-3865 GCA_036488155.1 Streptosporangiaceae bacterium | reverse complement strand
CCATGCTGGAGGCGCGCAGTGTCGCCCTGGTCGGTGCGTCTGCGCGGGCCGCCAGCTTCGGCAGCCGGATGCTCGAGGAAGTCAGCAAGAGCAGGGCACGGCCCCGGATCTACCCGGTCAATCCGAGGTACTCCGAGCTGGCCGGCGCTCGCTGCTATCCATCGCTCGCTGACTTGCCTGAGGCACCCGAGCTGGTGCTGCTGGCGGTCCCGGACGCGGCGCTGGAGCAGCAACTCTCGCTGGCGGGCGAGGCCGGCAGCCAGGGCGCGGTCATCTTCGGCAACGCTCATGAAGACGGCGTGCCGGGTGACGACCGGCCAGTCCTGCGCGACCGCCTGGCCGCGATCGCGCGCACTGCAGGCATGGCGCTGTGCGGGGCCGGCTGCATGGGGTTCGTCAACGTCAGCCACGGGCTGCGCGCTCTCGGCTACATCGAGCCCGACCCGCTGCCCGCCGGGCCGGTCGCTCTGGTCACTCACTCCGGGTCGGTGTTCTCCGCGATGCTGCGCGCGAAACGCGGCTTCGGCTTCACGCTGGCTGTCTCGTCTGGCCAGGAACTGGTGACCGCGGCTCCGGCCTACCTCGACTACGCGCTGACCCATCCCGGCACCCGGGTACTCGGGCTGGTGCTCGAGACCATCAGAGATGGCGCGGCGTTGCGGGAGGTGCTGGGCAAGGCGGCGGAGGCGGACATCCCGGCGGTCCTCCTGACTGCGGGCAGCTCGGACCGCGGTCGTGCGATGGTAGCGGCCCATTCCGGCGCACTGGCCGGGTCTGACGGTGGCTGGGAGGCGCTGACGAGGGCCTACGGAGTGCACCGCGTGAGCGACCTGGCTGAATTCACCGACACGCTCGAGTTGTTCACGTCTCGCCGACGGGTTCCCGCCGGGCTGCACAAGGAGGCTGCGGCGGCAACGCAAGCCGGCATCGCCACGGTGCACGACTCCGGCCTGGAGCGGGCCCATGTCGTCGACGTCGCGGAGTCGCTCGGCGTTCCGTTGGCCGAGATCGGCCAGGCCACCCGGGACCAGCTAGCCAGCCTGCTCGACCCGGGCCTGGTACCGGGCAACCCGCTGGATGTCTGGGGCACCGGCGCTGATACCAGGGAGCTGTTCGGCGGCTCGCTGCTTGCCCTGGCCGAAGACTCGGCGGTCGAAGCAGTGGCGCTGGCCGTGGACCTGGTGCACGAGTACGACGGCGACGACTCGTATCCGCTCGCCTTGCTGGACGTCGCGGCTCAGACGGTGAAGCCGCTCGCCGTGCTCAGCAACCTGTCCAGTGCGATCGATTCGGATCTGGCGCGTCAGCTACGCGGCCAGGGCATTCCCGTCCTTGAGGGCACGCGGTCCGGGCTGCTGGCGCTGCGTCACCTGCTCGATCATGCGCGGAACCGGGATGTGGGCGCCGATCTACTGGCGTCAGGGGCCTACCAGCCCGGCACCCCTGGCGCGCTGATCGACCGGCAAGCGCTGTGCGCCGCGCTGCTGGTGAGCGGGCAGGCGACCGGGGCCGCGTTGCTGAGCGTCCTCGCCGACTACGGGATCTCGGTAGCTCGCTCGCACCCCGCCGGTGACCTCGAAACGGCGCTCGCGGCGGCGGAGCAGATCGGCTATCCGGTCGTGCTGAAGACAGACGAGCCTGCGATCCTGCACAAGTCCGATGTGGGCGGCGTGCTGCTCGGTATCAGTAACCCGGCCGCGCTAGCTGACGGCTACCAGGAAATGGCCAGCCGTCTGGGCTCGCGGGTGCTGGTATGCCAGACGGTTCCGGCTGGGACTGAGCTGGCCCTCGGGATCGTCCGCGACCCCGAGCTCGGCCCGCTTGTTGTCGTGGGTGCCGGGGGAGTGCTGGTCGAGCTGCTCGCGGACCGAGCGGTCGCGTTGCCGCCGGTATCCGCGGCTCAGGCCGGGGAGCTCTTGGCCGGATTGCGTGTTGCCCGGCTGCTGGCGGGCGTCCGGGGAGCGCCGCCGGCTGATCTGGCTGGGGTGATCCGGGCCGTCTGCGGCTTGTCTGAACTGGCCATGGAGCTTGGTGATCAGCTCGATGCGCTGGACATCAACCCGCTGATCTGCGGCCCGGCCGGCGCGGTCGCCGTCGACGCACTGGCGGTCATCCGGCCGGCCCGCTAGCACCGCCACCTAGCCCGGCCGTCTGCCGCAAGCTGCCCCATGCAAGACTCGATTGCATGGCGCCGCCGCTGCGCTGCCTGGTCACCGGAGCGACGGGATATATCGGCGGTCGGCTGATCCCTGACTTGCTGGACTGCGGCTACACGGTCCGGTGCATGGCGCGAGATGCCAGCAAGCTCGGCGGTCGCCCCTGGTCCGGCCAGGTAGAGGTCGCGGAAGCTGACGCAGCAGACCCGGCTGCGGTTGCGCTCGCCATGGACGGCGTCGACGTGGCGTATTACCTCATCCATTCACTCGGCAGCGGGCCGTCGTTTGAACAGCGCGACCGCGCGTTTGCGCGGATCTTCGCCGAGGCGGCCGCAGCCGCCGGCCTGCAACGCATCGTCTACCTGGGCGGCATAGCCTCGGGCGACCCTGGCAGGTTGTCGCCGCACCTGCGCTCTCGCGGCGAAGTCGGGGACATTCTGCTGGCTAGCGGAGTGCCAACGGTCGTACTGCAGGCCGCCGTGATCATCGGCAGCGGAAGTGCGTCGTTCGAGATGCTTCGTTACCTGACCGAGCGCCTGCCCGTCATGGTCACTCCGAAGTGGGTCAAGACGCGCATCCAGCCGATTGCCGTCCGGGATGTGCTGCACTATCTCGCTGGTTGCGCCACGCTCCCTGGCGTGAGCCGGAAGTTCGACATCGGCGGGCCGGACGTCGTGACATACGCAGAGATGATGCTCCGGTATGCGCACGCTGCGGGCCTGCATCCGCGTGCGCTGATTCCAGTGCCACTGCTCACGCCGCGGCTTTCCTCGCTGTGGGTTGGCCTGGTCACCCCGGTGCCGCCCGGCATCGCCAGGCCGTTGGTCGAATCCCTCAGAAATGAAGTCGTCTGCGCCGACCACGACATCGCCCGGTATGTTGCGGACCCGAAGGACGGGCTCCTGCCGGTCGATCCTGCCATCGCTCTCGCATTGCAGCACACCCAGGCAGGCGATGTCTCCACCCGTTGGTCATCGGCTGGCACGGTCGGGGCGCCCAGCGATCCGTTGCCGACTGACCCGGACTGGGCCGGCGGCTCCCTCTACGTCGACGAGCGCACCGGGACCGTGCGGTCATCGCAAGCAGCGCTATGGCGGGTGATCGAAGGGATCGGGGGCGAGACCGGTTGGTATTCGTTCCCTGCAGCGTGGGCTGTGCGCGGGCTGGTCGACCGGCTAGCCGGCGGGGTCGGTGTTCGGCGCGGGCGCCGCGACCCGGCCCGTCTTGTCGTCGGAGATGCGCTGGACTTCTGGCGGGTGGAGGCGATAACGCCAGGGTCGCTGCTGCGGCTGCGCGCGGAGATGAAGCTACCCGGCCTGGCCTGGCTCGAGCTGATGGCCGGCCGCGACGCTCGCGGCCGGACGACCTACACTCAGCGCGCTATCTTCCAGCCGCGCGGGCTTGCAGGGCACGCCTACTGGCTATCCGTTGCGCCGTTCCACGGCGTCGTGTTCGGCGGGATGCTTCGCAACATCACCGAGGCGGCGCAGGCGCGCCGAGACGGCTAGCGTCACTCCGCGCCGGTGATCGCGGCGAGAGCCTGACGGTTGTCCATCCGCTCGCCCCGAGTCATCCACCGGTAACCGAGATAGCCGACCGAGGCCACGACAAAGGACAGAAGGAGCATGATCGTGCCCAGTGCGTTAAGCGCGGGCCCGCCGTTGCCGCCACGCTGGTTCGAGTAGATCAGCACCGACATCGGGGTGTTG
>DASXIA010000071.1:0-4162 GCA_036488155.1 Streptosporangiaceae bacterium | reverse complement strand
CCTATCCCAGGGGCTGCTTCGACGTTCCGCCCCAGTCTTCGGGGGCGAGGTCGGCGATGGCTTGCGTGAACGTCCAGCGGTGACCAGCAAGGTCCTCGGCGGTGTACTGGCGCTCGCCGTATGGGTAATCGGCGGGAGGGCTCACAACCCGCGCGCCATGCTGCCTTGCGCGGTCACAGTGCGTGTCGACGGCGTCCACCTTGACCATGACGGCGTGGCTGTGCAGTTCGGCTCTGCCCGGCACGGTGCGCCGATACTGCGCATCGGCATCGGCGATGATGACTACCCCGTTCCCGAACGCCACCCGGGCGCGATGCCCGTCGGCCCGCCACAGTTCGGTAAAGCCGAATGCCGCACCTAGCCAGTCGACCGCTTCACCCACATCGGCATAGACGAGTTCGGGGACGATGCTGGCTGACCCAGTTGTACGACTGATCAACATGCCGCCTCCTTCGCTACTGGATAGCCGTCATTTTCCGCGGTTTAGGAGAACGGGTTGAGCTCAAGCTCCAGGGATGCGCGCTCATCGGCACGACAGTGAAGTCAGCGGCCGTCTCACCGACCTTGATCGGCAGGCAGATCGACCTGTTCTGCGTGTTCGAGCCGACGTCCGGACAGTCGGAGTCAGGCGCGCCTAACGGCGGCTCAGTGAGCCGGTCCGTGCCTCGGCTGGATCACGCTCTGCACCCAGGTAGAGCGCCCGGTCCGGGCCGAAGGCGGATGATCGTAGTCCGGCCGGGTTCTGGCGGTCGCCCGGGTCGCGAAACGTGTGCGGCGTCCGTGCCATTGCAGGTCCCTGGCGCAGGGGGCCGGTGCGGTGTCACTGACCGTGTGATGTGCTGGCGGTATCTCGGTTGTGGTGCCGCCGGGATGACTTAGGCCAGTGCGAGTGCCGGGGTTCAAAGGCCGTCTATAGTTTGCTTGGCCGCCGAGCTGCGCGCCGCCGAAGCCGAGCGCGGCACCGCTTGCTCGTGCGGCGTTGATCGGGATGGGTCAGCCAGGGGCAGTAGATACGCCGAGAGAGATCCTCACGGGAGACAGCGGGGAACCCCTCTGGGCCATTTGGTCCGGAGTGACTATGCCGGGCGGCAATCACGGGCAGGAGTCTCAGATGAGAGGGACCGCCAGTCTGGCGTTAGCGATTGCCGTCGGCTGCATGGTCGCCGGATGCGGCGGGAGCACTGGCTGGTATACGGCTGGCAATGCTTGAGCATTTCCCGGCCGAAGGGGGGTGCCGGCCAGCAGGGCCCGCTCGGCGAGGAGAGAACTACATGATCTTGACAGCCATCTATACAGAGGCAGGATCCTTCCACGTGCACCAGACCGGCTGCCCCGACATCGCCAGGTCGCGAGCCCAGCACCCGGATCGCGACGTCCGAGAGCTAGGCGAGGTGGCCAGCCAGGCCGACGCAATCGACGCGTTGTGGGGCGACGCGGCCAGTAATTACGTGGGCAGGGAGCAGGTGCTGGCGAGATGCGCGGCCGAGACGCACTTCATCTGGTGCACCCGAGGGTTGCCCAGGTAACCAGGGAGAGCCCTCGCGTGCGCCGCCTTCCGGTGGCCTCGCTCATCGGAGCCGCCGTCGGCATGCGCCTCGCCACCGGCGCGGGCAGGCACAGGGTTCCCGCTGCAGAATAGGCGAGACGAGGACCTCAAGCCCGTCGCCTAATCCAACACCAGCAGCATCCGAGCGGTGTCGCTCCACTGCCGGTACGGCATCGGTTCGTGCCCGCCACGCGTCAGTGAGCAGTCGGAGCGCAGCCAGCCTCAGCTATCTTCAGCGTTCAGGACGCCGATGAGGGTACCGTCCGGGGTGGTGACGAGCGGGTGCGCGACGTGGCGGTCGTGCATCCGCTGGCGGGTGGCGTCGAGGTCTTCGTGGCCTTGCACGCTGATGCCTCATGCACCCGGCATACCGCACGACGCAGCAGCCGTCTGCAGAACCCCTAACCTCCGCCGTTAAAGATCGTTAGGTGTTAGGCCAGCCATCGGGCAATCCAACGACATTGACCGCAACGGCCCCGCCCAGATCCGCGACTCCCTTGCGCATGATGAGCGCCGCCACGCGCTTATCGTCTGCCGCAGGCCTGTCGGCTGGCGCCCCAAGCGCGACTCCCAGGACCGGCCACAGGCCGTCAATCAGCACCTTGAACTTTCCGGTCGCCACGTTGCCGAGATTCACGCTTACATCAGCGAAATCGAGCGCGACATTGGCGGCCAGGTTGCCAACGATATCGGCGGATCAGGCGCAGCCGCATACACTCGGCAGTCACATTCTGTGACCGAGCTGGCCGCCTCCGGGCAGGACCTCGTGGCGACGTAGCCACTTTGTTCCGGCTGGCGCGGCCTTCATGCCTGGCTCAGCGCACCCTCGATGCACAGGCAGAACGGGTGGCCGGCAGGGTCTGCGTACACGCGGAAGTGGTCACCGGGCTGGACGTCGAATTTCGTCGCGCCGGCTGCCAGCACCCGGGCTTCAGCAGCGTCCGCGTCGTCGACGAGGAAGTCCAGGTGCATCTGCATCGAAGAAGAGGGGTCGGGCCAGGACGGCGGCTGGTAGCCGGGCGCGGTCTGGAAGTCGATATCTCCGCCCGGGCACCTGACTGTCGCCCAGTCTTCGTCGGCGGAAGTGACCGCGCCGCCGGTGATCTCCGCATAGAACGCGGCCAGATGCCTGGCATCCGGGCATTCAAGCGCGACCGAGCCAAGCTTGATCGAATCAGACATGCGAGCCAGTATCCCGCACTCATCACCGAAAGCGCAGAAAGGGCTACGGGTTCAAATCTCTTGATGACGGCGGAAGCGCCTGCTCATCAAGCCAGTTCTGCCCCAGGACCCAAAGGAACAAGGTCATCTGACCGTCGGCGTGGACGGTACCGGGCGGCACTGAGCCATGCGGGCCGAACCCGGCAGGCAAACCGCGCCCCCGTCATCCTGCCGTTCGGCGGGCCCTGGACTCGCTCGGTTCCGTGTCCCGGAGCCGGAAAGTCCCGGCCGTCACAGGGTGCGATAGGGGCCAGGCCCACCAGTTGCTCCTCGCTCGGTAATAAGCATGCCTGGCAATGAACACAGGAACTTCCGGATGGTAAGGAGAAGGTCTACGGTTCGATTCCGTAAGGGGGCTCCCATTTCACAGACCAAACTCGAACTGATGATCTAACAGCTGGCGGTGAGACCGGTCAGCTGGGTGGTGCCGCAGTGCTGTGACCTGTGTAATTGCGACGGTCCGGAGTTCGCTGACGAAGCGGCGGCGGCGAGCCTGGCTTGGCTGGAGTAGCGCAAGCCCCGCTTCGCGGCGTCCTATACGGCCGACGGCGCAGAGCGGCGAGTGCACAAGGTCTGACCGGTCGGCCTTACCGATTCCCGACCGCGGTGAGCGCTTTTTCATCCTTGACGGCCGCATCGAATAGCGCCGCAGCCGCCGCGCGAGCGGTGGTCGCCGCCGAGGGGTCCCGGTCCATTCGCGCTGAAACCCCAGCGCCGTCGTACAGAAGGTGGAGCTGCCGCGCGAGGCCCTCAGCGTCGGCGACGCCGGCGTCCCGCGCTAGATCCGTAAACAGCGTCCTGACCCACAGCCGGTACCGGTTCGAAGCGCACTCGACGGGACTGCCGTGGCGTGCCTCCGCGCTGGCCGTCATGTGTGCGCAGCCGTTGAAGTCGGGCTCGGTAAACAGCTGGCCTTGTGCATCGAAGACACCCAGGAGACGCTCGCGTGGCGTCCGGAACCGGGTCAGGGTGCGCTCAATCTGCTCACGGGTGGCGGCATGGCGAGCGTCCAGGTAGGCCTGCACCAGCTCTTCTTTGCTGCCGAACAGGTGGTAGAGCGATGCCTTGGCAACGCCGGCCTGCTGGACGATGCGGTCGACACCGACGCTCTGCACGCCTTCGCGGTAGAACAGGTCGTCAGCGGCAGCCAGCAGGCGCTCGCGCGCAGACGGCTTCGAGGGGATGACCTTGCTGGGCATTGGCGCTTCCTCCTTTAGACTGCCGGTACAGCATACTGCTTCGTTCGGGGGGCTCTTTCGGCCCTCACCCGGTATAACGACACTAGACAGATCAGTTCTCCCTGATCTACTGCGCAGAGGCGGTCACCGCGCTGCGGTGACCGCCTCTGCAATTCGGGGCGCCTCTCGAGCGGCACCGGCCGTCGGTCTAGCGGTC
>DASXIA010000062.1:0-2300 GCA_036488155.1 Streptosporangiaceae bacterium | reverse complement strand
CATCACGGTGCACACTCACCTCAAGATGGAGGGAGCCTGGCGGGTCAGTGCCGCGTCCGGATTCCCGCTGCGCGATCACCGGATCCGGCTCATCCTGGCCAACACGCAGTGGCAGGCCGTCGGCTATCAGCTCGGCATCGTTGAGGTCGTCCGCACCAGCAAGGAGGACCTGGCCGTCGGTCACCTCGGCCCGGACCTTCTCGGCCCGGGCTGGGACGCCGATGAGGCGGTCCGCAGGCTCAGCGCGCAGCCTGGCCGGACAATCGGTGAGGCGCTGCTCGACCAGCGCAATCTGGCCGGCATAGGGACCATCTACCGGGCCGAGACCCTGTTCCTGCGCGGAGTCAACCCATGGCGCCCCGTGGGCGAGGTGCCTGACCTTCTGGGTCTGGTGGAGATGGCGAGGCGGCTACTGGAGGCGAACAAAGCCCGCGTCGAGACCATTACCACCGGGAACGCGGCTCGTGGCAGCCAGCTGTGGGTCTACGGCCGCGCGGGTCAGCGGTGCCGGCGTTGCGGCACGACGATTTTGCGGGGAAACCTCGGGCCGCAGCTCGAGGAGCGGACAGCCGTGTGGTGCCCCAATTGCCAGCCGCAATGACGCGCTCGCCGCAGTCCCGTCGGGCCGAGGAAGGCACACCCTACAGGTTTAGTAACTTCCGGCGCCCGGTATGCCGGTTTTGCCCTCACCAAACCTCGAAGGTGCCGCTGCAGCGCCGCTGGCCCCGGACAGCTGTCCGGGGCCAGCGCCGCGACATAGAAACCTACGCGTCCCGCTTGCGGAACATCGCTATTGCGGCGATCAGCACTATTGCCGCGTATCCGCAGAACACTGCGAACCCGGTCCAGGGCGCGAACATCGCTGGCTGGCCCTGGCTCGGAATCGTGGACCAGATCTGGGTACCCGCCATGGCGGGGATCCACTTGTCGACGTGGTTCTGCCAGGTGGACGGCAGGAGATTGACGAGGATCGTCACCACGAACAAGAGTCCGACAACCGTGGTGATCGCGCCCGCCGTGTGCCGGATCAGCAGGCCGAAGCCGAACGCCAGCAAGCCGCAGGCCGTCAGGAACAGCGCGCCGCCGATGACCGCCCGCAGTACGTTCGGCTGGCTCAGGGACACGCTGATGTGGTCCGACGACATGATCGCCTGCCCCAGGAAGAACGAGGCGAAGCAGGTAATCAGGCCGGTGACGAAGGCCACAACCGCGAACACCACCGCCTTCGCGGTGATCATCAGCCCGCGCCGCGGCAATGTCGTCAGCGTCGTGCGGATCATGCCGGTGGAGTACTCGGACGAGATCACCAGCACACCGAGCACGCCGATGACGAGCTGGCTGATGTAGAGCCCGCCGAGGCTCCGCTGCGTCGCGTCGAAGAACGGGCCGCCATGACCGCCGCGGGTCGCCCCGTAGCTGGCTAGCGCGCCGAACCCGATGGTGACAATCACCAGCGCGAGCAGTGTCCAGTACGTCGAGCGGACGGACCGGATCTTGGTGAACTCCGAGCGGAGTACCCCGGCGAACGTCGGCGTGCCTGCTGTCCTCGCAAGAGCCGTGCCTGCTGGCGGCGGTGCCTGCATTGTTGTCGTTGCCACCTCAGACCGCCTTCCCGGTCAGAACCTGCTCGCCCGCGCCCGGCACGCCGGCCCGGAACTCGACACTCGACGCCGTCAGCTCCATGAAAGCCTGCTCGAGGGAGGCCTGCAGCGGCGCGAGCTCATGTAGCCGTACCGAGTTCTCGTACGCCAGGTCCCCTACCTGGCTGGGCTCCAGGCCCGAGATCACGATCGACCCGTCGCCTGGCTCGTGTGCCGTGCCGCCCGCCGTCGCGACCAGCTTGGCGAGCTGATCCGGCTGCGGAGTCCGGACGCGCACCCGCAGCTGCGAGTTCGAGGCGATGAACTCGTCCACCGTGCAGTCGGCGATCAGCTTGCCGCGGCCGATTACCAGCAGGTGGTCAGCAGTGTTCTCCATCTCCGACATCAGGTGGCTGGAGACGAAGACCGTCCGGCCCTCGGCGGCCAGCGCCTTCATCAGGTTCCTGATCCACAGGATGCCCTCCGGGTCCAGCCCGTTGACCGGCTCGTCGAACATCAGGATCTTCGGGTCGCCAAGCAGCGCCGCGGCGATGCCAAGCCGCTGGCCCATACCGAGCGAGAACCCCCTGGCCCGCCGCTTCGCTACGTCGGTCAGCCCGACGAGAGCCAGCACTTCCTTCACCCGGCTCGCTGGCAGGTTGTTGGACTGGGCCACGCACAGCAGGTGGTTGTAAGCGCTCCGGCCCCCGTGCAAAGCCT
>DASXIA010000026.1:0-3973 GCA_036488155.1 Streptosporangiaceae bacterium | reverse complement strand
TGGCAGTCGGGGTATCCGGGCTCGCCTTCGGCGCGGCGGCTGTCAGTTCCGGGCTGACGGTCGGGCAGGCATGCGCCCTAAGCCTGCTGGCCTTCACAGGCGCCTCGCAGTTTGCGCTCGTGGGCGTGGTCGCGAGCGGTGGCAGCCTGCTAGCCGGAACTGCCGGTGCGATCCTGCTCGGCAGCCGGAACACGCTCTACGGCTTGCGACTGGCCGAAGTCCTGCGGCCGCGTGGTCTCATCAGGGTGCCGGCCGCGCTCGCAGTCATCGACGAGACCACTGCCATCACGCTCGCGCAGCCCGACCCGGCTGCAGCAAAGAAGGCGTTCACGGCGACGTTCTGGTGCCTGTACCTGACCTGGAACCTGGCCACCCTCGGCGGGGCGCTTGGCGCCGGGCGGATCGGTTCACCGCAGGCTTTCGGGCTTGATGTGGTCGGGCCGGCCGCGTTCCTGGCCCTGATCTGGCCGCGGCTGAAATCCGGGCGCACTGAGCGGCTGGTGGCGCTGGCGGGCGTGGGACTCGCGCTCGCCACTACGTCGGTGCTGCCGGTCGGTGTGCCCGTCATCCTGGCAGCAACCGCAGCACTCGCCGGAGCGCTGAATGCCCCTGGCGCCCAGGGCTCTCGGGCTGCGGCATCGTCGCGGCCGGCGGCGGCTGCCCCGGACAACTCCTCCCCAGCGGATACGACATGACTGCGACCTGGATCGCCGTGCTCGCGACCGCCGCCGGCTGCTACGCGCTGAAACTCGCAGGGCTGACGGTGCCGCAACGGGTCCTGGCCGATCCGCGAGTGCGCCGGTTCGCTGAGCTGGTCCCGGTCGCGTTGCTCGGGGCACTTTCGGCAGTGCAGACCGTAACCAACGGCCAGGCGTTTGACCTCGATCCGGCGCGACTGGCCGGCCTGGGCGCGGCCGTGGTCGCGCTAGTGCTGCGGGCGCCATTCCTGGCCGTGATCGTCGTTGCGGCTGCCACAGCCGCCATACTGCGTGCAACCGGGGTCTCCTGACTGGCGGGCGGCAGGCTTGCGCAAAGGCGCCGCCGCGCTCAAGTCGCCGAGACATGAAGGAGCTGTCACACACGGCGGAACAGCTTCGTGATCATGGTTAAGGCGCGTCGGCGGCCCGCACGGGCGCAGGGTAGAGTGCGCCGGGTGACAACTGAGGTGGAAATTCTCGACGAGGTAACCGACGAGGTAGTCGACGCCTTCGGCCGGCTGCTGCCACAGCTGTCTAGGTCGGCCAAGCCGCTCGACGCAGCCGGGATCGCTGCTGTGGCCTCGTCCCCCGCGGTAACTGTGTTGCTCGCCCGCAGCGATGGCCGGATTACCGGCTCGCTGAGCCTGGTGCTGTTCCGGATCCCGACTGGGCTTCGCGCCTGGATTGAGGATGTCGTGGTCGACGAGGCGGCCAGGGGTCAGGGCATCGGCGCAATCCTCACCCGGGAAGCGCTGCGGCTGGCCAGGGAAGCCGGCGTGCGCACTGTCGATTTGTCGACCCGGCCGTCCAGGGTTGCGGCCGGCCGACTGTACGAGCGAGAGGGATTTAAGCAGCGCGACACTCGCATGTACCGGTACGCCTTCGAGTAAGAGCATGCTCATGCCGCCGCATGGGCTGGCGGATCCGGTTGCCTGCGCGCTGCGCCCGCTATGCGGACAGCTTCTGTCTCACTGAACGCGCTCACTACCGCAAGAAGCCCTCGTAGTTGCGCTGCTGTAGCTGGCTTTCGATCTGCTTCACCGTGTCGAGCGCGACGCCCACCATGATCAGGATGCTGGTGCCGCCGAGCGCGAACTGCGAGGTGACGCCCAGCTTCGCGATGGCGACCACCGTAAGGAGTGCGATGGCCGCGAGATAGAGCGAGCCGACGACCGTGAGCCTGCTGACTACGTGGCTCAGATACCCGGCTGTCGGACTGCCTGGCCTGATGCCGGGGATGAACCCGCCGCCTTTCTTCATGCCGTCGGCTACCTCGTCCGGCGGGAAGGTGATCGACACGTAGAAGTAGGTGAAGAAGACGATCAGCACGAAGTATGAGACCACGTACGCGGGCTTGTCGCCGAACACCAGGTTCGTCTGCACCCAGCCAGCCCAGCCGGTGACGGCGCCGTGCCCGAACAACTGCGCCGTGAGTTCCGGGATGTACAACAGCGACGAGGCGAAGATGACCGGGATAACGCCCGCCTGGTTGATCTTGAGCGGGATGTACGTCGACGCGCCGCCGTACATCCGGCGGCCGACAATCCGCCTGGCGTACTGGATCGGGATCCGGCGCTGCGCCTGCTCCATCAAGGCGACGAACGCGATGACCGCCACGCCCATCAGGAGCACGAGCGCGAACACGTATATGTGCTTGGTTTCGTAGATCTGCTGCAGCTGGCCGGGCACGACGGCGATGATCTGGGTGAAGATCATGACGGACATTCCGTTGCCGACACCTTTGTCTGTGATCAGCTCGCCGAGCCACATGATCACCGCGGTGCCTGACGTCATGACGATGACCATCGTCGCGATGGTGAAGATCGACGGGTTGGGGATCAGCGTCGCCGTGCAGTTGGGGACCAGTTTCCTGGCCGTGGCCAGGGCAATGGTGCCGGTCGATGTCAGGATGGCCAGTCCCACCGTGAGGTACCGGGTGTACTGGGTGATCTTCGCCTGGCCACTCTGGCCGTCCTTGCGCAGTGTCTCGAGCCGCGGGATGACGACGGCGAGCAGCTGAAAGATGATGCTGGCCGTGATGTACGGCATGATGCCGAGCGCGAAGACTGTCAGCTTGGTGATAGAGCCGCCGCTGAACAGGTTCAGCATCTGGAACACGCCGGTGTTCGACGCGGCATTGGCGCAGACTCGGACACCTGCTTCGGAGACGCCGGGCGTGGGTAGCTGCTGTCCAAGCCGGAACACGGCGATGATGAAGAGGCTGAAAAGGAGCTTCTTGCGCAGGTCAGCCGTCCGGAGCGCAGCGATGAACGCGGTCAGCATGTTGCGTTGATGTAGCCGATGGAGGCGGCGGAGTTCGGGCAGGTCATGGTGTCGTGGCTCGGCCGGCCGACAACCCTGTCGGCGGGCAGACAGACCGCATACACGACGGGTTCCTCCCATTGCTCGGGGACACGCACCGCCCGCGGCGGCGTCGGTCATGAGAGTGGCGAGCCGCGCAGAACGTGACCTCCGCCGTGAAAACTCCCATGGACGTCCGGATGCCCCTCCTGGCCGGGGCTGGCACGCGGCGCCGCGAGCTGAAGGTCGTCCGGCGAGCCGGACTCGATGTCCGCGATGAGCGGGCGAACGTAACTGAGCGCGGCCTCACGGTGCGTTGGCTCGTACTCGCAGTGTCGGAAAAGGGATCTCGGAGATGCCGGGTGGTCCCGCACTGGAACCGACGATCTGCCCGAAGCGGCGAGCCGATAGCCGGTCAGCCAACCTTCGCGGCTCGAGGTGCCTGGACGGCAAAGATGACCAACCGCCTGAACCGGGAGCCGGCCAGGCTACGCCGGCTGGGCAAACCTCGGGGCACCATGACATTCCCCCGGGAGTTTTCACGGCAGAGGTCACGTTCTGCGCGGCCCGCAACTCTAGTAAGCGACAGGCCGCGGGCGGCACGTGTCGCCGAGTCATGGGAGGAACCTGCCTTAGATGCGATCTGTGTGCACCTGGGAACCGTGCCGTGCGGCGGGAGGATGAGTCACCCGGTCCGGGCAGCCGCGGGGCGGTTCGCCAGCCGCGACGCGTCAGAAGCTGGCTGGTTTCTCACGTCCTGGCGTCCGCTGCGCGGGCTCGGTCGCCTCACACGGGAACGCTTCCCACGCCACAGCCGCGCGGGGCGGAGGCAACGTGGTTACCGTGACGGCCGGCCCTGATGCGGGAGCGTTGCCCGCGGGCTCTGGCGGTCTGCGGGATGTAGAGTTCGCCGAGTTCTTCCGTGCCGAGCACAAGAAACTCATCAGATTCGTGATGGCAAACGGCGCCGACAG
>DASXIA010000023.1:0-4477 GCA_036488155.1 Streptosporangiaceae bacterium | reverse complement strand
AGGTGTTGTTCCCGCAGGTCAATGCCGCGACGGCCAGAGTGCTGTCAGCTGAGGGCTGTGACGTCATCGTGCCGCCGCGCCAGGGCTGCTGCGGCGCGCTGTCGCTGCACGGCGGCCGCCGGGCCGAGGCCGAGGCGTTCGCGCGCGCGACGATCGAGGCGTTTGAGCGCTCTGGCGTCGATGCGGTGATCGTGAACGCGGCGGGCTGCGGCTCGGCCATGAAGGAATACGGGCATCTGCTGGCCAGCGACCCGGACTGGGCGGGCCGGGCTGGGGCCTTCAGCGCGAACGTCCGCGATTTCAGCGAGTTCGTGGCCGAACTCGGGCCGGTTGCGCCTCGTGCCGAGCTTCCGGTTACGGCGGCGTACCACGATGCCTGCCATCTGGGTCACGCACAGCGGATCACGGCGCAGCCGCGGGCCCTGCTGCGCGGCGTTCCCGGCCTGGTGGTCGCCGAGGTCGCGGACGCCGGGACCTGCTGCGGCTCGGCCGGCATCTATAACCTCGTGCAGCCTGAGGCCGCTGCCGAGCTAGGCGAGCGCAAGGCTCGCGCGGTCGCGTCAACCGGCGCCGACCTGCTGGTCTCCGCGAATCCGGGCTGCTCGCTGCAGATCGCTCAGGCCCTTGCGGCGGCGGGTAAGCCGATGCCGGTCGCGCACGTCGCAGAGGTACTCGACGCGTCCATCCGCGGCTTGCCGCTCACCTAGCGCGCCGGAGGGCTGACGGAGCCGCTTGCTGGGGTCGTGGAAGCTACTCCCTAGTCGTTGGGTGAGGCTGGAAGACCGTTTCGCGGCTTTTGTGGTCGCCGAAGAACTAGGGTGTCGTGTTTGCTCGGTCCCGGAGGTACTTCGCGACAAGCCGGTAGCTCGACCAGCACAGGCCGATCACGGCGAGGACAAGCCCGACCAGCAGCGATATCCACCCATCGGAGCCGGATGCGGGGTACACCAGCCCGGACCCGCCGGGGAACAGGGCCGCTATGCGCGTGCCAGCGTGAATGCCGGCGGGCAACCGCCCGGCGTACTGGGCCGAGGAGAGCAGGACGTGGCCGTTTTGCGACACGAACTGGCCGTTCCAGGTGCACGCTGACTGCACGCAATGCTTGGCCGTCGCGACCCAGTAGCCCTGGGCGCCCTCACGCCGGCCGGCGCGGATGGCCGGACCGAGGTGAGTAGCGGTGACGAACAGCAGCAACGCTGACAGGATCCCGACGATCAGACGAGCAGGCAAATGGCTGCGCCCCCGCGGTATGACTACCCGGGCGTCAGGACTTCCCCCGTTCATCGCGCAGCTCCCTCGGGGCCTGAAGAACGTCGTGGAACTCAGCGAAGCTTACTGCAAGCGAGAGCATTCGTGGCGTCAAGATGTTGGCACTTTGACGTCATTCTCTGTACTTGACATGACGTCAACTGTGGCGCCATAATGACGTCATGGACCTCAGCGAGTACGCGGAATCGCTCCGGCGGGAGCTCACCGCCATCACCAGATTCGCTAGCGCGGACATCGCCCAGGCCGCCGAGATGCTCTCGGAGACCTTGGACTCGACAGTGCGGCTCGCACTGCTCGACGTCCTGTCGGCAGCAGCCGACGAGATCACCGCCAGTCTTGACGGCGCCACCGTCGATGTCCGGCTGACCGGAACCGAGCCTGAGTTCGTCGTCAACATGACACGCACTCAGGACGATGCGGCGCAGGATGCGGGCGATGCTGCCGATGAGGCCGGCAACACCCGGGTAACGCTGCGAATCTCCGACAGCATGAAGGCCAGGGTCGAGGCGGCGGCACTATCGGCAGGCTTGTCGGTGAATGCCTGGCTCGTCCGGGCTGTTGGCCGGGCCCTCGAGAATCCGCCTGGCGGGCCGAAGAAGCGCCCGCCGTTCCCGCCCCCGCCGCCTGGCAGACCCGGCTCCGGCAAGCGGTACACGGGCTTTGCCCGCAGCTAGCTGCCGCGGCTCGCTCCCGAGTTTCACGCCACTAATCCGGCACCAACGTTCAGATCAGAAGGGCACAGCCATGACAACGTGGGATTTCGCATGTTCTGACCCGGTAGACATCAGCATCGACTCGTGGGCATCCGGCAGCATCGTGGTGTCTGGCGAGGCGACAAGTACGGTCGCCGTCGAAGTTGTCCCGCGCCGCCGCAGCGCGGACGTCGACGACTTGCTGGCGCAGGTCCAGGTGGGCTTCGAGGACGGCCAGCTGTTCATCCGCGGACCGCGGCCCGTCGCGTTCGGCCGCAGGCGGGGAATGGACCTGACGATCAAGGCGCCGGAGGGATCGAGCTGCGCGGCCAAGACGGCCTCCGCAGACCTGGCCTGCGTCGGCGACATCAGCGCCCTGACCATGCACACGGCCAGCGGCGATACATCTGCCGCGTCGGTGAGCGGCGACGTAACAGTGCAATCTGCCAGCGGCGACGTGTTGCTCGACGGGACCGGCGGCGACGTCGCCATCAGGACCGCGTCTGGTGACGTCCACGTGTCGAGGGTCGGCGGTGACGCGCGAATTAGCACGGCCAGTGGTGACGTCGCCATCGGCTACTGCGCGAGCTCGGTGACCGGGCAGACGGCAAGCGGGGACATCCGGCTGGGGGCTGTCGCCGCCGGCCAGATCGAATTGCGCACCGTGTCCGGCGACATGCAGGTCGCTGTCGTGCCTGGTATCGGCGTCTACCTGGATCTCGCCAGCACCTCTGGCAGCATTCACAGCGACCTGGACCCGAGCGATGGGGACGAGGATGCGGACTCCTCAGGCGTGCCGGTCCAGATCAGCTGCCGCACAATCAGCGGCGACATCCGGATCATCAAGGCAACAGGTCTAACGAGCCCGCCGGCGGCGCCCGCCGCCGACCCGGCGTTTCCCGCCGCGTCGGCACGGGAACAGGCGGCAGCAGGGCACGAGCCATCAGAGCACGCACTGCCAGAGCAGGCGGCGCAGCAGCCGATCGAGCTGTAGCCGCCCGGCAGCGGCTCTAGCCCGCGCAGGCGACCCAATCGTAATCCGACACCCGATAGCGACCGGGTGGATCCAGGAGGGCCAGTCAGGTGTATCAGCGACTAACCGAGCAGCTCGCTCGTCAGCGACAGGCCGACATGCGGCGACTTGCGGCGAGGCACCGAGCCGGCAGCGCACTCCACAGCGCCAGCACCCGGCCCGTGCGGCGCACGCGGGACGCGAGCCAGTCGCTGCGGGCGCGCACGGGCTGGTGGCTCGTCGGTCTCGGCCTCAAGCTCGCCGTCGGGCCGCGCGCCCGTGCCGCAGCCTCGCCCCGTCCGGTCGGGTCCTGATCCTGATGCCGGATCAGGTCGCGCGCGGACGGGCCGACGCCCGGTCAGCCAGGTCTGCCCGGTGGGCGTGGTCAGCCAGGTCGGCCGGGTGGGCGTGTCCAGCCAGCCACCTCGTTGCCAACTCCCCGGAGGCGACGATCTCCGCAGGACCGGTCAGCAAGCTGGCCGTGACGCTTGGTGTCACCGCCAGCTTGCCGCCCGGTACACCCACGGTCCAGGGCAGTGCACTATCGCTCGGCCATTCTCCCGCCCGGGCGGCTGCAGCAACCGCGGCGGCGACTGCCCCGGTCCCGCAAGACAGGGTCAGCCCGGATCCGCGCTCGTGCACGCGCATCTCAACCTCGCGGTCGCCCAGAACCCTGATGATTTCGATGTTCGCCCCGGCGGTGAGCGCCGCAGGCCGCAGCACCCTGGGGCTATCCAGGTCGATGGCCGCCACCGGCTGAGTGACGATGCAGGCCAGGTGCGGGTTCCCGACGGAGATGGCCAAGCCGGCCAGCCGCTGACCGCCTGCTTCTGCCTCGCCCTCCTCAAGCACCGTGGCGGCTCCCATATCGACGGTGAACTGGCCGTCCGGCTCCGCGCGGACCATCCTGGTGCCCGCCCTGGTAGCGATTGCCAGTTCTGGCCCCGTGGCCATGCCTTGCTCGATCAGGTACTTAGCGAAGACACGAACGCCATTGCCGCACATCTCCGCCACGCTTCCGTCGGCGTTGCGGTAATCCATGAACCACTCAGCCTGCTGGCCTGCTGCGTCCCCGCCCGCGGCTGCCGCGCGCACGACCCGCAGGACGCCATCCGCACCGACCCCGAAGTGCCGGTCACATACGCGAGCGACAAACCCCGCAGTCAGGTCGAGATCGTCGTCCGGATCGGGAAGGATCACGAAGTCGTTCCCGGTGCCGTGCCCCTTGGCGAACCGCATGTCCCGATGCTAGCCGCCCGCCTGGCCCGGCTCGTTAGCCTGCGGACCGGACGACGGCCAGCGCCCGGTCAGCCAGCCCTGGCGCGGCCGGGATCCAGTTGACCCTGGGATCCCGCTGGAACCATGACTCCTGGCGCCGGACGAACCGGCGCGTTGCCGTGATGGTTTGCGCGAAGGCCGCATCCTCGGTCCAGTCACCGGCGAGGAAACCGAGCACCTGGGCGTAGCCCAGAGCCCGGCTCGCGGTAAACCCGTCACGCAGTCC
>DASXIA010000001.1:0-64196 GCA_036488155.1 Streptosporangiaceae bacterium | reverse complement strand
GACAAACGGGGCCCGGACGGGGTCACGGTCGGTCTGGGCCCATTGTCCTGACAAGTGGTAGCAGTACCAGGCGCCGACGACAATCATGATCACGGCAGTGCCGAGCAGGGCTACCTGGGTGGGGCGCGCGGAACGCAGCTTGGTGAATTCTCCGGCCAGCAGGTCTCCGGCACGGGCTACCACGTGGTCTGCCGCGCCAGCGCTGTCGCGGGTCTCGGTCACCATGGCGGCAGGCATCACTCAGCTTCCTTTCCTGCGGCTGCGGCCTGCGGCCCGGCCTGATAGTCGAGGCTGCCGCTGGTCAGCTCGATGAATGTCTCTTCCAGCGAGGCGGCGTGGACGGAGAGTTCGTGCACTGGCAGGCCGTGAGCGGAGGCGAGGTCGGCGACGGCGGGGGCGTCCAGCCCGGTGACGGTCAGCGTGCCGTCAGCGGCGAGCCGTGCATCGGCGCGGTGGGCCGCCAGCAGGTCGGCAAGCCGGGATGCCTGCGGCGATCGGACCCGCACGTGGCTCGCCGAGCTGCCGGCGGTGAGGTCAGCAATGCTTGCGTCCGCGATGAGCTTGCCGCGGCCGATGACGACCAGATGATCTGCCGTGAGCGCCATCTCGCTCATCAGGTGGCTGGAGACGAACACGACACGGCCCTCGCGGGACAGCGAGCGGAGCAGGTCCCGGATCCACCGGACGCCGTCGGGGTCCAGGCCGTTGACTGGCTCGTCGAACATCAGCACCGGCGGATCCCCTAGCAAGGCCGCGGCGACACCGAGGCGCTGCTTCATGCCCAGCGAGAAGCCGCCTACCCGCCGCCTGGCCACTCCTGCCAGCCCGGCCAGCTCGAGCACCTCGCTCACCCGGCGACGGGCGATCCCGTTGCTGCGGGCGATGTACTGCAGATGCTGGTAAGCGCGGCGTCCTCCGTAGATCTCGGTGGGATCCAGCAGCGCCCCCAGTTCATGGGCGGGGCGCCTGATGTCCTGGTAGGCGCGGCCGTTCACCGCCGCCCGGCCCGAGGTGGGCGCGTCCAGGCCAAGGATCATGCGCATCGTGGTCGACTTGCCTGCGCCGTTCGGACCGAGGAACCCGGTGACCCGGCCGGGCCGGACATCGAAGCTGAGGCGGTCCACGGCCGCCGTTGATCCGTACCGCTTCGAGAGGTCACGTACTTCGATCATTGTTTCTCCCTCATTCCGGCTGCCGCGATCGACGCGACCGACGTCTGCGACGCTACGGAGAGCTGGCCGGGCTGCGCTTCCCGCGCGAGTACCCAGCGCGGCCGTCCGGGGTGCTATCAGGGAGTTAGACGTGCTCAGGCTGAGGTTCCGGGGGCCGGTGGTGTGAGGGTGTCGCCCGGCAGGACGATGCCCGATTCGTAGGCCAGCACCACCGCCTGCACCCGGTCGCGCAGCCCCAGTTTGAGCAGCATTGCGCTGACGTGCGTCTTGACCGTCTGATCGGCGAGGTGCAGGGACCGGGCGATCTCCGCGTTAGCCAGGCCGCGGGCGACCAGCAAGAACACCTCATGCTCGCGGCGGGTCAGATCACCGAACGCTGGCGGTGCGGCAAGCCGGGGCCGCCCGGCGAACTCTGCGATCAGCCTGCGGGTCACTGTCGGCGCGAGCAGCGACTCACCCGCTCCGACCACCCGGACCGCTTCAAGAATCTGGTCGGGAGTGGCGTCCTTGAGCAGGAACCCGCTCGCGCCTGCCCGCAGCGCGTCGAAGACATAGTCGTCGAGATCGAAAGTGGTCAGGATCAGAACCCTCGGCGCGTCAGGGTAGTCCATCAGCAGCCGGGTAGCCTCGATGCCGCCAAGGACCGGCATCCGGATATCCATCAGCACAACGTCGGGGGCGAGTTGCGCGGCCAGCCTGACCGCCTCGCGCCCGTCGGCGGCCGCGCCGACAACCGTCAGGTCATGCTGAGAGCTCAGCAGCGAGGTAAAGCCGATCCGGACTACGGCCTGGTCGTCTGCGATCAGGATCCGCAGTCCGGTATGCCCGGTCGTCATTGCGCCTCGGCCGGCGGGAGTGGCGGTATGGGCATGCTCGCGGTGACAACAAACCCGCCTGCCTGATCGGGCCCCGCAGCGAACTGGCCGCCAAGTGCGGTGACCCGCTCACGCATGCCCACCAGCCCGAATCCGGGCTGGCGGACGGCGTCCTGCCGTTTGCGCCCGGCGGCTGCATAGCAGGACCCGTCGTCGCGGACAGTGATCTGAAACTTGACCGGCTGATAGGCCAGGCTCACCTCAGCGTGGCTGCCCGGTGAGTGCCGGCCGGCGTTTGTCAGTGCCTCCTGCACAACCCGGTAGCCGCACACCTCGACCGATTCGGGCAGCGCGCGCCGCGCACCCTCCGTCCGAAGCGCGACATCGTGCCCCGCACCGCGCATCCGGTCTACCAACTCCCTCAGATCGGCCAGTCGCGGCTGCGGCCGGTCCGTGATGGCTACATCGGGGGCGCGGAGCACGCCCAGGACGGTGCGCAGTTCCGTCAGCGCGGTGCGGGCCTCCTCGGCGATCTCCCGGAACGCGGCGTGGCCGGGGGGCGGCAGGTCTTTTACCTCATATGGCACCGTCGCTGCCCGGACCGCGATCATGGAGATGTGATGCGCGACGATGTCGTGCAGTTCGCGAGCAATGGCGACACGCTCACGCGTAGCCGCGCTGTTTTCGGTCAGGGCCCGGACCTGCTGCGCTGCCGCAGCCCGGTCGGCTGCCGCCAGTTTCCTGGCGCGCATTGCCTCACCTGCTCCCCACGCCACCAATGCCGCCGCTGCCTCGGCGAGGATGGCCGAGGAATCGGCGGGAGACCCGGTGACCGGTGACGGCACGAACACCTCAGCCAGCACGGCCACCTCGGTCGCGGCCAGCGCCACGAAAGCCAGCGCCCGCGGCAGCAGAACGGGGCAGGCACCCAGCGCGATCAGCCACGCGGCGATCGCCCCAGCTGGCCATGAAGTCCGGGCGAAGAGCAAGAATCCGGTATTCGCGGCGATCACAACTCCCAGCGACACCGCCGGGAACCGGCCTGCCACGGCAAGCGGCGCGCTGGCCAGCAGCCCGAGCGGCACCGCCAGGCGGAAGTCGAGCGTCGGGTGGTTCGCGTAACTGCTGAGCGCCGCGGCCGCCGCCAGTATCAGCGGACCAACGACCCGAAAGCCGCGCCACCGGTAGCCAGCCATAACCAGGGAAAGGACCCGGTCCATCAGCACTCCTGGCCACGCGGTGCGCGGCGCCGTCGACGTACCAGGCATCTGGCCACGGGCAGAAGACAGCGGATCCATCTCCACAGGATGCACGAATCAATCCGCGAACGCCTGATCCCTCAGGCCGAAGCCGTCCCATACCGCAGTATTACGCTCATCGGCGTTGCGACTGCTCGGAGGAGGCATCAGAACCTCCCGCGATGCCATTCCGTGCCGAGTTCAGTCGCTGCTGACCGGCCCGTGAGGCCGGATCCTGCTGTCAAAAAGATCAAGGCCCGACCGCCACGGCTGGCGATCGGGCCTCTGACCTGCTACTTCTTGGTAGCGGGGGCGGGATTTGAACCCGCGACCTCTGGGTTATGAGCCCAGCGAGCTACCGAACTGCTCCACCCCGCGTCGCGTTCCATAACTTTATGGCACGAGACTACCGCTGGCAAATCAGAAGCCGGTCAGTCCACAGCTGATCACCAACGGCCGCGAACCCGTCGAGCGGGCCCGCCTGGTGATTCAGCTCACGCCCCGACTCCGCCAGCAGCTGGTGCTGTCAGCCAGACCTGGTAACGCACCGGATCGGGCGCAGTGGGCAGTTGAGTGAGCTGGCGCGGGTCCCGTGCAGTAGCCAGGTTCATCACCAGGACCGGGGTCCCGCCAAAGGCCGCCAGCTGGCCCTTCGTCGCCGCCAGCAGCAGGGGCCGCCGGCCCGCCGCGGAGATCGACTGGATCGCGCTGTCCACCGCAGCCACCGACCGGCTCGACGTCCAGGCCACTGGCACGCCGCACATCCCCCTGATCACCTGCGTGAACGCCGCCGCAGTCGGCCGGTCGACGATCACAACCGAGGCATTGCGCGGCAACTGCGAGCACAGGCCTGCGACCGCGCCGATCTCGCCCGCGCCAGTCCGGGTCAGCGCCAGGCCCTGCGCGACTGGCGTGAGACCGCCTGATCTCCCGGTGTGGCTGAGACCAAGCCCGAATGTCGTGGATATCGTCGGCACCAGCATCGCCGCCACGCAGAACAAGCCCGCCACCGCGGCCGTCGCCGGACGCGCACCACGGTCGCGCGCCCGCCGCGCCAGCCACGACGAAGCCCACAAGGCGCAGATGATCATCCCGGGAATCACCGTCACGATGAGGCGCCTGCTCGCCCAGGGCTGATCCGGGTCAATATCCGGCATCCACAAGCTCACCACCGATGCCGCGCCAAGTATGGCAAGCGGCAGGCTCCAGGCCCGCCAGACCCCGGTCGGATCGCGCCAGGTGAGCAGTGCCTGCAGGCAGCGGCGCAGCAGAAGCGCGACACCGAACGCGCCGAGCAGCACCGTCGGAAGCCCGATGTACCAGATCGTCCAGTAGAGCGTCTGCTCTGAGTACGAGCGCGCCGGGTCGACCGGCAGTCCCTGGGCCCGCTGCAGCACTTCGATGAAGCGGTATTCGGCAAGGCTAGGGTGGCCTCGGACGGTCTGCACGTACGGCCGTACCGCGAAGCCGATCAGCGCCGCCAGCGCAATGACCGCACCCGCTTCCGGCAGCCACCGCAGCGGTCGCTGCGCGAGCTTGGCCGGCACAAAGCGGCGCACCCGGCCGATCCTCGCCAGCTGCATGATCACCAGGGACAGCGCGATTAGCCAGACGGCCACCACGCCGGCCAGCGCGACGGTCTGCCCGACCGAGTCCAGGAACGGCCGGTCCAGCAGGTAGCAGCCAAGCAGGCCGTAGCAAACACCCACCAGACATCCGGCCGGGAACGCCCACGCCTGAGGCCGGTGACCAGCGAACAGCGCGCAGCAGAACGGGATCAGCGCGAGCAGGTAGACGAGCGCGTCGAGGCTTATCAGCAGGCCGAACCCCAGCGACAGTCCGGCGAGCGCGGCGAGCTGGCGCTGCGGTGTCAGCGATGGCCCCCAGCGGGCCGGCGTGATTGCCCGGCGCACGGACTGCAGCCGGCTCGCCAGCTTGCTGCGCTCACCGAGTGGCACCGGTAGCACCGCGGTCTTGTCCGGCCCGGCAACATCAGCCGGTCCTGCTGCGCCCGCCGAGCCGGGATCTGCTGATCCGGCCGGAACTGGGGCAGTCGGCCTGACAGCTGTACGAACAGCCGCAGCGATCCGCCGCGCCGCACCGAGGCCGTTGCCCCGTAGCGCGACCGAGTCGGCAAGCAGGCAGAGTCCGCCGAACAACATGATCTGCAGCGTGCTTTCGCTCAGTGTGGTCCGGCCGATGTACTGCTGGGGCAGGCTGAGTCCGAGGACGAGCGCCCCCACGGGAGCCCACTGCGGACCGATTAGCCGGGCCACCAGTCCGGCGAAGGTGAATGCTGCCAGTCCTCCGAGCACCGGGCCCATAACGGTAGCCCCGACCGTGCCGTGCACCCAGAAACTGCCCGCCAGCAGCAGCGGCAGCCCGGGGGTGGCGGCCGGGTAGAGAGAACCACCGTGGGCGAGGAAGCCGGTACTGGTGAAGCCCACGCCCGGATGCGCGGCGCCGAAGAACGTGACCATCTCGGGTATCGGCAGCGAGCCGTGCTGCGCGATCCAGTAACCGGCTTGCAAGTAGGTTCCGGCGCCGCCGAGCACGATCAGGGCCTCCGAGCCCTCACTGAGCTGCCATGCGGTAAGGCCGGCCACGACTGCGACGGTGGCAAGCAAGCCGAACCAGGTTGCCCAGCCGGGCTCCACCGCGCGGCCGCCCGAAAACAGCCGGGGCCACGTGGCCGGTACAACGCGCAGCCCGTTCACCGCGAGCGCGACGGCCAGCGGGATCGAGATAAGCAGCATCGGTACCGGCAGGAAGTCGCCTGCCAGCAGGAGCGGCAGCCCCGGAATCAGCCACGCGAGAATGAGTACGGCAGGCAGCACAGTCAGCCGGGCGAGGATCGCGCCCGCGACCTCTGCCGATGGCGCTCGGGCTTCGGCGGTCGCGGCGCGAGGTGCCGCGGACGGCACCTCAACCGCCGGCCTTCGCCGTCGCCACCGGCGAGCGGGCGATGTCAGCCCGCGGACCACGCGCTCCGAAGTCCGCATGAGGCCCCGGCGCTCGCTGACCGCCGCGGACGCTTCCGCAGACAGGGCCGGGCCCGGCGACTCGTCCGCGCCCTGCGACTGTTGAGCACTTGCCGCCGGGTCCTGATCCGCGGCCCGGCCTCCAACGCCGCTCGCGGCCTCAGCTTGCCTTGGCACCGGAGCGTTAACGGCGCGCGCGGCGTCCTCAGCAGACCCGATCTGCTGGCCCAGGCCGGCGCTGCTACTCGGGCTGTCACGAGGGAGCACGGGCACAACTCTAAAGGTGCACGACCGTGTTGCCGGCTTGCCCCATCTGATCGTGTCCGGTTGAAGACCCGGCGACCTCAGATCGCGCCGCGGCCTGGAAGCTGCAACATACCTAACTCAGAGGTTCCTCTGTATTGTCCGGTAACTCTGTTTGCGCATAGTTAGAGCACGTAGCATGGACGGCGGCCTGGCGGTTTGCCTGGCTGCTGACCAGGCGTCAGCGTCTGATGCTGAGGAGCTAATGCGCCGCCAGGACGAAACCAGCGATCAGTCCGGCCATCTGTCGCGGTCCCGATCTTCCCGAGTGCCCGGTCGGCAGCCGAGGCGGCGTGCTGCCTCCACGGTGATTCTCGGCAGCCTCGCCGTCCTGGTGGCCATCGTGCTGGTGGGCGGCTCGCTCGCGGTCTACGCGAAATACCGCGCAGTCTGGGACGGCATCAAGCGCGTCGACGTATCCGGTGACCTCTCAGGCAAGCGGCCTCCAGTCGACCCGCACGCGCTCAATATCCTGGTCATCGGCTCGGACACCCGATCCGGCGTCAACGGCAGCATCGGCGGCCGTTCGAACATAGCCGGCCAGCGATCTGACACGATCATGGTCCTGCACGTCGCGCCGGGGGCGCACCAGATAGCCGTCATGAGCATCCCGCGCGACTCAGTGGTCCCGATCCTGAGCTGCGCAGCGGAGGGCGGGGACTCCGGGCAGACAGCTCAGCCAGCCACCGACGTCGAGCAGATCAACGCCACATTCGCCTACGGTGGTCCAGGCTGCCTCTGGCACACTATCGAGGCAACCACCGGCATCCACATCAACGACTTCGTAGAACTTACCTTCATCGGGTTCGAGCGCGTCATCAACACGCTGCACGGAGTATGGGTATGCGTGCCTCAGCCAATCCACGATCCCGTGTCGCACCTCTATCTGAACGTTGGCCGGCACCACATTCGCGGCAAGGAGGCGCTGGCTTTCTGGCGCACCCGTGAGGGCCTTGGCCAGGGCGACGATCCGCAGCGCATCCAGCGCGACCAGTTGCTGATGGCGTCGCTGGTGCAGGGCATCGAGCGGAGCAAGCTGCTCAAGAGCCCGACCACGATCCTCAGCATCATCGATGCGATAACCGGGCACGGCGACCTGACTACTGACACCGGACTGACCCAGGAGCGCATGCTCCAGCTCGCCAACGACCTCCGCAGCATCTCGAGGAAGTCCGTGCAGTTCGTAACCGTGCCCTGGAATGCTTATGCGGGCACCGCTCAGTGGATTGATTCGTCACAGACGCCCAGCACTGGCAACTCCAACTGGATCCAGTGGCAGCAGCCGCAGGCAAACGGCCTGTTCAGCGCAATCTCGCATGACACCAAGCTGCCCAAGACCACCAAGACCAAGACCAAGGTCAAGCCAGTCAAACCGGCAGCGGTCGCGCTCAGGGTATTCAACGGGACCAACACCTACGATCTCGGTACCACCACGGCGGCAAGCCTGACTAGTCGCGGCTTTCACGTCGTCGGAAAGGCAGGCAACGCAACGCCCGATTACCAAGACACGGTCATCGACTACCGCACCCCCGCACAGTTGCCCGCCGCGAAGACGCTGGCCGCGATATTCAGCAACGTCAAGCTGCAGCAGGACCCGAGCCTGAAGAACGCCACGTTGCGCCTGATTCTCGGTTCGACTTTCACCGGGCTAAAGGCAGCCAGTGGCAGCTCTGGAATCTCGAACCTGGCCAAAACCTATGGCGGGATCACTGGGAAAGCCAATATCTGCAACCATAACTCGGCATTCGCGGGCCCGGCTGGCGGCTAACCAGCTCAGGTACTCCGATTCGGCCGGCCGTCACGCTCCGCTTCCCTCCAGTCTGACGCGGCGTCAGCGGGGACGTTCCGGCAAGTAAAGATCCCCCCGGCTGGCGATTAGACCTCCGTCCGGCTGGCAAAGATCCCGGCCGGGGTAATGAGCAACAACGGGGATCCGAGCAGCAGCCAGAGGCGCGCGCCATCAGGACGCGCGCAGCCTGGGCGTCTGGTGACTCCCGGGCTGGGAACGGGCTCGCGCGGGCTGCGAATCTTCCGATGGATTGCGGCAGGCCTGGCGATGTGCCTCGCCATCGGATCCATCGCGGCCTACCTGAAGTTCCGGTCAGTCTGGGACAGCATCGTCCGGGTGCCGCTCACCGGTCTGGGGGCCGCGCCGCCGAAGCTTAGCAGCGCCATGAACGTCCTGCTGATCGGCTCAGATAGCAGGTCCGGACCCAACCGGAAGTTCGGCGCCGGCATCCAGGGGCAGCGCTCGGACACGATCATCATCTTGCATATCCAGCCGCATCACGGGGGCATTATCGCGTTGAGCATCCCGCGCGATTCCGTCGTGCCGGTCCTGTCCTGCCCGACAGAGGCGGGCGCGCCTGGCCAGGCGTCTCAGCCTGGCCAGGTCGAGCAGCTCAACGCCACCTTCGCGGCCGGTGGTCCCGGCTGCCTGTGGAAGACCGTCGAGCAGACTACGCACCTGCACCTCGACCATTTCATCGAGCTGAATTTCACCGGATTCGAGAAAGTGATCAATGACGTCGGCGGGGTGAGCATCTGCCTGCCGTTTGCCGTCAACGACCCCGACTCAAGGTTGCGCCTGAGCAGCGGCCGCCACCACGTCGGCGGAGCGGAAGCACTTGCCTTCTGGCGGGCACGCTACCTCGGCGAGGGCTCGGACCTGCAGCGCATCCGCAGGGATCAGTACCTGATGGCCTCGCTCCTGCAGGGCGTCGAGCATAGCGGCCTGACGGCCAGCCCGGCGCGGATCCTGTCCGTCGTCACTGATGCCGCCGGGTCGATGACCACGGACTCTCGTCTTAGCTTGCCGGCGATGATCAGCATCGCGGACAGCCTGCGCCGCTTGCCGCCTGGCGGCGTGCAGTTCGTCGAGTTGCCGACGCAGGCGTACGGGCCTAACCCGAACTGGGTAACCTGGCCGGCCAGCGACCTGGCCCTGTTCCGGGGCATCGCGCTCGACCGGCCGGTTTCGCCGGCTGGCGGCAGGACGAGCAAAGCAGTCGCGGATACCCACGGCCGGGACGCCACCCGGACCCGCGGGGCGACCCTGGCGCGGAGCTACGGCGGCATTACCGGGAAGACCAACGTCTGTAACGACCGTGCTGCGTTCTACGGCCCGCTTGGCGGGTCGTAGGTAGGTGTCCCGGACAGCGGTTCGGGCGTGGGCGCTGTGGTCAGCTGGCCGTTGCCGTGACGATGTAGAGGGTGACTGATGCGAAAAAGGGCTGGCTGGCCAGATAGGCGAGCCACTGGTTCGCGCACTCCTGCGTGAGGTACCGAGCGTCCACGGCCCTGCCGGTCACGCGCTGTATCCCGAGGATCTGATCGGCCGCCTGAGCGTCACGGAATACGGCGGTTACCGGGATCACCCCGCCGACGCGAAAGCCCGCCTGTGCCGCGAGGCGGGCGAGCTGCCGGCCCAGGGTGGCGTTGCGGACGACATGATCTGTGACGAAGCGGGTGTAGGCACGGGCCGTCGCCACATCCGGATAGTCGATGACGAGCGTGTCCCAGTCGGGCTCGGCGAAGACGGCCGTGCCGCCATCCCGCAGGACGCGCCGTGCCTGGGCGAGCGCGGTTCCAGGCTCCGCGACGTGCTGCAGCACCCGGTCGATGTGGACCCTGTCCGCGCTCGCCGCCGGGATGTCGGGGGCGTGGACATCGCCCTCGCGGACTTCGACCTGGGGCAAGCCCGCCGTGCGACTCTTGGCCTGGCGGACCGCCACCGGGTCACTGTCCACCCCGATCACCCGGCCGCTGGCACCCGCCGCCCCAGCGAAGGCCGGCAAATCCGCGCCGGGCCCACATCCCAGGTCCACGACCACGTCACCCGGGCATATGGCCATCTCCGACCGGGCAAGGCTCTTGAATGACTTTCCCAGGTCAGATGCTGCCAGCCGGATCAGGTAATCGCCGGGCCGCGTTTCTTCGAACGTCGATGCCTGCACGATCATCAGGCTAGCCGGAGCCGGGCTCGTGCGGTCGGTCCACCGCTCACCCCAGTCCCGGCACGCAGCCTCGCGCCGGGCATCGATCGACGCGGTCGCCGTAGGTACGGCGCGGTCTCCTGCCAGGGACCTCCCGCCGCTGCAGGCAGCTAGCTGCCAGAAATATTGAACGCCTTGTCGATGTGCGCGAACTCTGCCTTAGCGTGCGCAATGCTCTGCGCACTTCTGAAGACCGGACTGGTGGCCGGCAAGAAGACGACCGGCAGGAAGTCGCCCGGCTTTGGCGGCGGCGGCAGCGGCAGCATCCGCCAGTACTTCAGGCCCTGGGGGGTGCGGTTTTGCAGGAACGCCGTCACCGTCTGAATGTCCGGTCCGGTGGTTGTCCAGGGCGCGGAGCAACCGAGGTAGTAGGCGATCGATGTGTTATCCAGTACGCAGGGCGGGTGGACGCCTATCTTCTCCAGCTCCTGAGCCTCAGCCTGGAACTGCCTGGTGACCGCCTGATAGGCGGCCTGGTGCTGAAGGATGACTCGCTGCGACGCGATCCCGCCCAGCAGGAACAAGCAGGCAGCCGCAGCCACTAGCTTTCGCCAGCGCGACTCGGAGAACTTTCGCCAGCGCGACTCGGTGACCGCCCAGACGATCCCGTCCGCTACCAGGATCGACATCAGGGCGTACGTTGGCAGCAGGTAACGCGGCGCCCCGAACGGTACCAGGAATGCGTAAAACAGGAACACCCAGAGCGCCGAGGCTCCGGCCAGCACCGACGACGCCTTCATCGAGCTGCGGTGCCAGCCCGCCCAGAGGCCGAGAACGGCGATCGCCAGGAACGCGATCCACCAGGGCGTCTCAGCCGGCACGGCCCATTGGCTGCAACCGGTGCTGCAGTACCACGAACCATTCATGTACCTCACCTGAGTGAGGAGCGCGAAGTACAGGTGCAAGGGCGGCGGCTCCTGTCCGGCGAGGTTGATCCTCTCGGTGAGCCCGCCGAACCAGAGATAAGCCCCGGCAACCCACTCAGCGAAGCCGAGCGCGGTCCCGACGGCCATCGCGGCGAGCATCCTGAAATTCCGCCAGCGCCGCACCACAAGACAGGCAAGGATGACCGGGCCCATCAGGAACACGACGTTCTGCGGCCGCAACAGGACGATGACGAGGCTTACGAAGCCGATGAGCGGCAGGACGACGCGGGCGCGGATCGTTCCGTTGACGGCCTTCAGGAACAGTCCGGTGAGCGCGAGCAGGCAAAGCGCACCCCACCAGTCGGGGTAGATCTGCACGCCGCTGTTCTGCGTGATAGCCAGGCTCGCCAGGACCAGCTCGGCGAGCGCCAGCACCCACATGGGCCGCAGGCCGCGCCAGCACAGCACTGCCAGGAACAGGCCGACCGCCGACAGGACAGACATCCAGATCCGGATCGCTGTCAGCGACGTAGTGAGCAAAGTCACAGGAGCCGCCATCAGCCCCATCCCCTGCCCGTGCACCGGCGGAAGGGATATGGCTGACGCGTGCGCGCTGGATCGCGCGATGTAGGTAATCTCGTCCGCGCCCAGAGGCATCCGCAGCAGCGCCGGGGTCAGCTCGGCGGCCAAGAAGGCGGCTGATACCAGAACTAGCCAGAAGATGCTGTCAGAGCTGGTCAGCTTGCGCTTAGGTTGGCCGGTTAGCGGTGCCGGCCGGCCGCTTACCTTCAGGTCATGCACGAACGACTCCCGTTTGAGGGCGATGGCAGCCATCAGAGCCTACCTAGAAGGCCGCCTTGCTAACCGCGTCAGGGCAGTTTGGGACCTTCGCAGCATGGTCAAGTATGTGACAACGGCTATCACCCGAGTCACTGTGGACCGTACCGTATACTCACGAGAGCGTTTTCGCTGCTCAGAGGACCGGGCATGCGGGAATAATTGTTAAGGCAAGTCCACGCTTCCTGAGCTAAGGCCAAGATGGCTGAGGTATTGCGTAACCTTTACCGTGCTGCCTGCGCGCCGCTAGTGAATTGATTGAGCGTGACGAGTGAACCTACGGTCGGGAACTCGCCTGACATCACCGAGAGGGCGCCGGTGACGAGACTTGCCCCGGAAGTGGCTGAGTCACCGCAGCCACTGTCCTCAAGGCTGCTGCCCAGAGCTGGCCAGCGGCTTGCCCTCATCCTCGCCGCCTATCTCGTCGTCAGCTTCTGGGTCACCGCGACCTTGTGGGTCCGTCCGACTGCCGTCTACCAGTCCGGCGACCCTCAGGACGTCGACCAGGCGACCTGGTTCCTCCGGTACGCGGCGACAGCCATCGAGCACTTCAGGCTGCCGGCCCTGACCACCATGGCGATGAACGCGCCGCACAGCGTCAACCTGATGTGGAATACGTCGCTGCTGCTGCCCGGCATCATCGCCACGCCGGTCACCGTGCTGTTCGGGCCGCAGGTGGGCCTGACCTTCCTGCTGTTCATCGGGTTCGCGGGCTCGGCGGCCAGCATGTATTACGTGCTGCGCCGCTGGCAGGCCAGCCAGCTCGCGGCGTTCCTGGGCGGTGCCCTCTACGGGTTCTCGCCAGCCCTGGTGGATTCCGGTATCGGCCACTACTCCCTGGTCCTCGCGATCTTGCCGCCGCTCATTATCGACCGGGTGCTGCGCCTTGTTACCGACCGGGGTAATGCCATTCGCAACGGCATCTGGCTCGGATTGCTGGTCGCCGCGCAGTTCTTCGTCAGCGAGGAAGCGCTGGTCGACTCCGTTATCGCGACGGTCATTCTGCTGGTGGTGCTGGTGCTGTGCCGGCCCCGCGGCGCGGCGAGCAAGATCCGCCCGCTGCTGGCCGGTCTGGTCACCGCCGGCGTCATCGCGCTGGTCCTGTGCGCGCGGGCACTGTGGGTGCAGTTCCACGGCGTCAGCGCGCACGCGGGCGCCACGGTGATCATCAACTATCAAAGCCACAAGACCAACCTCGGAACGCTCCCGTACGCGTTTATCAACCCGTCCAGCCTCGTGCTGCTGCATACGCACGCCACCGGCAACATCGCGAACTACTATCCGCAGCCGCTGCCCGAGTACCTCGCCTACCTCGGTGTGCCGCTGATCATCGTGCTGCTGGCGGCGATCGTCTATTTCTGGAAGTACCTGCCGATCCGGGTGGCCGGCCTCACCCTCATCCTGCTGGAGTGGCTGGGAATGGGTGCCACGCCGATCCGGCCGGGCGTCTTCACCCTGCCGGGCTGGCTGCTGCCCTGGGGGGCCCTCCAGCACCTCCCCCTGCTCGACGCCTTGGTGGCGGACCGGCTCTGCATCCTGGCCGACGCCGGTGCTGCCGCCGTGCTGGCCTTTTCTCTCGACCTGGCCCGCAGCCGCAAGGTCGCACCGTTCTCGAAGTGGCGCAACGGAAGCCTGATCGCGGCCGCCATCGCGGTGATCGCGCTGCTGCCGCTCGTGCCCGAGCCCTACCTGGTCTCTCCGACTGGCCAGGTTCCGGCCGGATACGCGGCCACCTTCAAGGCGCTGCACCTGCCATCTGATGCCAGGGTCCTGCTCGCGCCCTTCCCGTACGCGGGCACCTCGCAGGTCATGCGCTGGCAGGCGGCGACCGGCGACCCGGCCACCATGATCGGTGGCGACTTCATCGCGCCGGACCAGCCCGGCAATATCGGCCGGGCCGGACGGGCAGGGATGACGCCAACCTCTTACTACATCGATGACCTTTATGACCCCCAGCTAGGCCCGCCGATCCAGCCATCGCCCGCCCAGATCCAGGCCGACCTGGCCGGCTGGCAGCCCAACGCGGTGGTCGCTGCGACCTCGCCGAGCAGCACTCTCGGCCAGTTCCTGATCGGGCTGTTCGGTCAGCCTGACACCCGGATAGGTCAGGTCCTCGGCTGGAAATTCAAGCCCGGCTCGGGCTACGCCCACGGCTAGCCGGGCCAGTACTGGTCAGAGGCCGGTCAGCCGGCCACTAGCTTGGCGAAGTCACCCAGCCGGCCGAGAATCTCGGCCTCGGTGAGTTCCAGGCGCTCCAGGATCGTGTAGCGGCCCGGCCGCGTTCTCGGCGCATAGCGGACGGCGACGGCGAAGTCCTCCTCAGACATGCCGAGATCCGCAGGGGTGCGCGGCAGCTGGTGTTTGCCCAGGCAGGCAGCGACCTGCCCGGCCTGTGCCACGTCGCCGCGCAGGTAGGTGCAAAACAGCGTGCCTACCCCGGCGAGTGCGCCGTGACTGCCCGTTCCCGGAAAAAGGTCGTTGATCGCGTGCATAATCTCGTGCTCACCGCCGCTGCCGGGGCGGCTTGACCCGGCTACGGCCATCGCCATCCCGGACATGATCAGCGCCTCGGCCAGCACGGTAAGGAACTCGTCCGACTTGGCATGCCCTGGCTGATGCAGCACGGCCTGGGCAGCCGACCGGGCCATGGCGACAGCCAGGCCGTCGATCTTCTCCCCCAGGTCCGCGGCTGCGAGCTCCCAGTCGGCGATGGCGGACAAGTTAGCGAGCACGTCACCGACCCCGGCCGTGGCCAGTGAGCCGGGCGCTGCCCGGACCCGGTCAAGATCGACGATCACCGCGACCGGCATCGCCACGCCGTAAGAGCCGGTGCCTGATTCATGCCGGAGCGTGCTGATCGGCGAGCAGATGCCGTCGTGCGACAAACTGGTGGCAACGGCAACCATGGGAATTCCGGCCATATGCGCCGCGAATTTAGTGACGTCTATGGTCTGGCCGCCGCCGATTCCGGCCACCGCCTCGTATGACCCGGCGCGCAGCTGCTGCCCGAGTGCGGCGGCAGCAGCGTGGGTGCCGTCGGGCACTCGGAAGATCTCGGCCGCCATGATCGTCAGCTCGGCAGCGATGCTGTCTCCCTGCCCTGGGCCGACCGCGACGGCTACCCGGCCCTCGGTCGCGATCCGGTGGTCGGCGAGCAGCGCGCCCAGGCTGCCGATTGCTCCCCGCCGGACATCGATAACGAGCGGCGAAGGCAGCATCCGGGCCAGCAGCGGCATGTGTCTCCTTGAGCGAGCGGGTGTGCCCCTGAGCGAGCAGAGCAGGCGAGCAGGCTCGACCCTAGCAGCGCCCGGCGATCTC
The DNA here is from genome assembly GCA_036488155.1 of Streptosporangiaceae bacterium. GTDB lineage: Bacteria > Actinomycetota > Actinomycetes > Streptosporangiales > Streptosporangiaceae > JAJYUU01. The sequence continues at coordinate 48,671 of DASXIA010000001.1, read as the reverse complement.
CCTGGCTCGCTTCAAGTCCCGATGATCATCCACCTCGACCCACTCCACGGCGCCGATCGCCGCCGTGGCCACAGCGCCGCCACGGTTGGCCAGCTCCTGATAGCCATCCTCGTAGTACTGGCCGGGATCGGTCTTCCAGGTGGTTTCCAGTGCGTCGGCCAGCGCGTCAGCCGCTGCCGCTTGGATCAGCGTCGCGCCGATGTACTCGCCGTCGGCCTCAGCCGGGTCTATCAGCTTGCTGATCCTGGTCATCAAACCGCGGTCGTCGAGTATGACCTTCATCTCCTCGTCCGCGAGCGGCTTGGTGTCGTCCAGCGCGAGGATCAGGTCCGCTCCGGGATCGGCCGCGCTTGCGGCCAGGAGCGTTTGCTCGACGCTGACCGGGTGCACGGTATCGCCGTTGACCAGCAGTACGCCTCTGCCAAAGTACGCCCGGGCCAGCCACAGCGAATAGGCGTTGTTCCAGTCCTCTGCCCGGTCGTTGTGCACTAGCTCAAGCGCCACGCCATGCCTGCGCTGCAGCGCCGGCACGCGGTCGGCTACCGCGGTTGCGGCATATCCCACCAGCACGACGATGTCGGTCAGGCCGGCCGCAGCCAGGTTCTTCAGGGCGATGTCCAAGATCGTTACATCACCGTCGACCGGCAGCAGCGTCTTGGGCAGGTGGTCGGTATCAGGACGCAGCCGACGGCTTGCGCCTGCCGCCATCACCAAGCCGATCACGGGCAGGTTCCTCCTGACGCGTGACAAACCTTGTCACGACCTTGGCACAGATGAGGAACCCAAAATAGACCGTTAGAGCCAGGTAAGCGAATGTCGCGATACCCATCGCCGCAGCCAGGCCAGCGATCAGGAGCCGCCCCTCCCAGCCGAGTGCGGTACCCCGTTCGCTGCCTGCCTCGCCCGGCGTTCGCGCTCTGGCCGCGATCACGGGGCGGTCCGGAACTGCCAGGTCGGCGTAACGCAGCAGCAACGCCACCCCGAGTGCGAAGATCACCGGTCCGGGCACGCCCGCGCCGCGGCCGATCGCGGTGAGGTAGAGGATTTGCGCGCCGAAGAGCAACGCCGGGACGAGCCAGTCGAACCGGCCAGCATGCGGGTGCGCCGACCCAGGCGCCGCCAGGAGCATCACGACGGCCGGGGCGATCATCAGGGGCCATGGCAAGCCGTGAAACCCGAGCAGGCCGAGTGCCGCGATGGCCGCCAGGCCCAGCAACGCCGGCGGCAGCGGCAGCAGGTTGCCCCGGACCAAGGCGCCCATGGCGCGGGCGAGTGCTCCGTCGTCCCTGAGCCGCAACGCCAGCGAGGTCTGGCCGGACGGGCGCTCGCCGTCGTCGGTGACACCGGGCGCCGCCCGCCCGGCCATGCCGCAGCCGATAGAGGCAATCGCCCAGTCCAGCAGGGCAAGCAGCGCGATCCTGGCCCCCCACGCCGGAGCTACCAGGCCGATCAGCAGGATCCGGCCGCCGAGCGGCATGGTCAGCGCCGCCGTGCCGACACGGCGGATCGCGCCCTCAGAGTGCTCACCGAACCCGGGCGGAACTGAGCACGCACTCATCAGGTTACGGACGCCGACCAGGCCGAGCACGGCGATAGCCACTGGCCATGCGCGGCTCCAGTGCCCGGCCGCCGCGCCGACAGCGAGGCCCGCATAGACCACACACTCGGACAGGCAACTGCCCAGCGTCGTCAGCCAGCCGACGGCCTGGGCAGGCGACCGGCCGGCCGGCAGCCGCTGCCCGGCCTTCAGCACCAGGTAGCCGACCCATAGGGCGGCGACGCCACGCAGGAGATCGGTCCTGGTTCCGGCGGAGAACCAGACAGCCGCGCACGCAGTCAGCGCTAGCGTGATGCCGCAGGCAGCGGTACGGCCAAGGCGCCGCTCGGTTGCCCAGGCCAGTGCCAGACGGCCGGCCTCCGCCAGCAGGCCGGGCTGACGGAGAGCGAGGTCGGGCTGACCGCCGAGCAGATTCGGGGCGCCGCCCGCCAGCGCGATCTGGCCGTTTCCTGACGACAGGCCGATAGTTACGAGCTTCCCTGACCGGACCTCGCCTGACCCACCAGGCCCGCTGTCAAGCTCAGCGGACTCAACGTCTGCGGGCGCAGCGCTTCCCGGCTCGGCCAGCAGGTAAGCCGCTCTGCCGATGGCGCTGTCTTCGGTCCCTCCGCCGGAGTCAACTTCGGCGCGCGCACTTTCACCGGCGTCGGCCAACCCCGGCACCCAGTAAACCGGCCCGCTGCCGTCGCCATTGCTCTCGCCGGGCTCGGTGCCGGCGTACTCGCCGCCGCCATAGTCGGGCCCGGCCGGAGAAGGCTGGCGAGCCGGGGCTGTCTTCGGCCGCCCGCCGGGTGGCCGGCTGGCATCTGCAGAAGCCCGGCGGCGGCGGTTGACCAAGCGCGATCGCACCCTGGCACTGGCCGCTGGCGTGCCTGCGGCCGGGCCTGCACTCGGTTCGGCCGCGGGCTTATTCAACCCAGCGGCGGCCTGATCCTCCGTAGTGATCGTCCTCGATAACACTAGGTAGTCAGAGTGCTACCTAGCGTACATTGGCGCGATCCGGCTCCCGGCGACCAGCGGCCCGAGCGTGTCGGCCGACCGGATAGTGTCCCGCCATGCGGACAGTGGCGGTCGTTCTGGCGGGAGGGTCGGGTCGCCGGTTCGGTACGGCCAAGCCGAAGCAGCTGGGCCTGCTAGCGGGCCGGACGCTGATCGAGCACTGCGTCCGGGCGTTCGACACGGCTCCAGCCATCGATGAGGTGGTCGTTGTCGCGGCGCCGGACATCGAGGATGAGGTCCGGTCTGGCGCGGCCGCCTACCGTAAGGTAACTGGCATCATCCTTGGCGGAGCCAGCAGGACCGACTCGACCAGGCAAGCGCTCAGCTGGCTGCGCGGCAAGGCGACGGCCGCGGACAGCAAAGTGCTCTTCCATGACGCGGCCCGGCCGCTTATCGACCAGCGGACGATTGCGGACTGCGTCGCGGCCCTCGATGACTGGCAGGCCGTCAGCGTCGTCGTGCCATCCGCGGACACGATCGTCGAAGTCGCTGGCGGCGCTATCAGGCGCGTTCTACCGCGCGATTTGCTGGCGCGCTGCCAGACTCCGCAGGGTTTCCGGCTGTCAGTCATCTGCCGGGCCTACGACCTGGCCGACGCTGATCCCGGATTCGCGGCCGTGCCTGCTACCGACGACTGCGGCGTTGTGCTGCGTTACCTGCCTGAAGTACCGATCGGAGTAGTCGAAGGCAGCGAGCGAAACCTTAAGATCACCTACGCCGCTGACCTGACTGTCGCGCACGCCCTGGCCGAGCGGTCCGAGCTGGCCGACTGACGCCCTCACCCGCGCGATGCGCGTGGCTTCTCGGCTGACTGACCGGTTTCTCCGCCTATAGGCCGGATAGGGCGGGTATCAGAGCGCGAGGACTGGTCAGGAAACCAGCCCCCCAGCACATGTGCATCGTCGCGAGGGCGATCGGCACCCGGCTTGCCGCCCGGGCCGGCAGCTGCCTGGCTGCCCCGGCGGCCAGCGCCAGAATTCCCGCCAGGTAGCTGGCCGGAAGCACGAAGCCGAGCGTCAGCCACCCGGGCCAGCCACCCGCCGCCAGGCCGCCGATCCCGGCCAGGCCCACCAGCGTGCCGGCCATCACTAGCGCGACCGCGGCCGGCGGAGCGAGGTAGCGCAGGTTGATCGTGCCGGCATGCTCGCGCGAGACAGCGCGCCGCCACCTGCCGTAACGGAAGTACTGGATGCCGAGTTCTGCCACCGTCGCGCGCGGCCGGTAAGTCACGCGCATGGCTGGCTGGAACCAGATGAGACCGCCGGCCTTGCGGATCCGGTGGTTAAGCTCCCAGTCCTCGGCAACCTTAAAGTCCTCGTTATAGCCGCCCACCTGCTCGATCGCCGCGCGGCGGAAGACGCCGAGGTAGGCGGTATCAGCGGGCCCTGCCTCACCGCCGGTGTGGTTCTTGGCCGCGCCGACCCCGAACGGCGAGGTCATCGCCCAGGCCACTGCCTGCTGGAACGGCGTGATACCGGCCGCGGCCATCAGCCCGCCCACGTTGACAGCCCCTGTCTCGCGCAACGTGTCGACGGCAGTCTGGATGTAGCCGTCCGGAAGCATCGAATGGCCGTCGACCCGGACCACGATCGGGTATCGGGAGGCGGCCAGGGCCAGGTTGATCGCAGCGGCGATCTCGCCGGTGGGATTGTCGATGACTTTGATCCGCGAGTCGGATTCGGCCAGGCGGCGGAGCACTTCCGCGGTGCGGTCGCGTGACGGGCCGAGAGCGATCACCAGTTCTAGCTCACCGTCATAGCGCTGAGACAGGACGCGGCCGACCGACTCAGCGATGTAGCGTTCCTCGTTGCGCACCGGCATGACCACCGAGACCGCCTCTGGCAAGCCAGTAACCAGCGGCTCGGCGGATGCGGGCGGGCTGCTCGTCGCGTCTTGCGGGCTCATGACGCGAGTCACGGTACCGTCCGCGGCGCTTTTGCGCGACTCGGGATCGGCCCAGGGCAAAGCGCCCCGGGCCGTCCCGCCCGTGCCGTCCGCACCGTCCTTTGTGGCCAGGTCAGAGGCCAGAGTCCTCCAGCATCTCGGTAACGAGCGCCGCGATTGGCGAGCGCTCAGACCTGACCAGCGTGACGTGCGAGAACAGCGGGTGGCCCTTGAGCTTCTCGATGACGGCCACGATGCCATCGTGGCGGCCAACCCGCAGGTTGTCGCGCTGAGCAATGTCATGGGTCAGCACCACCCTGGAGCCGGCGCCGATCCTGGATAGGACCGTCAGCAGCACGCCGCGTTCCAGTGACTGCGCCTCGTCCACAACCACGAAGGAGTCATGCAGCGACCTGCCGCGGATGTGGGTGAGTGGCAGCACTTCCAGCATGTCCCGGTCGATCACCTCGTCGATGACCGATTGTGACGTCACCGCGGACAGGGTGTCGAACACCGCTTGCGCCCACGGGTTCATCTTGTCTGCTTCCGAGCCCGGCAGGTAACCGAGATCCTGGCCACCGACCGCGTACAGCGGCCGGAAGACGACGAGCTTACGGTGCTGACGGCGCTCCATCACGGCCTCGAGGCCCGCGCACAGGGCCAGCGCCGACTTACCGGTCCCGGCCCGGCCGCCCAGCGACACGATACCGACCTCGCTGTCCAGCAGCAGGTCGAGAGCAATCCGCTGCTCAGCACTTCGGCCTCGAAGCCCGAACGCTTCGCGGTCGCCGCGGACGAGCTTGACCGATTTATCGGGCTGCACCCGTCCGAGCGCGCTGCCAGCGCCGGCCACGCCGGATATCAAGACCAGGCCGGTGTGGCAAGGCAGGTCCCGTGCCGCCGCAAGGTCGAGGTGACCCGCCTCGTACAACTCGTCGATCTCAGCCGCCGTAACGTCCAGCTCAGCCATCCCGGTCCAGCCGGAGTCAGGCGGTAGCTCCGCCCGGTACTCCTGAGCCGTCAGTCCTACCGCCGCCGCCTTAACCCTCAGGGGCAGATCCTTGCTGACCAGGATCACGCTCTCGCCCTCGGCAGCAAGGCTGCACGCGACGGAGAGAATCCTCGTGTCGTTGTCACCTAGCCGGAATCCGGCCGGCAGCACCCCGGGGTCGGAGTGGTTGAGCTCGACCCGGACGGTACCGCCGGAGTCGCCGACCGGCAGGTCGGCATCGAGGCGACCGTGACAGACCCGGAGGTCATCGAGGTACCGGAGCGCCTGCCTGGCGAAGTACCCGAGCTCAGGATGATGCCGCTTGGCTTCTAGCTCGGTGATGACAACGATCGGCAGCACGACGCGGTGCTCGGCGAACCTGCCGACGGCCGCCGGGTCCGCCAGCAGCACGCTGGTGTCGAGGACGTACGTACGGCGCGGCTGGCTGGAACTGACGATCTCCACCTCATGCCGGGTCGTGCCGGATGCAACGGAAACATGCGCGGCGTTACTGGCCCGTGCTGTACTGCGCTGGGCTGGACTTGACCGGGCGGGGGCTGCCGGAGCAGTGCCCCGCGAGGCGGACGTGGATCGGCGGGCTGAGGAACTGGCCACTCGCTCTCCCCTGGGCGCCAGGCGGGCGCCGCGGTCGGACACAGACGTGTCGGCGGGACCGGGTCCGGCCAGCGAGAGGCCGGGGACCCGGCCCATCGCTCATCTCGCCTGCGCACCAGGACGCGAAGCTCGAGGATCTCAAGGGCCTTCCCGGCGGGCGGCAAGGCACCGCCCGTCAGTTCAGACGGTACCCAAGGGAACCGAGCGGCGGAAGTACCGTAACTAGCTGTTCATGACCGGTCGAGACGCCGTAACGAGCCGTTCACGTTCCTTCCGGCGCGGTCGGCGACCGCCGGTCAGGCTCCGAACCGCCGCTGCCGCTCGCCATACGACCGCAACGCACGGAGGAAATCGACCCGGCGGAAGGCGGGCCAGTAAGCGTCACAGAAGTAAAACTCCGAGTGTGCGCTCTGCCATAGCAGGAAGCCGCCAAGGCGCTGCTCTCCAGAGGTCCTGATAACCAGGTCCGGATCGGGCTGGCCCGCCGTGTAGAGATGCTCGGCGATGTGCTCCACATCGAGGATCTCGGCTAGCTCCTCGATGGTTGTGCCCTTAGTAGCGTGCTCCTGCAGCAGGGACCGGACCGCGTCCGCGATCTCCCGGCGACCGCCGTACCCGACTGCGACGTTCACCAGCAGCCCGCCGCGGGCTGCCGTGACCTCAGCCGCGTCCTTGAGCACCGCCGCTGTGTCGGCTGGCAGTAGGTCGAGCGCACCCACCGGCTTAACGTGCCATTCCTGCGCAACCAGATCTCTTACAGTGCCCTCGATGATCCGCAGCAGCGGCTCGAGCTCAGCTGGTTCCCTGGTCAGGTTGTCAGTAGACAGCAGCCACAGGGTGACAACCTCGACCCCGGTTTCCTGGCACCACTCAAGCAACTCGAAGATCTTGTCAGCGCCTGCCTGGTGGCCGCTGCTGACGTCGGCGAGCCCGGCGGATCTCGCCCATCTGCGGTTACCGTCGCACATCACTCCGACGTGCCGCGGGATCGCCTGAGGGGCTAGCGTCGCCTCGAGCCGCTGCTCGTAGAGCCGGTAGACGAGATCGCGCAATCCCATCCGGCACCCTTCCTCGCTGCCACCGCAGCAGCACTGCCATGCCGCCTGGTGGCTTAATCACTGCCTGGCCGTCGGCCGCTAAGGCCTGATCGACCACCGTGTCCGCCGGAACTCCGGCCATTGCGGACCCGGCCGCAGACCTGCCCTCGGCCGGGACACTCCCGGCGGAGGCGCCGGCCCCTGCTGACTCAGGATTCTCGGGCCCTGTGAGAACCGTATCCAAGAATGCCACCAGTTCAGCCGAAGTCAGGACAGCCCGCACCCCGACACCGTCGTCGCCCCAGGCTTCGATGAACGCCCTCCGGCTCAGGTGCCACCTGCCGGGACCACCAGCCGCGCGCCGGGCGGGCCAGCTCCGCTGCCCCGGCACTGCGGACGGCCTGGGCGCCTGCGCAAGCCCGCCCGCCTGGGCCTCAGCATTCTGAAAGCCCGGGTGCTGGCCGGCGAACCCGTGCGCGCCCTGCTGCGCGTGCTGTCCCTGCTGCCCGTGCTGTCCCTGCTGCCCGTGCTGGAGGTGGGAGGAGACCTCCCGGTGGTGCCCGGTGCCCATGCACTCGCCCTGCCAGACCGCACTGGACCGTAGTACGCAGCGCAACTCGCCGGCGCCGGGCAGATCACTGCGGTCCCGCGACCGCAGGGTGAAGTACTCCTGGTCGCCGGGCAGGCAGCCGGCCGCCGGCCCGCCGCCCGCACCAGGGAAGCGGTCGTCCGGGTCAGGCCAGGCGGCGGCCTGCTCCGGGTCGAGCCGGGCTGCGCTGACGCGCTCGGACAGCTCCGAGAACTGGTACCCGCAGCGCTGACCGACGGCGGCAAACGGCACCGAGTTCCTAGCCAGCCTGAGGGTGATCTCGTAAGGCTGGCCGGCGGAGTCCCGGCAGGCGACGGCCTGCACGGACAGCACGGAACCATCGACGCAACGTAGTTGTCCCATAACGGAACGTTAACATCGCGCCGAACGACGGCTACACCCCCACATGGCTGGTTGCCGTAAGCCTGACCAGCCTGTTCGTCTCAGCCTCGCCGGCTCAGCCTGCGGCGGCGGCGAGGGCTGCGGCGACACGGCGGTGCGCCGCCCAGATCTCCTCGGGCAGGCCGTCGAACTGGGCCAGGTGCGCTTCGCGGTGCGCCATCTCTGTCATCCACCGGCCGATGTCGATGGTAAGGATCTTGTCGAGGTCCTCCGGGCGGATGTCCACGCCATCGAGGTCAAGCTCGTCCCTGGTCGGGACGATGCCAACCGGCGTCTGTTCGCCACGAACCTCGCCGTCGCGCAGGCGCAGCAGCCACAGCAGCGGACGCAGGTTCTCGCGATAGCCCGGCCACAGGAAGTGACCGTCATCCGGATCGCGCTGGAACCAGTTGACGTGAGCGAAAATCGGCTGGTCGCTGGCGGCACCGATGATCTTGAGCCAATGAGCCCCGTAGGCGCCTTCCGGATAGGACATGAAGGGCCGCATTGACATCGGGTCGTACCGGAGCTGACCGTCCACGCCCTCGGCGGCAAACGTTGCCTCGGCTCCGAGCGTGAGGCCGTCGTAGACGCCCTCCGCGAGATCAGTAATGGCCCGGATCAGCGGTTCCCGATCCCGGGTACGGCCGCCGAAGATGATCGCGTCGATCGGCACGCCGGCGGGCGTTTCAAAGTCGGTAGCGATATTCGGCACATTGGTCAGCGACGTCGTAAAGCGGCTGTTCGGGTGAGCCCAGGGCTTGTCCTGCTCGTCGGCGGAACGCTCGGAGACGAGCTGACCGGTCCAGTCCCGCCAGCCGGTTACGTCGGCGGGCGGCTCCGGCGTCCTGCCTTCCCACCACACCTCGTGGGTGTTGTCGTTGTACGCAACGTTGGTGAACAAGACCCTGGTGTCCGGCCCGACCGATCGCAGTGCCGTCGGGTTGGTCGCCTCGTTGGTGTCCTTGGCGACGCCGAAGACTCCGAACTCGGGATTGATCGCGTAGATCTTCCCGTCCTTGGGGTCGACACGCAGCCACGCGATGTCGTCACCGTAAAACTCGACGTGGTATCGGCCGCCAAGACTGTCAGGGGCCAGCATCATGGCCAGGTTGGTCTTGCCGGACGCGCTGGGGAAGCCGCCGCAAATGTGCCAGGTCCGGCCAGTCTGCTTGTCCGTGATCCCGATGAGCATGAACTGCTCGGCCAGGAACTCACCTGAGGCCCAGCCGTCGTAGGCAGCCTGCCGGAGGCCGTGCGCGATCTTGCCCAGCAGCGCGTTGCCGCCGTAGGAGGAGCCGAAATGCAGGATGGTCCGCTCGTCGGCGAACGTGACGAAGTAGCGCTTGTCCTCCGGCGTTCCCTGGCCGAGGTTGGCCAGGTCGCCGGTTACGTGCACGCCGCGCACGAACCGGTTCGGTTCGGCGAGGTTGTTCACGTGCTCCACGCCGCACCGTGCCATGCGAATCATGTGCAGCGCGACCGTACGGTGGTCAGTGAGCTCGACGCCGACCGCGTACGGCTCGAGCGGAGAACCAGGGGGCGCCATGAGGTACGGGATGACGTACATAGTCTTCCCGGCCGAGGCACCGCGCATGAGCTTCTCCAGCAACGGGCGCATCTCACTTGCCGGGCGCCAGTTGTTGTAGATGCCCTTGTCGGCTGGATTAGCGGTGGCGACGATCGTGCGCTCCTCGGAGCGCGCCGTGTCCTTGACGTAACTGCGCGCGTAGTAGCGGCCTTCGCCAGCGGGCCAGATCTCGCCGGCCTCGAGTGATTCGCTGATGAGCCGGGCATCATCAGATGCGCCAATCACCTCGACACGCTCGGCGCCGGTTATTTCAGCCCAGTACCTCACGTACTCGCGCACGAAGGGATTCTTCAGGCCGGCATCGTCGAGACTCGTCTCGAGGGCAGCCAGATCCGGGGCCGCATTCACGTCATAAGCCACGACTGGTCCTCCTCAAGGGCTTTGCGGGTAGCTCCGCTGCGGGGGACCCGGAAGCACGCAGGGGCAGCAAAAACCCTGAGAGCCGGGATTGGGGGAGTGTACCCCGGCGTGCCCCGATCAATTCTGACTGGTCAGGGCTAATCGCTTCGCTGCGGGCAGTCGCGGTTACGTTCTGTAGACGAAATGCTTTCAGGCGGGAACGGCGCTGCGCTCGCTCGCCGCGCCCTGTCAGGCCGCGGAGACCGGCCAGAGGTCGTTCCCGCCCCGGTGAATGTCAGTGGCGCGGACGCCCGCCCGGACGCCCGCGCCAGCTGTCGCCGTCGGCGGTTACTGACCGGGCCCGTCGGCCCTGACCTGCTCAACCTTGCGCAATGCGGCCTTCAGATCGGCCAGCCAGGTGTCCTGGTTCTGGCCTACCAGGCGCACGCACCAGGCCAGCGCATCACTGCGGCTGCGGGCGACACCGCCGTCGACCAGCGTGTCGAGCACCTGGCGCTCGGCCTGCCGAAGCCTCGTCATGACCGGCACGGAAAACGTGGTAAACATCACCCTGCGGCCATTGCACTCGACGCCCCAGGAAATCTTGCGGCCGAACTTGTGCTCGGCCTCCCGGGCGATCTCGATCCGGTGCTCGCGGGTCTGCTCGCGGAACCGGCGGCTCCGGCCCTCAGCGGCCGCCGCGGCCTCGGCCTCACTGGCGCCGGCGGCGTTCTCGGTGTCGGCGAGCGAGCCGACGACGGTGATTTCCTCGCGGTCAACCTTGATTTCCGGAGCGGCAGTGAACCAGTCGGTCGGGAGACGGCCGGTAAACCAGCCGCGAAGCTCTTCTGTATCCATGTAATTATGATTACACCACTAGCCGCCCTGCACAAGCCCGGCCGGCCAGCGAGGAACTGACTCCCTAGTTGCTGGGTGACCGCATAACGGGCAAATCGGCCGCCAGGAGTCGCCCGGCAACTAGGGAGTGGCGGGCCACGGCTCAGATGCGGTTCGCGCGAGCGCCCGTTGGGGGCTCGGGCGGTGTTCAGCCCGCCGGGTGAGCGGCGACGGCCGCAGCGACCCGCGGATATACCGCAACCGCGCCGGCAAACCCGCCACCGAAGATGGCGGGCACAATCTGCACGTTCTCGCCGGGCTGGGGCGCCTGCAGCATGAGGCCCTTGCCCAGGTAGATGGCGACGTGCGAGATGTACGTCGGCGCAGTCGGGTCGGTGTGGTAGAAGAGCAGGTCACCCGGCACAAGGTCGGCCAGCGCGACGCGCGGGCCGGTCTGCGCCTGGTTCACGGCCACTCTCGGCATGACGATGCCCGCCCGGCGCATCGACCACTGCACCAGGCCTGAGCAGTCGAAGACATTAGGCCCGGCGCCGCCCCAGACATATTTCTTGCCCACCTGGGCGAGAGCGGCAGTCAGGAAGGCTTTGGTTTGCGCGACCGTGAGGCCGGGCCCGTCGGCCGAGGTGACACTGACGGCGCCGGCCGAACCGGGCAGTCCGCGCACGGCCGCCTGGCCAACCAGTGAAGCGACGGAGGCAGCCTTGGGCACGACGCGCGCGATCTTCCGCATCAGCGTGGCCAGCCTCGCGTGCGGCGCACTGATGACGATCGCGTTCCCGACTGGCATGCCGAGCGAGCGGGCGACTGAGTCAGACACCACCGCGTCGACGCCGCCGATGCCAACAGTGCCGAAGCCCCCGACCGGTAGCTCCTCGGTCCGCGCGCCTTCGGCTCTCACGGTCCCGCCGAGCGGAATCTTCTCCTGGTGCCCCATCAGGTAGGACACGGCGATGCCGCCGGCGGCCACGTTCTGCCATAGCACAGTCGACTTGGCGGTCGGCTTCGCGGCGAACTCGCGGAAGGTCGACGGATGCACGCCGAGCGTCCCGACGTATCCGCCGTTGACCCGGATCCGCGCGGCGTCGAGCAGGTTCGCTGCGGCTACACCGGGCAGCTTGCGGATCGCCGGCATCGTCGAGGCTGGCAGCGTGGCCGGCGCAACGACAAGAAGGTCAGCCGGCCGCAGCCCGCGCAGCGGCCGGACTCGGGCAGCAGACCTGGCTGCCACGCTGACAGCAGCTACCGCCGAGGCCGATGAGCGGCCCTGGCGCGGCAAGAACACGCCCGCCTGCTGAGCGGCAGCAACCTCCGTCTGGCCAGCCTTCTCGCGGGCGGCCGTTGCTGCCGCCACCGCATCGCCGTTCGCGAATGCCGATGTCGCGCCAATACTGCGGAACAACGAGGCGTAACGGCGCTCGGCTGCTGCCCGCGCTGCGGCGCTTCCCGCGCCGGTGCTGCTAATGGCGTTCCTGCTAACGGCGGTGCTGCTAACCGCTGGAGCGCCGACCTGGCCGCGGGCGCCGGTTGTCCCTGACGGTCCGGGAAGGGCGAGCTTCAGGGACAGGCTGGCCGCAACGCCCACCACGACCGCTATCCACAGCCAAGCGCGCAGGCGGCGAGTTCCGTCGCGCACTGGCTACTCCCTTCCCGGCTCGCTGCCCGCTTAGGCCTCGTCGTCTACCTTGCACGCACATTGCGCATGCGTCCATACCCCGCGAATCTCGATAATCGCGTACGGAAATCCAGGGCACCCGCATGCATGGCGAACCCTTGGCAAACTTCTGCCGGAGCGTTAGTGAACGCGGCGTCGTTTTCGCGCGAAGCGCGCGAGCTGGCCCCGGCTAGCCGCGCGCGGCAGCCGCTGGCGTGCCGAGCGCCGCGCGCAGCTGCTCCGGCTCGGTGACAGGGGCCTGGCAGCTGAAGTTCCGGCAGACGTAGGCAGCGGCCCGGCCGTCGACGGGTCCCTTGCCGGCCAGCAGCGGGATGGCCTCGCTGCCCCCGTCACCGACGGCAAGGACCGCTCCGGGCGGCGCTGCCGTCAGCGCGATCCGGTGCAGCTCCGCCCGCTGCTCCGTGGGCGGCCCGGCTATCGCGATTTCCGCTGGGCCCGACACCACGGCTTCGGCGGTTGCCAATCCGGACCCGGCCGCGCGCGGATATCTGGCCGCCAGGTCGGCGACGATCCCCAGCGCGGCGGTGGCCGCGTCCCGGTGACGAGCCGAGCCGGTCAGCGCCGAGTAGCTCAGCAGCGCGTCGGCCACCGCGAATGTTCCCGACGGGCTTGGCCCGTCAGCAACGTCGGCTGGCCGGTAGATCAGCTGCTCGCTGTCGTCGGCTGTGTCATAGAAGCCGCCGGTTCCGCTGCCGAACCGGCTCAAGGCCACCTCCAGCAGTTGCCCGGCTACCGCCAGCCAGCGGGCAGCCCCCGACTCGCCGCCGGGCACAAGCCCACCGCCCCCATCTATCCCGCCAGCACTTTCAGCACCATCCGCCCCGACAGCCCCGGCCAGGGCGATCAGGCCTGCCGCTACACAGCCGTAGTCGTCCAGCACCCCGGCGGTGGCCGATGCCCGGCCGTCTCTCGACGTACGCGCGAGCCGGCCCGCGCTCAGGTGCACAGTAGTGAGCAACTCCGCTGCCGCAGTCGCCGCGGCGATGAGGTCAGGCCGGCCGAAGAGCAGCCCGCAGTCGGCTAGTGCCGCGATGGCCAGGCCGTTCCAGGCGGCCACCACTTTGTCGTCCCGGCCGGGCCGGGTGCGCTCGGCCCGCGCCGCGAGCAGGCCTGCCCGCACCCTGGCCAGCCGGGCAGAATCAGCCGGATCGGCGCGCAACTGCAGCACTGACGCCCCGCCCTCGAACGTGCCGGCGTCGGTCACGCCGAACACGCCCGCCGCGTAGCCGCCGTCGCTAACCCCGAGCACGTCCGTGAGCTCGGCCGGCGTCCAGACGTAGTACGCGCCTTCTATGCCGTCTGAGTCCGCATCGAGCGCCGCGGCAAAGCCGCCATCGGCCGTCCGCATCTCGGTAATGAGCCAGTCGCATGTCTCTTCAGCCACGCGCCGGGCCAGCGCGCTGCCGGTACGCCGCCACAGGTGCGCGTAGACCCGCGCCAGCAGCGCGTTGTCATAGAGCATCTTCTCGAAGTGCGGAACGACCCAGTCCGCGTCAACGCTGTACCTGGCGAAACCGCCTGCCAGCTGGTCGTAAATGCCGCCGCGGGCCATCGCGTTCGCGGTGATCTCGGCCATGGCTAGCGCCTGCTGAGCACCAGGCCCGGCGGCTCGCTCGGAGTGCCGTAGCAGGAACTCCAGCACCATGGACGGCGGGAACTTGGGCGCGCCGCCGAAGCCGCCCCGGCTGGCATCGAACTCGCGGCCCAGCGTAGCTACGGCCGACTCACTTGCGGCGCCGAGCCGGCCGGCCGGATCCTCGTCCCCGCCCGCCCCGGCTGCGCCGGCGGGCGCCTGGCCGGCTGGCACGGGGCTGCCGGGCACTGGCCCGGCCCGCTCTGCCAGCGCGGCCGCTATCTGGCCGGCCTGGGCGATTACTTCGTCACGGTCTTCCTGCCAGGCCCGTGCCACATTGAGGACCAGCCGCTCGAACTGCGCACGCGGAAGATAGGTGCCGCAGAAGAACGGCTCCCGGCTGGGTGTCATGAAGACTGTCATGGGCCACCCGCCCTGGCCGGTCATTGCCTGCGTGGCCGTCATGTAGACACTGTCGACATCAGGCCGCTCTTCCCGGTCTACCTTGATGCAGATCAGGTACTGGTTCATCAGTGCTGCCGTCTGCTCGTTCTCGAACGACTCATGAGCCATGACGTGGCACCAGTGGCAGGCTGAGTAGCCGACCGACAGCAGTACCGGCACGCCGCGCTCGGCGGCCGCGGCAAATGCCTCGTCGCCCCACGGCCACCAGTCGACCGGGTTGTCGGCATGCTGCAAAAGGTACGGGCTGGTTGCGCCCCGAAGTCGCTCTGCCATACTTCCCATCCTGCCCCCTCACCTCGCGGCCCCCGCGGGCACGCTCCGGCGACGGTGTAGCTTTGTGGCTGCACCTCAGGCGACCGCGACTTCTGCGGTAAAGAAAGCTGATATGCCGCTGCAACCTGGCTGCGCCTAGCTGCCAATCCGCTGAGGGCGCTAGCGAGCCGGCTGCTTGCGGGTCATGCTGGTTGGAGTCGATGTCGCCGTCGCGCCCGTGTGGCACCACCGGGCGCGGTGACCAAGAAAAGAGGCGACTGGCCGGGAGTGTCAGTCGTCTCACATAGTGGTAAGGAATTGAGCATCGTGGCGGAAATCGCCCGGTACACTGCCACGGATGCCATCCTTGAGCCTGGCCCTCAAGCTCTGACGGCCGACCGTGGCTATGCACCACCGGGCGCTGTTCGAGAGCAGTGAAGCAAAGTTTGGAGCACCCTATGCGCGTTCTGGTCCTCGGCGGCGACGGCTTTTGTGGCTGGCCAACCTCGCTGTACCTGTCCGATCGTGGCCATGACATCACGATCGTCGACAACCTCAGCCGCCGGAAGATCGACATCGACCTCGAGGTCGACTCGCTGACGCCGATCCGGCCGCTGGGCGAGCGCCTCGAGGCCTGGAAGGAAGTCTCCGGCCGCGAGATCGGCTACGTGAACCTGGACCTGGCCGAGGACTACGACGCGCTGGTGGCACTGCTGCTGGAGACTCGCCCGGACGCGATCGTGCACTTCGCCGAGCAGCGCGCCGCACCGTACTCGATGCGAACCCAGAAGACCAAGCGCTACACCGTCGACAACAACGTCCGCGGCACGCACAACCTGCTCACCGCGCTCGTCGAGACCGGCCTGGACGTCTCTCTCGTTCACCTCGGCACGATGGGCGTGTACGGCTACGGCTGGTCCGGCAGCGCGCCGATCCCGGAGGGCTACCTGGCCGTCAAGGTACCGACGCCGGACGGCGAGCTCGAGCGGGAGATCCTGCACCCGGCGAACCCCGGCTCGGTCTATCACCTGACCAAGACGCTGGACCAGCTGCTGTTCTCGTTCTACGCCAAGAACGACCGGCTGCGGATCACCGATCTGCACCAGGGCATTGTCTGGGGCACCCAGACCGACCAGACCGCCCGGGACGAGCGGCTGATCAACCGGTTCGACTACGACGGCGACTACGGCACCGTCCTCAACCGGTTCCTGATGCAGTCGGCGATCGGCCACCCGCTCACGGTGCACGGCACCGGTGGCCAGACTCGCGCCTTCATCCATATCCGGGACACCGTCAGGTGCATCGAGATCGCGATCAACAACCCGCCCGAGTCCGGCTCGAAGGTGCTCGTGCGCAACCAGGTCACTGAGACGCACCGGCTGCTCGACCTGGCCAAGATGATCGGCGACATGACCGGCAGCGAGATCGCTTACCTGCCGAACCCGCGGCTGGAGGCGGACGAGAACGACCTGATCGTCCGAAACGACCAGTTCCTCGCCCTCGGGCTGCAGCCGACGACGTTGTCGGAGGGCCTGCTGGAGGAGATCACCGACATCGCCGGCCGGTACCGGCACCGGGTGGATCCGCGCAAGATCATCGCCCGCTCGGTCTGGCGTGCCGGGATGGAAACGGCAGCGGATCTGATGACCGAGGTCCCCGAGAAGTAACGCCGGCACTCCAGCTGGAGGAACGCCAGCATCGCAGGCATTCAGGCCGCCGCGGCCGGGCAGACAGCCCGGTCGCGGCGGCCGTTGAGTAACTCGGCGGTTCCGTTGCCGGGTGCTCCGTTGCCGGGCGCACCGCGCGCCAGGTGCGGGCGACCGGAGTGCAGCGCGAGGGCTGCTACCGTGCGAGTGTGAGTTCTCCGCAGCCGGCATCGCCATCTGGCGCCCGCGGCACCCGGGTTCGCGGCACCCGCCAGTCCGAGGCGCTGTCCGCCGTGCTTGAGGGTCTGCAAGGATTCTGCAGTGCCCAGCAGATTCACGCTGAGCTGCGGCAGCGCGGTGAGCACGTCGGTCTCACCACCGTTTACCGGCATCTGCAAGTGCTGAGCGAAGGCGGCCAGGTCGACGCGATTAGGGACTCCAGTGGCGAGACGCTGTACCGGCGCTGCCGCACGGACAGCCACCACCACCACCTGACATGCCGCGAGTGCGGCCGAAGCGTCGAAGTCGAGGGCAAAGCAGTAGAGCACTGGGCTGAGCAAGTTGCGGCGGACGCTGGATTCACCGAGGTGGGTCACACAGTCGAGCTGTTCGGATTGTGCCCGGACTGCTCGGCCCGCCGCCCCTGACGGGGCCTCCTACCTGCCGGGCGCGTCCGACGGCCCGACGTTCTCGGCCAGCCAGTCACCGAGCGGCTCGGTCGCGACCAGGAAATCAGCGATCACCTGCCTGGCCGCGGCGGTCGTGAGCCACGGCTCGACCGGCCATTCCTTCCAGGCCACGAGGCCCTTGTGCCGCAGCAACTCGATCCGAGGGTGATCGGCGGGATAGCCGCGCGGCGCGCTCTTCAGCGATTCCCGGCCGTGGGTATCGATGTCGTGCTTGCGCAGGACCGCGATGACGTCCTCCAGCACCGCGCCTGTCCGGTCGGCCGCGACCGCCGCCCGGTAGCGCTCAAGCTGATCCGGCGCCATCCCGTACATGCCGCGGCCCGCCGCCAGGCCGGCCGCGGAAAGCTGCACGTAACCCTCTCCGACATGCGCGCCGATGGCCGTCTTGTACGGCGTCTTGTCCTTGCTGAACCGCAGGTCCCGGTACGGCCGGTAGATCTTGGTCTCGCCGTGGACTGGCTCGAGCTCGGCCATCAGTTCCGCCATCGGCCCGTATACGCACGCCTCGTAGACATCCTTGTGCGCTTGCCAGTACGTCCTTGAGTTATCGGCCTCCAGCCCGTCGTAGAAGTCGAGGGCCTCCTCCGGCCAGCCCTGAAATGCCATCGTGGCTCCTGTCGCAATTAACGGCGGGAACGTGCAGTTAGCCGCCCATGGCCTGAGCATGCCACTGCCGTGGTTGCCAGTGCATACCGACGTGACAATCCCGCAGGCCGGCCAGGCCCCTCGCATGCCCAGCCGGCCAGTGTCCCGCAGGGGCGAGGTCAGCTATGCCCGAGCACCGGATGCGGAACATACGGCTCCTCGAGCCGCCGCATCTCCTCCTCGGTCAGTACCAGATCCTCAGCCGCAAGAGCGTCCTCCAGATGGCCTGGCTTCGTCGCGCCGACGATGGGCGCGGTCACGCCCGGACGGTGCAACAGCCATGCCAGGGCTACCTGAGCGGACGGAACACCGCGCTCGGCGGCGACTTCCGCGCACCTGTCGACGACATCGAAGTCAGCCGAAAGCGTGTAGAGCGAGTCCCCGAACGGGTCCGATCCCGCCCGCACGGTGTGCCTGTCACCGCTCCTGTTGCGGGTGCCCGCCAGCAGGCCGCGGGCCAGCGGGCTCCACGGGATGACGCCAACGCCCTGGTCGACGCACTGCGGAATCATCTCCCGCTCCTCCTCGCGGTAGACCAGGTTGTAGTGGTTCTGCATGGACACGAACCGGGTCCAGCCGTGCTGATCAGCGGCGTACTGTGCCTTGGCGAACTGCCAGGCGAACATGCTGCTCGCGCCGATGTACCGCGCCTTGCCGGCCCGGACGACGTCGTGGAGTGCCTCCATTGTCTCCTCGATCGGGGTCCGGTAGTCGAAGCGGTGGATCTGATACAAGTCGACGTAGTCCATGCCGAGCCGCCGCAACGACGCGTCAATGCCGGACATGATGTGCTTGCGAGACAGGCCCCGGTCGTTCTCGCCCGTGCCCATCGGGCTGAAGACCTTCGTGGCGAGGACGTACTGCTCCCGGTCACCGAACTTGGGCAGCAGCCGCCCGGTGGCCACCTCGCTGGCCCCGCCGGAGTAGGTGTCCGCCGTGTCGAAGAACGTGATGCCGCCTTCAACTGCGGCTTTGACAATCGGTTCGGCGGCATCCTCGTCGAGCACCCACGGCCGCTCGCTGCCGTTGCCGTAGCTCATCATGCCAAGGCAAACCCTGGACACGCGGAGTCCGGTTGCACCGAGATTCACGTACTTCAACGTTGCTCTCCCTAACTCGACTGGGCTGGCTGGCCGGTCACGCCTTAGTGACCGGCCAGCCGAATTCTCCCTCAGTTATCGACGGAGGTTGTCAGCGCTATCCGCTGGGGCTCTCCATCAGCGGTCGGCCGCGCGCCAGCCTCGTTCCCGCCCTCGCGGATGCCATACCTGGCATACAGCCCGCGCAGCGGTTTCGGTGCCCACCAGTTCGCCTGGCCGAGCAGGCGCATGGCAGCTGGCACCAGCAGCACGCGGACGACAGAGGCGTCGACGATCAGGGCGACGATCATGCCGACGCCCATCAGCTTGATAAACGTGATGCCGGACGCAGAGAACGCGCCGACCACGATCACCAGCAGCAGAGCCGCGCTGGTGATGACACCGCCAGTACGCTGCAGACCGCTGGCGATGGCCTCGGGAGTGTCGCCGGTCACGTCGTAACGCTCGCGAATCCGCGACAGCAAGAACACCTCGTAGTCCATGGACAGCCCGAAGATGATCGCGAGCATCAGGATCGGCATCGTCGGGTCGAGCATGCCGGTCGGTTCGAACCGCAGCAGGCCGGACACGTGACCTTCCTGGAAGATCCAGACCACCACTCCGAAGGTGGCGGCCAGCGACAGCAGGTTCGCCACGATGGCCTTGACCGGCAGGACCACGGATCCGAACGCCAGGAACAGCAGCACGAACGTCGCCGCAGCCATCACCAGGGCCATCCACGGCACTGTGGCCGACAAGCTGCTCAGCTCGTCGACCAGCTGAGCGGTCTGGCCGCCTACCTGCACGCTGGAGCCCGCCGGCCCCGGCACTGCGCGTACCCGCTGCACGATCTGCCTCGCCTGAGCCGAGAGGGGGTCAGGCTGGTATCGCAAGTCGATCCTGGCGACGTTGTCGCGAACGCCGGTCAGTTGGGCGCCGGTCACTCCCGGCAGCCCGCCGAGCCGGGCGGCGTATCTGGCGACTAGCTCCTGACGGGCCGGCGATCCGGCGATCGGGCCGCGGAACTGGACCAGCGACTCGATGGGCGCGGTGACGTTGCCGGGGAAGTCGCGGCGCAGCGCCTCGGCAACCTGGCGAGCGGGAGCCGCTGCGGGCAGCGCCCGCGCGTCCGTCCCGCCCCAGCTGATATGCAGCACCGGGGCACCGAGCGCGAGCAGCACGAGCACGATCACGCTGGCGAACGCCAGTGGCCTGCGCATCACGCTGCGCGCCAGCCGGTACCAACCGCCTGCCGCACCTACTTCCGCAAGGGGTTCGCCCGACCGCCCGGCCGAGGGCCCGCCCGACCGCCCGATCGGCTGCCGGACCGAACGCCGGACGCGCAGCGCGTTCACCCGGTGTCCGAGCACCGCCAGCAGAGCCGGCATCACCGTCAGCGCCGCGAGCATGTCGACGAGAACGGTTGCGACGCCGCCGTAGCCCATCGAGCGCAAGAACACCTCGGGGAAGAGCAGCAGGCTCGCCAGCGCCATCGCCACCGTGACGCCCGACACCGCGACCGTACGGCCGGCCGTCGCCACCGTCCGCGCCACCGCATCGGCCACGGTCGCCTGCCAGCGCAGTTCCTCACGGAACCTGGCGACCATGAACAGGCCGTAATCGATGGCCAGCCCAAGGCCGAGGATCGTGGTGATGTTGACGGAGTAGATCGACACCGGCGTCGCAAGCGTCAGCAGCCGCAGTGCGGTAAACGATCCGATGATGCCGATAGCGCCGATGGCAAGCGGCAGGCTCGCCGCCGCGAGGCTGCCGAAGATGACCAGCAGAAGGATCAGCAGCACCGGCATCGAGATGGCCTCGGCCCGGCCGATGTCGCTGGTCACCTGCTTGTTGATCGCTGCCTCGGTCGGGATCTGCCCGCCAGCCACGACCTTCAGCCCGGGCGCCGCGAAGTCGCCCTGGATCGCGTCGAAGTTCTTGATCCGCGCGGCGTCACTGCTGCCGGCCAGCTCTAGGACCGCATACGTGACCCGGCCGTCCGGGCTGACGAACTGCCGGGAGCCGGTGGACCAGTAGGTCGATGCGGTGACTACGCGGCTGCGGGGCAGCCGGGCGAGGGAACTGGTGACTGCCGCCCGGTAGGCCGGCGAATGAACTGTCTGCGCGGCACTGCTGTAGAGCAGGACCACGTCTCCGGCATCGCGGCCGAAGACGGCAGAGGCGCGGTTGGCCTCCTGCTGACTCTGGCTGGCCGGCGGGGCGAAGCCGCCCGCCGACTGGAGCTTGCCGAACACGCCCGTGCCCCAGATGGCTGCGCACACGACGCCGGCTGCGGCGACGACCAGCACGAGTCGTCGACGGTTGAAGATGATTCGTCCCCAGGCCTCGAACATGGCTTACCTCACGGCTAGACTCGTTAGCGATCGTTGCTTTGGTTAACGCCGTTAAGTGCTTACGGTGTAAACTTGGCATACACAGTTAACGGAAGTCAAGCCGACGGCTGCGCTCGTTGGCACAGGGCCGGGCCAGCTTCCTGGTGAGACGGCCCGGGACAGGCGGAGGTCGATGGCGATCATGGTTCAGGCGCCGAGCAGGCGCGATCGCGTCCGGGCCGCGACGACCCAGGAGATCATCCAGACCGCGCGGCGGCTACTCGTGGAGCAGGGCCCGGAGGCCGTCTCGCTGCGCGCGATCGCGCGCGAGATGGGTATGACCGCGCCAGCCCTGTACCGGTACTTCGGCAGTCATGAGGAGCTGCTGCGGCACCTGGTCGCCGATATTTTTACCGACCTGGCCAGCCATGTAAAAGGGGCTATCCACGACGCCGCGGCAGGCACTACCGGGCTTGACGAGGCTGAGATCATGGTCCTCAAGATGGCCGCCGGCTGCCGGGAGTTCCGCGCCTGGACGCTGGAGCACGTGCCGGAGTTCAGCATGATCTTCGGCAGTCCGCTACCGGGCATCGAGGCCTGGCACGAGATGCCCAAGGATCCGACGGTTGACTGCGGCTACCAGTTCGGCCAGGTGTTCCTCGACCTGTTCGGCGAGCTGTACCGGCGGCGGCCATTTCCGATCCCCGCCGACGCCGACATCGATCCGGCACTGCGCGACCAGCTTGCGCGTTACCGGGAGCTAGTACATTCGGAACTGCCGCTCGGCGCCCTGCAGACCTTCCTGCGGTGCTGGGTACTGCTGTACGGGACCGTCAGCCTGGAGGCCTTCGGGCACTTGCGGTTCGCGCTCGACGACCCCTCGCCGATGTTCGAGCTGATGCTCGCCGACCTGGCGCCGATGATCGGCCTGCCGTACCCCCTGCCCGACCGGAAGCGGGCCAGCTAAGCCCGAGCACGCCGGCTGAGCGGGAACGGGTCCGGCCCCCGGGGTGGCCGGTCAGGCTACGAACGGCTCGGCGCCAGAGTCGCTGACCATCGGCCTGCCGGCGATAGCCCAGTCCTGCATGCCGCCAGCCACATTGACCGCTTGCCAGCCCGCGCCGTTGAGTGCCTGCGTCGCCCTGGCCGACCGGGCGCCAGAGCGGCAGATCACGTAGATCTGCTGATCCTGAGGGATATCGGCGGTGCGAGCACCGAGGTGCCCGAGCGGTATGTGCGTAGCGGCAGGCGCGTGGCCCGCAGCCCACTCGTCGTCTTCACGGACGTCGAGCAACCACGCCTCAGCCGGCACGCTGGCCGCCGGCACCTCAGGTAGCGCTTCCGCCATGCCAACCACCGCTCCCCGTCTCTGGTCTCTCGTCTCGCAGGCCAGGTCGGCCTCGCCCGGCTTTCGTCAACCCTAGCCGCCAGGAAACTGTGCCCGGAGCGGGGCGCACCGTCAGCGAACGTCGAGGTCAAGGCCGTACGCAAGCAGGTTGACACCGGGCTCGGGCGAGATGTCGCGGTCTGGCAAGCGGGCGAAGCCTGCCTCGTCGTAGATGCGGTGCGCGGTCTTCATCTCCGGCTGGGTGAGCAGCAGCAGATGCCTGATGCCGAGACTCGCCGCGCGCTCGATCACTGCGCCGACCAGCGCCCGGCCGACACCACGGCCGCGAGCGTCCGGCCGTACGGCCAGCGCGCGAATCTCTGCCTCATCGGCGCCACGGAGGAATTCGCCGCCGTTCGGCCAGGTCTGCAGCATGACGGTGCCAGCGATCTCGCCGTGGTCAGCGGCGACCAGTACCGGGCCGGCTCCGTCCGAGCCAAGCTCGCGCAACCGCGGCGCGTAGCGCGAATCCGGCGACAGGAATCCGTCCGCAAGGTACGCGTTAACCCTGATTTCTCCGATCTCGGCAAGCTCGTCCTGGTGTGCGTCCCTGATGACCATTCGACCATCTAATCAGCCCGTCAGAATCACCACGCCGGCGCGCCCGCGCGCCTAGGCAAGATCGGCGATCGGCATAGCACCCGATCTGGCCCTTGAGAATCGGGCATAAGGGTGGATAAGGTCCGTCTGTGAGGGCCGGGTCGGGTGCTAAGTCGCGCTGGGCCCTTCGCTGGCATCACTGGCGGCACCGGCCTCACTGGTGGCGGCACTGGCCTCGCCGGCCATCAGCGAGTAAGCCGGGCGCAGGAGTGTGACCAGGTCCATGCCGCCTGCGGTAATCATCGGCGGGTCGAGACTGCGCAGGAGCAGGTCCGCCGGAGCCGGAGTGGCGGGCGGCAGCGCCCGGAGCCGCGCAGCGCTGAGCGGTGTCGACCAGAACCCGGCGACGCATTCAGCCAACGGCTTGTCAGTTACGTCGACAACCGGCCGTCCGCCGCTGCCACTGTTCCCACTACCACCGTGCTCACTACCACGGTGCTCACTACCACGGGGCCCGCTACCCGAAGGCCCGGTCACGGCCCGCGCACCGCTCAGCCGCCGTAGCGCTGCCAGCAGATCCGCGCGCCCTTTGCCACGCCACGCGAGCATCGCGAACGGGTCGTCGTCGAACGCCTCCGCCAGTACGTAACAGACCGCGGCCAGGTGCTTGCACGGCACCTCCCAGTCCGGGCAGGTGCAGGTCATCTCCAGGTCTTTGATCGACTTCGGGAACAGCGGCGTGCCGCAGCCCGCGAAGACCTCCTCGATCTCGGCCGGCATCTCCCCCGCAAGTAGCCGGGCGCGGAAGACAGCGCGCGCGGCAAGCGCCTCCTCGACCCGCCGCCACTGCCGCGTGGTCAGCGGATCGACGGTCAGCTTCACCCGGTAAGGCTTGACCCGTGACCCCTGCACGGTGGCGGTCACATGCCCGGTGGCGATGTCCAGCGTGAGGACCTGGCCGGACCGAGCGTAATTCCGGCCGCGGCTGAGCCTGCTCTGTATCCCGAACGATTCCAGCACGTCGATGAAACGCCGCGACCACCACTGCTCACCGATCGAACCCCGTTTGCTGCGAGCCTTGATCCCGCCCTCCGCCTTGAGCGGCCGCGATGGCGGGTAGCGCTCGTCATCCCAGCCGCTCATTGGGACACCGCTTCCGGCGAGAGTTCGATCACCTGGCGCAGGTCGGCAACCGAGAGCTCGGTCAGCCAGCTTTCACCGGTGCCGACAATTGCCTGCGCCAGCGCCTTCTTATCCTCAATCATCTGGTCGATCCGCTCCTCGACCGTGCCGACGCAGACGAATTTTCGGACCTGCACATCCCGGCGCTGCCCGATCCGGAAGGCCCGGTCAGTCGCCTGGTCCTCGACAGCCGGGTTCCACCACCGGTCGACGTGGATGACGTGATTGGCCGCGGTGAGGTTCAGCCCGGTGCCGCCCGCCTTGAGCGAGAGCAAGAAGACAGCCGGTCCAGTGCCTTCCTGGAAGTCACGGACAAACTCGTCCCGTCGTTTCTTAGCCGTGCCGCCGTGCAGGAAATGCACCTCGCAACCGAGCCGAGCGGCCAGGTAAGGCTGCAGCATCCCGCCGAACTCGGCGTACTGGGTGAAGCACAGCGCCTTGTCGCCGGCCTCGGTGATCTCGTCGCAGATCTCCTCCAGCCGCGCCAGCTTGCCCGATCTTCCGGCCAGCCGGGAGCCGTCACCCAGCAAGTGCGCCGGGTGATTGCAGACCTGCTTGAGCTTGGCCATCGTGGCGAGCACCAGCCCGCGACGCTCGATGCCCGGATCAGCGGCCTCGATCCGCTCCATCATGTCGTCAACGGTTGCCTGGTACAACGATGCCTGCTCTGGCGTCAGGTTGCACCAGACCTTCATCTCCAGCTTGTCCGGCAGGTCAGCGATCACGCTCTTGTCGGTCTTCAGCCGGCGGAGGATGAACGGCCCGGTGATCCGCTTCAGTTGCTCGGTTGCCGCGGCGTCACCATTGCGCTCGATCGGGATCGCGAACCGGCGCCGGAACTTTTCGGCGGGCCCGAGCAAGCCGGGGCTGGTGAACTCCATGATCGACCACAGCTCGGTCAGCCGGTTCTCCACTGGCGTCCCGGTCAGCGCGATCCGGGCCGCGGCCGGGATCGTGCGCACCGCTTGCGCCTGCCGGGTGGAGGCGTTCTTGATGTTCTGAGCTTCGTCGCACACCAGCCGCGCCCACGGCACCTGCGCGAGCGCCGCCCGGTCCCTGGTGGCAACGCCATAGGTGGTGATGACCAGGTCCGCGGCAGCGACAGCAGCGGCAAGCTCGGGACCGGCGAGGCGATCGGCACCATGATGCACGTGCACGCCGAGCTCCGGGGTGAACCGGGCAGCCTCCCGCTGCCAGTTCCCCACCAGCGACATCGGGCAGATCAGCAACGTCGGCCCGGTGACGGTCCCGGCGTCCCGCTCGGACTGCAGCAGCGCTAGCGTCTGCGGCGATTTGCCGAGACCCATGTCGTCGGCGAGAACCGCGCCGAGGCCGAGATTTCCCAGGAACGACAGCCACGCCAGCCCGCGCTCCTGGTACGGCCGCAGCTCGCCGCGGAAAGACGCGGGCGTGCTCATCGGCGCCAGGCGACGGTCTGCCTGCCCGGACAGCAGGTCGCCGAGCCAGCCGTCGGCGTCGACCCCGACCAGCGGCAGGTCTCCCGCGCTCTCGCTGAGGCCGGCAAGCAGCGCATCACCCGAGTTCATGACCCCGGAGCCGCCGCGTTCCAGGAACCGGAGCGCCGCGTGCAGGTGCCGCTCATCGAGCTCGACCCACTGACCGCGGAGGCGCACTAGCGGCACCTTGAGCCGGGCCAGCTCGGCGAGCTCAGCCGGATCAAGTGTCTGGTCCCCGATCGCCAGCTCGTACCTGAAGTCGACAAGGTCGGACAGACTGAACGCCGGGGCGGCTGCCGACCCGGGCACGGCAGCTGTCCTGGACCTAGCAGTGAGTTTCAGGCCGAGCCGCGACCTGCGGACCCAGTCGGGCAGCAGCACGCCGAAGCCAGCGCCCGCCAGCAGCGGCCCGGTCTCCTTCAGGAACTGAAGGGCAGCCCTCGCGTCGAGCACGACCGACGCTGGAGCGGCGCCCTGCAGCTCGCGGTCAAGCTCGGGAAATAGCCGCGACGCGCGGCCGAGCCCAGCGAGCAGGTCATCCTCGGGGTAGCTAAGGCCGGCGGCGGCCCAGCCATCCGCGGTTTCGCCGGACCAGATATCGGCTGCGGGCAGGAGCAAGCTCGGATCATCGGTGGACTGCAGCGCGAATTCGACCCGCCAGCGTGCGCCGGCGTCGCCGTCCGGCTGGTCGCCCGCGCTGGCGGGCGGGTCCGGCTCGATCAGGCGGAAGCACGTCCGCACCGGACCGGGCGGTTCCTGGGCCGCGTCCTGCCAGGCCCACAGCGCGAAGGCGAGCTGTGCGGCCTTGGCTGCATCGGCCTTCGTCACGCTGAGCCGACCGTCCGCACCGGTGAGCGCGGCCGCCCACCGGTCGGTCAGCGGCGCGGCAGGGCCTCCGGCAAGCAGCGCATACCCCGGCTGCGCGCCAAGCCGGCCGCGAACTGCGGCATCGGTCAGCAGGCCGAGCGCGTCTGCAACGACTGTCGCCGACGGCTCGCCGTCCGCGCTTGTCGCACGGCACAGCGGTGGCAGGGCCAGGGTCAGCTCACGCGCGCGGAGCGCATCGGCGCCGGCTAGTACCGGACGCCACCTGGCAACGTAGCTGCCGTCCGCTGACTCATCCAGACCCGGCAGCACACGTCCGCGGGAGGTCAGGTCACCCGCCAGCAAAGCCAGCGCGGCGAGGAACTGGACGCTGCCCGCCAGCACGCCGCGCTCGGATCGAGCGCCAGGCTGCTCTATCGCCGTGAGCAGCGCGAGCGCCGCCGACGGGTCGAAACTGACTGCCGGGACCTGCCATGGATGCAGCGAGACCCGACCCGGCCGGGTGCGCCTGCCAGCGGCTCGCCGGGTATCGGAGTCCCTGGCACGGTTGTCGTCGGCGGCCGGGCCCGCCGCGTCAGGCGGACTACCGGCAGTCGCATCCGCGGGAGTCGCATCGGCGAGCGAGCAGTCGGGCGAGGCCATCGGGCCAGAGTTGGTGCCGGGCAACCAAACGGCCAGTTCGGTCTCGGTGGCCTTGCGTACGAGGTCATTTGCCGGGTCGCCGAACTCAGCTAGCACGTCCGACAGCAGGTCGGCAGCGGCGGCGAACGGGTGCGCGACCACCTGCCCGGCCGGCTGGCTGGCGGCTATCCGAGGCTTGTCAGAATCCTCGGCCCACAGGTGCAGCCGACCATCAGTCCAGATGCCGTGGATTGCCAGCATGAAACCCTGCACCCCGCAATTGCCGGGACTATCAACACGAAGCTAACAATGATGCGCGCGCGACACGCCGCAAACTCAGGGTGCCCCGCTATCGGGCACTCCTGTGGTATGAACCGCGGCGCCGGACTCAGAACGTCGGCCGCACGCCTTTCACCGACGGCGGGCCGACCGGGCTGTCGCTGTCTGGGCCAGAACCAGCCTGCCCAGTACCGGCATGCCCCGGCTCGGCCTGGACTGCCTCGAGCCGAGCTGCCTCATTGATCTTACGCAGGTGCTTAGCCAGTGACCTGAACACGAAGAACAGGATCACCGCCATCCCGAACACCATGAGGAATCCGAGGGTGCCCGGCTGATCCCAGGCGCTGACCGACTTGGCTGTCGCTGCGGCGAGTTCCATCACAGGCTCACCCTCTCCCGGATCCCGGCGAAAAGGTCATCTTCCGGCCGCCCGGCATCCACCAACGACCTGGCCAGATGATAGTCCTCGGTCGGCCACGCCGCGCGCTGGACCTCCGGCGGGACCGCGAACCAGCCGCCGTTCGGGTCGACCTGGGTCGCGTGCGCGATCAGCGCCTGGTTGCGGATCTCGAAGTACGCACCGCACTGGATCCGGGTGGTCAGCTCGTGCGGTGGTTGCCTCGCGGCCGCGATGTCCTCTTCCTCTTCCCTGGCCCACTCGGCGATCCGCTCCACATAGGGGGATTCCTTGCCGGTGCGGAGCATCTCCTCGTGCAGCGCGGTCAGTCGTGCCCGGTGGAAGGTGAGGAAGTAGTAGAGCTTCAGCGGCTGCCAGGGCTCGCCGCAGTCCGGATAGCGGTCCGGGTCAGCCGCGGCCTCGAACGCCTCGACGGCGACCTGGTGCGTCTTGATGTGGTCAGGATGGGGGTACCCGCCGTTCTCGTCATAGGTCAGCATGACGTGCGGCCGGAACTCCCTGACTGCCTCGACGAGCGGGCGGGCGGCCTTCTCCAGCGGCACCAGCGCGAAGCAGCCGTCCGGCAGCGGCGGCAGCGGATCGCCTTCGGGCAAGCCAGAATCAATAAAACCGAGGAACCGCTGCTGCACGCCGAGAATCTCGCGCGCCTTGTCCATCTCGCCCCGGCGGACCTCGGTCAGGTTAGCCCGGACCTCAGGCCGCTCCATGGCCGGATTGAGTATGTCGCCGCGTTCGCCGCCGGTCAGCGTGCACACGAGTACTTCGACGCCTTCCCGGACGTATCTCGCCATGGTCGCAGCGCCTTTGCTGGACTCGTCGTCGGGATGGGCGTGCACTGCCATGAGCCGGAGTGGCTGGCGGCAGGGCTGATCCTGGCCGGTAGTTGTCTCGCTGTCGGCTGCACCCCGCTCAGGAACCGAAAGCACGCGGAACTCACCTCAACATCGTCTGGCCGGGGGAACCGGACATGCCCGGCGGAGCTTGTGCCGGGCTGGCTTGCCGCAGCGCAGGCCAACACGCGACAAGGGCCCTCGCGGCCAAACTGCCGGCGCCAAGACCCCGGAAGCTCCAACGCGCCCGTCGGCACGCCGCATTCCCCCGCTAGCTCAGGCGGCGGACTGAGCCGGGAGCAGCAGGTCAGCGAACACGGCAGCGAGCATCCGGTGACCGCGAGCGTTGGGATGCAGCCGGTCTGCAGTGAACAGGTCCGGCCGGGACGCCACGTCCTTCATGGCCCAGGTGTCGAGGCAGACGGCACCGCGGACGGCCGCCTGCTCCCGGATGATGTCACTTGCCTGCGCGAGCCTGAAGCGGGCGATCGATACATGCTCGGGTGGCAGCGGGACCACGTCGGCAATGTCTGGCAGCGTGCACGTCAGGAGGGTGGCGCCGGTCTGCGCGAGGGCGTCAAGCAGCCGGCCGGCATCGGCTGCGAAAGCATCAGGCCTGAACTCCGGACTGCGGATGTCGTTTATGCCGACGGTTACGCTGACCAGGTCCGGGCCGACGTCGCCCAGGTGCGGCAACTGGTCAGCCAGCACCCGGCCAACTGTGGCGCCGTCGACGGCCAGGTTCGTCAGCGCGCAGTTCACGCCGGTGCGGTCAGTCAGGAGCCCGGCCAGGCGTCGAGCCCAGCCAACCGGGCGGCCGTCCGGTCCGGAGTCGCCACGGCCAGCGGTCAGGCTGTCACCGAATGCGACGTATCTGGACCACGAGCGGGGGGCGGCGGTCAAGAAATCCATATCGCAGAATAAGCCGCGAGCGTGCCTGGTCAGGCTGGGTCAGTGATCGGCTTTGCCCCCTCGCCCCGGCCGCTGAGTCAGCCACGAGAGGACGATGAAAACCGGCAGGCTGATTCCCAGGAGCAGCAGGCTCCCGGTAATCGCGCTGGCCAGGAAGTTGCCGCCGACCTTGGCGACGCCGTAGTAGTACAGCACTACGACAGCCATAAGCAGCACGTAGCCGCCGAGTGCGTCGGATAGCACGTGCAAGATCAGTGCCGGCCAGCCGCGCTCCCGCCGGCCGGTCAGCCGCGTGGTCGCCTTGCCCGCTGCCGCCCGGCGGCGCTGCGCCACCAGCCCGACCGCTAGCACCGCCATCAGGACGAGGTAGCCGCCCAGGATCGGATCCAGGTCAGACCGCAGCAGATGCGACATCCCAGTTACCTGTGGCGTCATGCTTGCAACAGGAAGTGCCAGCCGCGCACGAAGAGGTGCCAGCCGAGCCACAGCCATAGCGCGAAGAGCGCCCAGCGGCCTGGCGGATATCGCATTATGACCCGGAATGTGGCGCTCAGCGTGGGCACGCTACCGCTGATGCCGCTGAGCGCGAGGCCTTCCCAGGCGAATACCGCGCCGATCAGCACTGCCCATACCAAATAACCAAGAACCGGATGATTGGCCATCCCGACCTCCAGGCCTCCCAGGCAAGCGAAAAAAGACCCTATTCCGGAATCCGCCCGGTGCGAGGCAGCCGGGCGATGATCTGACTTTGCCAGGGAACGAGCTCAGGCGGAAACCCATCCGCGCCGCCAGCAGGCGGAGCATGCGCATTATTTGCCCAGTTTCGACCTGACTTGTTTAGCCTGGGGCATTGACAGGTACGACGGACTTGCAGAGCCTTGTTAGCCTCGAAGGATTACCCCCAATGGGCCGGCAGGCCCAGCGGACCCTTAACTCCGCACCCATCTGAGGAGTACCCGTGACCGAGACTCGCGACGACACCTTTACCTGGCTCACTCAGGAGGCGTACGACCGGCTCAAGGCCGAGCTCGACTATCTGTCGGGCCCAGGGCGGATCGAGATCGCGAAGAAGATCGAGGCCGCGCGGGAAGAGGGCGACCTGAAGGAAAATGGCGGTTACCACGCCGCTAAGGACGAACAGGGCATGCGAGAGGCTCGGATCAGGCAACTGACGCAGATCCTGGAGAACTCCCGTGTCGGCGAAGCACCGCGCACCGAGGGCATAGTAGGCCCCGGCATGACTGTCACCATCAGGTTCGAGGGCGACGAGGACGAGGTGACATTCTTGCTCGCCTCGCGCGAAGAGGTTGGCTCGCCGATCGACGTGTACTCGCCGAAGTCGCCGCTTGGCAGCGCGATCTCCGGCAAGAAGGTGGGCGAGACCGCTACCTACACCCTGCCGAACGGCCGCGCTACCACGGTCGAGATCCTCGAAGCCGTCCCGTACAACGGCGCGTAAGCCTCCATCAATAACACGGACGCCGGCCCCCACGCTGTGGAGGCCGGCGTCCGCGTTATGTGCTATCCGGCGGGGGGGCCTCCACGCTGTGGAGGCCGGCGTCTGCGTTGTGTCCGGTTCTGCTGGCGGCAACCGGTCGTTCCCGTCGCTCTTGTCGTTATGATCCGTGCACCAGTTGCGGTTCGGCCGGTGCCTGGTCTTGGCTCGGGCTCGGCTCGCTCCGCCCGCGCAGCGGGATCTCCTTGACGACCAGCGCCAGCAAGAACACAGCGACCGTCGTGGGGATCGTCCACCAGAACACGCCCGAGATCGCGGTGCTGATGGCATGGAACGCCGCGTCCTTCACCGCACCCGGCAGCCTGTTGATGGTCGCCGGGTCGAGGCTCGTGCTGCTGCCGAAGCTCTGATGGGTGTGCAGCTGCGCGGCCATCGTGTCAGCGAACCGCCGGAAGAAGATGACGCCGAACAGCGACACGCCAAGCGACCCGCCGATCTGCTGGAAGAAGCTCCGCGAACTGCTCGCAACGCCCATGTCCCGCTGGGGCACGCTGTTCTGCGCGATCAGCGAGGTGATCTGCATGAGGAAGCCCATGCCGACGCCGAGCACCACGAAGTACAGCGCGGCAGTCAGCCGGCTGGTATCTACGCTCAGGTTTGTCAGCAGATACAGCCCAAGCGTCATGATCACCGCGCCGATGATCGGGAGGATCTTGTAGCGGCCGGTCCTGCTCGTCACCTGCCCGGCGATAAGCGAGGTCACAGTCGAGCCGAGCATCAGCGGGATCAGCGCCAGGCCGCTACTGGTGGGCGTGGCGTGCTGCACCGTCTGCTGGTAGAGCGGCAGGAACGTCAGCGCGCCCAGCATGGCCATTCCGAGCAGCAGGCTCATCGCCGATGCGAGCGAGAAGTTGCGGTTCCTGAAGACGTGCAGCGGCAGCATCGGCTCTGCGGCCCTGGACTCGACTACGAAGAACGCTGCCAGCGCGACCGCCGAGATGACGGCGAGCATGATGATCTCCCAGGATCCCCACGCGTACTGGCTGCCGCCCCAGCTTGTCAGGAGCACTATCGCGGTGGAGAAGACGGCGATTACTGTCGCGCCGAGATAGTCGATCTTGTGCTCGACCCGCCTGCGCGGCAGGTGCAGGGTCGCCCACAGGTAGACCAGTGCCGCGCCGCCGATTGGCATGTTGATGTAGAAGATCCACCGCCACGACCAGTGCTGCGTGATGTATCCGCCGACCAGCGGTCCCGCGATCATTGCCAGCATCATCGCGGCCATCATGTAACCCATGTACTGACCGCGTTCCCGTGGCGAGACCATGTCACCGATGGTGGCGATGGCCCCGACCATCAGGCCGCCAGCGCCAAGCCCCTGCAGCGCGCGGAACGCGATGAGCTGGTCCATCGTGTGCGACAGTCCGGAGAGCGCCGAGCCGATCAGGAACAGCACGATCGCGATCATGAGGAATCGCTTGCGGCCGTACATGTCGCCGAGCTTGCCGTAGAACAGCGTGGTAATCGTCGAGGCGAGAATGTAGGCCGTCACTACCCAGGCCAGGTGGTTCAAGCCACCGAGGTCGCCGACGATACGCGGCAACGCTGTCGAGACGACCAACTGATCGAGCATCGCGATGATGAGCGTCAGCAGCAGGCCGGGCAGGACGATGAGGATCTCGCGCCGCGGCCCGGTTGGCACACCGCTGGCTGCCAGCGCAGCCTGGTTGTCGGTCACGAAAAGGGCTCCTTGCTCCGCGCTTCCGGACGTGCGCACGCCTGAAGTCAGCGGCGCTTCACACTTACTTGCCGACCGGCTAGCATCCAGTCAGGCAAAAGGCTAGGCTGGCTACTAACCGGCCGTCAAGTAAATTACCCGGGCCGGCGGAAGGAAAACGCGGGAGGCCATGCCAGACAGCGTCCACGGTGCCAGCGTCAAGGGGGCCAGCGTCAAGGGGGCCAGCGTCGACGAGCCCAGCATTGACGGGGCCAATACTGACGGGGCCAATACTGACGGACCCAGGCACGATCGCGGCCGGGACACCAGATCGCGACTGCGCGAGCTGGCCCTGCAGCTGTTCGCCGAGCAGGGCTACGAGAAGACATCTCTCCGCGAAATCGCCGAGCGGCTCGGCGTTACCAAGGCGGCACTGTACTACTACTTCAAGTCGAAGGAAGACATCGTCCGCAGTCTCGTCGAGGACTATGTGGCCGAGATCGACGAACTGATCGCCTGGGGCAAGGAGCAGCCTCGGTCAGCCACCACCAGGGCTGAGATCGTCCGTCGCTACCTGGAGATCACCGCGAACGGGACCGCGGTGTTCCGGCTGCTCCACCAGAACCAGGCCGCCGTCAGCTCCTTGGCGTCCGCGAAGGAACGGGGCGAGCTCTTCCGGGAGCGGCTGGACATGCTCGTCGAGTTGCTGACTGAACCAGGCGCGCCAGTACACGATCAGGTGAGGGCCGCAGCGTGCCTGATGTCTGTCAGCTTTTGCTGTATGCACTATCAGGACCGGGCAGCCAACCCGGCCGAGTTGAAGAAAGCCGTGCTGGACATGGCGCTCGAGCTAGCCAACGCAGTTCCGGCGCAGGCACCGGCTTAGTCGCCTGACTGGCTAACCCGCGGGCAGGGCGCTGCTGGCTGCAGCGCGGACCAGCGGCAGCACCCGGTGCTGTAGCGGGCTGTCCAGCACGATGACCGTGGAGGTACGGACCACCCCGTCTAGCCCGACGATCGAGTCGATTACCCGCTGAAGGTCAGCATTGCTCCGGGCGACTACCCGGCACAGCATGTCGCCCGCGCCGGTGATGGTGTGCGCTTCCAGCACCTCGGCGATCGCCGCCAGCCGCTCGGCCACCGGGTCGTGGCCGCCGGCCTGCCTGATCTCCAGGGTGATGAAAGCCATTACCTGGTAGCCGATCGCGGCGGGCTCGATGTCCGGGCCGTAGCCGGTGATGACGCCGCGAGCCTGCATCCTGTCGAGCCGGGCCTGAACAGTCCCCCGCGCGACGCCAAGCCGTCTGCTGGCCTCAAGTACGCCTATCCGCGGCTCGGCCATCAGGAGCCCGATCAGCCGCCCGTCGAGGCCATCGATCATCGCAGTTAACCGTCCCTACAACCTGTACAAGTATGCTAGCAAGGCGGGGTTTTTATTGAGCATGTTGCCTACCGCATCACGGAGCGGTTGCACACCCTGACTTGCCGGCAGATGCTGCTGCCCTGGGCTGCTAGCCGGGGCGTGCTAGCGGGCCACTGCTAGCCAAACCACTGGCGAGGGAGCAAGCCGATGACAGCAGAAGCAGGGTACGCGCAGCACCTGGCGGCGGATGAGTTCCCGGTCAACGGCATGGACGCGGCGGTCTTCGCCGTCGGCAACGCCCGTCAGGCGGCGCATTTCTACTCGACCGCGTTCGGTATGCGGTGCGTCGCCTACCGCGGGCCGGAGACTGGCTGCCGGGACGAGGCGGCATACGTGCTGGAGTCCGGTAACGCGAGGTTCGTCTTCCGCGGCCCGGTGCGCGCCGGCACAGAGCTTGGCGCGCACGTGGCCGCCCACGGCGACGGCGTCATCGATCTCGCCATCAACGTGCCGTCCGCGACCGCCGCCTGGCACTACGCGCTTGAGCATGGCGCCCGCAGCCTGTGCAAGCCCGAGATGGTCGAGGACCAGCACGGCAAGGTCGTGCTGGCAGCGATCGCCACCTACGGCGATACCCGGCACACTTTTGTCGAGCGGAACGATTACGCGGGCCCGTACCTGCCCGGCTACGTTGCCGCCTCACCGCTGACTGCCGAGCCGACCGGACCGTTCTTCACTGAGGTCGACCACTGCGTCGGCAACGTCGAACTCGGCCGGATGAACCAGTGGGTGGAGTTCTACCACCAGGTGATGGGCTTCACGAACATGAAGGAGTTCGTGGGCGACGACATCGCCACCGAGTACTCCGCGCTCATGAGTAAGGTCGTCGCCGACGGCAGCCGCAAGGTCAAGTTCCCCATCAACGAGCCGGCAGCAGGGAAGAAGAAGTCGCAGATCGACGAGTATCTCGAGTTCTACGGCGGGCCAGGCGTTCAGCACCTGGCGCTGGCCACTGACGACATCGTCGGGGCGGTCCGTGGCATGAGGGCGGCAGGCGTGCAGTTCCTCGACACGCCAGACAGCTACTACGAGACGCTCGGCGAGTGGGTCGGTGACACCAGAGTGCCGCTGGCCGAGCTGCATGACCTGAAGATCCTCGCCGACCGCGACGAGGACGGCTACCTGCTGCAGATCTTCACCAAGCCGGTGCAGGACCGACCGACTGTCTTCTTCGAGCTGATCGAGCGCCACGGTTCCCAGGGCTTCGGCAAGGGCAACTTCAAGGCGCTATTCGAGGCGATCGAGCGCGAGCAGGAGCGCCGCGGCAACTTGTGATTGGTTGGCCAGGGGGCAGCTGCGAGCTGCGGTGCCAGCTATGCGCTGGTGCCGCTCGTGCCGGTTGCGGGTGGATTGTTCGCCCTGGTCAACGAGCTGTGGCTGACCTGGGACCCGGGCAGGCAGTATCTGCACGATAAAGCCGCGCATACAGTTGTCATCAAGAAGAACTACCAGTTCTCGCGGCCGCAGGCAGGCGCCTGGCAGCGCGGCGAGCCGACCCGGCGAACTCGGGGCGCCTGGCGCGCTGGGCGCGTCCGCCAGAGGCCGCATAAGGGATCACCGTCAGCATGACGCAGCACGAGGAGACGGGAACGGCGACTGATCAGCCCGTGCCACAGCCAGGTCAGCCGGCATCCCATCCGGACCAGCCGGTCTTGCCGTCGCCGTACCTGGATGCCGGCGCGTCAGTGCCGCAGGCGTATCTGGCGCCGCCCCAGCCGGATCAGCCAAAGTACGGAACACCGCCAGGGCTCGGGCCTGGTCGGCCGCAATTCGGCCCGCCGCAGCTAGCCGGGCGCCAGGCCAGGTACGCCCAGCCCGGCTACGGTCGCCCCGGCGCGGCGCGCGGCGCGCTCGGGCCAGCCGCCCGTCGCGATCCGGCGATCGCGGCGCCATGGGAACGGCTTCTCGCCTCAGTCCTGGACTGGATCATCATTTTTGCCGTCGCCACCCTGGCGTTCATTTCCCCGTTGATGCGGATCTGGCGTCAGCTGCAGGCCGTCGCGACTCAGTACGCCGCTCATCCGAATTCGCCCGTTGGCCAGGCCGCCATCGACGGCATTCTTCGTAACCCCTCCAATGAGCGTGCTCTGCTCTTCTGGTTCCTGGCCATGTTCGGCATAGCGCTGACGTATTACTGGGTCCAGCACGCGGCCTGGGGCGCCACCATCGGCAAGCGAGCGCTTGGCACCCGGGTAGTCACAGCGACGGACCGCTCCGCGATCGGGATCCGGGCAGCCGGCATCCGCGCCGTCGCATTCCTTGTCGGCCCCGCCGCGTGCCTGCTGCTGCCGGGTCCGTTCAACATCCCTGGCGGCCTGCTCTGGCTCGCTGATACCGGGCTGTCGCTGCTCGACCCGCAGGCTCAGTGCCTCCACGACAAGCTAGCCAGGACAATCGTGATCAGGCAGCGCTGGCTCGATCAGCAGGCCCGCTCGGCCGGCCCCTGGTAGCGCGTCTGCCATGAGGGGCTAGCCGAACAGTAGTGTGTAGCCCGCCTTCCGCAGCTGGCTGATCACCGAGTCGGTGTGCTCCGGTCCCCTGGTCTCCAGGTGCAAGCTGACTTCTGCCTCGTCGACCCGCAGCTCGGCGGTTACCCGCTCGTGGACGACGTCCAGCACGTTGGCGCCGAGGGCGGCAAGCTCCACCAGCAAGGTCGCCAGCGCGCCAGGCTGGTCCGGCAGCTTGCACCGGAAGGCCAGGAAGCGGCCAGCCGCCGACAGACCGTGTCGCAGCACCTTGGACAGCAGCAGCGGATCGATGTTGCCGCCGGAGAGCACGACCACGACTGGCGGCTCGAACAACGCGGGATGCTCCAGGACCGCCGCCACCCCGGCGGCCCCGGCCGGTTCGACGACCTGCTTGGCTCGCTCCAGGCACAGCAGCAGCGCACGGGACAGGTTCTCCTCGGACACCGTGACGATGTGTGCATGCTCGCGGGCCAGTAGCGAAACGGTCAGCTCGCCGGGGCGGGCAACCGCGATCCCGTCTGCCATCGTCGCCGATGGCGTGACGGTGACCGGGTGCCCTGCCGCGATGGATCCGGGCATCGCAGCCAGCGCCTCGGCCTGGACCCCGATCAGCCGGGCTCGGGGCAGCACATGACTGGCGGCTACCGCGACGCCCGAGGCGAGCCCGCCACCGCCTACCGGGAGCGCGATCGTGCGCACTTGCGGGCACTGCTCCGCGATCTCCAGCCCAACGGTCCCCTGGCCGGCGATTACGTCAGGATGGTCAAACGGGTGGATGAATATCGAGCCGGTCTCCTCGGCTAGCTGCCGCGCCTTCGCCAGCGCGTCCTCGACCGTCACGCCATGCAGCACGACGTCGGCGCCGTAGGACCGGGTAGCAGCGACCTTGGGCAGCGGGGCTGCGACCGGCATCACCACGGTCGCCTGCGTCCCGAGCACCGTCGCCGCCAGCGCGACGCCCTGGGCGTGATTTCCGGCACTCGCCGCGACGACACCGCGGGCTCGCTCAGCCGCGCTCAGCCGGGCAATTCTCAGGTAAGCGCCGCGAACTTTGAACGACCCGCCGCGCTGCAGATTCTCGCACTTCAGGTAGACCGGGCCGCCAACGAGCGCGGACAGCACGCCCGACTCCAGCAGCGGTGTCTGCCTGATGATCGGCTGCAGGATCGCGCGCGCCGCCACCACGTCGGCGGGCCGTACTGGCGGATCGGCATGCCGTTCAGCCGCTAGCGATGAACTCACGCCTGAATTGTCGCACTAGGCGAGGGCCACGGCGGCGACCGGTAAGGCAGGCCAGTGGTCAGGTAGCGCATTGGTCAGCCGGCCCGGTCGTCCGCCGGGACATGGCCGCCGGTTATCAGTCAGCCGCCCAGTAGCGGTCAGCGGCGAAGATCAGCGCTGCCGCGCCAACCAGGCCCGCGTTCTGACCGAGTGCGGCCGGCACCACGGTGACCTGGCGGGCGAACCCTAGCCGGGTGTGCGCACGCAGCGCTTCCTCCAGCGGATCGAACAGCAGCGGCCCGGCTTGCGAGAGTCCGCCGCCGACCGACACTACTTCCAGGTCGC
Source organism: Streptosporangiaceae bacterium (assembly GCA_036488155.1). Lineage (GTDB taxonomy): Bacteria > Actinomycetota > Actinomycetes > Streptosporangiales > Streptosporangiaceae > JAJYUU01. The sequence continues at coordinate 10,394 of DASXIA010000001.1, read as the reverse complement.
AAAGGCAGGTCGCGGACGCGATGGCGATACCGAGCGCACGGCCGGCCCGGCGCATCGCGGCCAGGGCGACCGGATGACCGAGTGCCCCGTCGGCGGCCAGCTCCTTGGCGGTTGCGTCGGTCTGCTCGGGGCGCCAGCCCTCAGCCTGAGCCCATGCCACCAGCGCGGGCCCCCGCGCGATCGCCTCTGCGCAGCCACGGCCGCCGCAGCCGCATAGCGGGCCGGTGTCAGGATCGACGACCACATGGCCGATGTGCCCGGCGTTGCCGGATGCCCCCTCGATGAGCCTGCCGTCCAGCACCAGGCCGCCGCCGACCCCGGTCGACACGACCATTCCGAGCATGTTTTTCCGGCCGCGCCCGGCGCCCCGCCAGTGCTCAGCCGCTACCAGGCAGATCGCGTCGTTGTGCACCCTTACGGTGATGCCGCCCAGCCGCTCGGTCAGCCTGCTCCGCAGCGGAAAGTTGCGCCACGCCGGGATGTTCAGCGGCGACACCATGCCCGACGGCCACTCCATCGGGCCGCCGCAGCCACATCCGCAGCCGGCCAGATCGGCCGGGTCGTGGCCGGCCAGGACATCGGTGATCAGCGCATCGACCGTGCGCCACAGCTGCTCGGCGTCCACGCCGGACGGGGTGGGAACAACCAACCAGCTGAGCACGCGGCCGGCTGGCTCGACCAGGCCCGCCGCGAGCTTCGTCCCGCCGATGTCCACAGCGAGCGCCGGGCGGGGATCCGCCATTCACGCCTCCCAAGATGCGAGCACGAACTGCCTCGACATAGTGTCGAATGGTGCAGCCTACGACTCGCAAGCAGCCAGCATCCGACCAGCCGCCCGTCACGCCCCCGCCACAGATCAGCACGCTCGGGGAACTACGTGCCAGCGGGCATCAGCTTCGCACCGTCAAGCAGGAACTGCGGCACAACTTGCTCGAGCGCATGCGGGCGGGCGAGGACGCGTTCCCCGGCATCATCGGTTTCGGCCAGACAGTGCTGCCGCACCTGGAGCGCGCCATCATCGCCGGCCACGACGTGATCCTGCTCGGCGAGCGCGGGCAGGGCAAGACGAGGCTGATCAGGACGCTGACCGGCCTGCTCGATGACTGGACGCCCGTGGTGGCCGGCTGCGAGATCAATGACCACCCGTTTGCCCCGGCCTGCGCGAGGTGCCTGCGGCTGCTCGCCCGCCACGGCGACGACCTGGCCGTGGCCTGGCGACCGCGCACCGACCGGTACGGGGAGAAGCTAGCGACGCCGGACACCAGTGTCGGTGACCTTATCGGGGACATCGACCCGGTCAAAGTGGCCGAGGGCAGGACGCTCGGCGACCCGGAGACAATCCACTTCGGCTTGCTGCCACGGACTAACCGCGGCATCTTCTGCCTGAACGAACTGCCTGACCTCGCCGAGCGCATCCAGGTATCGCTGCTCAACGTGCTCGAGGAGCGCGACATCGGAGTACGCGGTTACGCGCTGCGGCTGCCGCTCGACCTGGTCCTGGTTGCCAGCGCTAATCCGGAGGACTACACCAACCGCGGCCGGATCATCACGCCGCTGAAAGACCGGTTCGGGGCCGAGATCCGCACGCATTACCCGATCTCGCTTGACGCCGAACTCGCCCTGATCGACCAGGAAGCTCAGATCGCCTGGGACGGGGCTGACCCTGGTGCGGTCGTTCCGGTTCACCTGGTGCAGGTGATCGCACGCTTTACCCGGCTAGTGCGTGCCTCGCCCGCTGTCGATTCCCGGTCTGGCGTGTCGGCGCGGTTCGCGATCGCCGCTGCCGAAGCCGTCGCCGCGTCCGCCGTACGGCGGGCCGCGATCACCGGCGAGGATCAGCCGGTGGCGCGGGTATGCGACCTTCCGTCGGTGATCAGCACGCTGCGCGGAAAGGTCGAGTTCGAAGTCAGCGAGGAAGGCCGCGAGCAGGAGGTTCTCGATCACCTGCTGCGACGCGCCTGCGGTGACACGTTCCGTGCGCTGCTCGGCAACGCCGACCTTTCCGGCCTGCTGGCGAGGTTCGCCGACGACGGCGTGGTCGAGACCGGTGACCTGGTGCCGGCCGCAGATTTGCTGCGCCGGATCGGCGAGGTGCCAGGCCTGGCCAAGGTCATGGACCGGCTCAAGATGGACGGCAGCGAGTCGCTCGGCCAGGCCGCCGCCGCGCTGGAGTTCGCGCTCGAGGGCCTGTATTTGATGCGCCGCCTGTCGAAGGACACGATTGACGGCGGGGCGGTGTACCGGACCTGAGCGCGGCACTAGCACTATCGGCAGAAGGAGGTGAGCGGGCGTGAGCGGTTTCCGCTACGGCCCGTACAGCGGCGGCCCGGATCCGCTTGAGCCTCCGTATGACGTGCGTGGCGCAGTCGATGCACTGGGTGAGTCGGTACTGGACGGCACCGATCCGGCCAGCGCCCTTCGGGACTTGCTGCGGCGCGGCATGTCCGGCCATCGCGGGCTCGACGACTTGCTCCGCCGGGTGCGGGAACGACAGCGTGAGATCCGCGGCCGTGGCCGCCTGGACGGCATTCTCGATCAGGTCCGTTCGCTTCTGGACACTGCCGTCGGCCAGGAACGAGCCGAGCTGTTCCCGAATCCTGACGACTCCGCGCGGATGCGCGAGGCCGAACTGGACGCCCTGCCATCGGATACCTCCCAGGCCATCAGGCAGCTTGCCGACTACGAATGGCAATCGGCAGCGGCGCGCGCGACGTTCGAGGAACTGAAGTCGCTGCTGCGCAGCGAGGTGCTGGACAGCCAGTTCCGCGGTATGCGGCAGACGCTGTCGAACCCTGACCCGCAGGCGATGCAGCGGGTCAAGGACATGATGTCCGCGCTGAACGACATGCTTGACGCCGACGCCCGCGGGGAGCACACCCAGCAGGACTTCGACGACTTCATGAGCCGATTCGGCGACATGTTCCCCGACTCCCCGGCCAACCTGGAAGAGCTGGTGGACGCTCTGGCCCGGCGGATGTCGGCGGCGCAGCGCCTGCTCGACTCGCTGACCGACGCCCAGCGCGACGAACTGTCCGAACTGATGGCACAGGCGCTCGAGGACGCAGGCCTCGCGGCTGAGATGGCCCGGCTCGGCGATGCGCTGCGGGCCAGGCGCCCTGACCTGGACCAGGGCTGGCCGCAGCCGGGAATGACAGGCAGCGATCCGCTCGGTCTCAGCGACGCAACCGCAGCGCTTGCCGAGCTCGCCGACCTGGGTGACCTCGAGGATGCGCTGCGCCAGGACTATCCGGGTGCACGGCTGGACGACGTCGACGAGGAGGCGATCCGCCGCGCGCTCGGCCGGCAGGCAGTCGACGACATGGAGGCGCTGCGGCAGATCGAGCGGGAACTCGAGCAGCAGGGTTACCTGCAGCGCACTGATGGCAAGCTCGAGCTGACACCGAAGGCCGTGCGCAGGCTCGGCCAGGCGGCCCTGAAGAAGGTATTCGCGCAGCTGCCCGACGGTGGTACTGGCGATCACGATCAGCGCGACGCCGGGCAGGCCGGGGAAATTACCGGAAGCACGCGACCATGGCGGTTCGGCGATGAGCAGGCAATCGATGCCTCCGCTACAGTGCGGAACGCGCTGCTGCGGCAGGCGGCGCCGCGGCAGGATTTCCTGGACGGGCCTGTCGATGCCAGCCCGGGGCGGCGCCGGGCCGGGGTCCGCCTCTCGGTCGAGGACTTCGAGGTGACCGAGACCGACCGGCGCGCGTCAGCGGCCGTCTGCCTGCTGGTCGACCTGTCGTACTCGATGGCGCTGCGCGGAACCTGGGGAGCTGCCAAGCAGACCGCGCTGGCTCTGCATGCGCTCGTCCGCACGCAGTATCCGCAAGATGCGATACAGGTCATCGGGTTCTCGAACTACGCCCGCGAGCTCCGCGAGACCGAGCTGGCCGGACTGAGCTGGGACATGGTGCAGGGCACTAACCTGCACCACGCACTGGTGCTAGCGGGCCGGTTCCTGGACCGCAGGCCCGAGCACAACCCGGTGGTGATGGTCATCACCGATGGCGAGCCGACCGCGCATCTGCGGCGCGACGGCCGGTTCTGGTTCGACTGGCCGCCATCGCCGGAGACGCTGGAACTCACTCTGGCAGAGGTCGACAAGATGACCAGGCGGCGAGCCACGATGAACGTGTTCATGCTGGCTGACGACGAGCGGCTGACGGCGTTCGTGGACGAGGTAGCCAGGCGGAACGGCGGCCGCGTGCTGCGGGCCATGCCGGACAGCCTCGGCGAGTACGTGGTGACGGACTTCCTCCGGACACGGCGCCAGTACACCAGGTAGCCGGGCGCCGGAGGGCTGCCCGCGTGTTGGGGCCGCTGCGGGCTGGTACGCGGCCTAAGATCACTTCCATGTCGTTCACCGACAAGCTTGTGCTCTGGCTGCACATTGGATTTGCCATTTTCACGATCGGACCGGTCGCGGTGGCTATCTCATCCAGCCCCAGGTATATCCGTTTGGGCGACGTCGCGATCCTGCGCTACCTCAGGCGCATAACCGTGATCTTCACGATCGGCTCCTTGCTGGTGCTGATCGCCGGCCTCGTGCTCGCCCAGCTGAAGCATGACTTCTCGCGCCCGTGGCTGACGGTCGCCATGACGCTGTTCGTGGTTGCCATCGTGCTGCTTCTGCTTGTCATCCGCGATCAGCGGCGGGCCATCAAGGCACTGTCACCCGCCGAGACAGACCACCCATCCGGCCCAGGCGACGGTGCCAGCCAGGATGACGCCGGGCCCGGCACAGAACCCACGGGGCGAGAAACCACAAGGCCAGAACCGACAGGCGCTAGCCAGCAGGGCGGCAAAGCTACTCTGGCCGCCGACACCGCCGCTGTGGAACGCGGCCGGATCGCGGCTATGGGCGGCGTGGTGAACCTTATCTGGCTGGTGATACTCGTCCTGATGGTTTGGCGGCCGTAATCGGCGCGACGTCCATTTGTGGCTAAATTTTTGCACACTTTGTAGTTGTTTCGCCCCGTCGAGCGGGCAACCGGTAGTACCGTGCCGCTCGTAAATCATCGCTGGTTACGCCGTGCCCCTCGCTCGTCACAGGCGGCCAGCTCCCAAGGAGGAACTGTGACTTCAGAAAGCTTGTCCACCGGCGGCTCCAAGCGCACGCTGGTGATTGTTCTCGCGGTCATCGCCGTCATCGCGCTCATCCTGGGCATCCTCTGGATGGCCGGCGCGGCACCGTCATTCCTGGACTCTGGCAGCCACGTGAAGCATGGCAGCCACCTCTTCCGCGGAATCGTCGGGATCGTCATCGCCATTGTGTGTGGTGCGGGCGCCTGGTGGACCAACAAGAAGTAGCAAACCAGCACGCGGGCGACAGCGCGGACACGGCTGGGCGTACCTCGGGCGCGGCTGCGGCGGCTACCGGGGTGCGCCTCAGCGGTCCGCGCTGTGCGCATTTCGAGCCTTAGGCCGGGCGCGCCGCTGCCGCGGATCAGCAGGCGGGGTGACAAACACGCGCCGCGTGAGTACCCGCCGTGAGTCGCCGCGACGTTGACACTCAGCGGCCGGCGCGCCAAGATTTTCACTGTTCGGGCACGTAACTATTGTGCGTGAAGCGCACAATCGGCCAATCCCTGTTCTGGCGGCCGCGCGTCAGCTGTCGCACCTCCCAAAGGGGGTCCCGGTGACTCTGCTGGACCAATCGATCTGGTTTGGCAAGGCATTCTCGGCTGGCTGGCACGAGCTCGGTGGCGGCCGGGCCGCGGTGATTGAGCCGGCCACCGGCAATGAGCTAGCCCGCGTCGGCATAGCGGCGCCTGCTGATATCTCCGCCGCGACAGCCGCCGCCGCCGCGGCACAGCCCGCCTGGGCGGCGCTGCCGTACACCCAGCGGTCCGCCATCCTGCGCAAGGCCGGGGAGATCTGGCTGGCGAACGCGGCAGAGATCGAGGACTGGAGCGTCAGGGAGGGCGGCAAGATCCCGCCGGCGGCTCAGTTCGAAACGCATGTAGCAACCGAGGAGATATTCGAGGCGGCCACGCTGCCATCGCGGCCATATGGCGAACTGCTGCCGAGCGAGCAGCCGCATCTGAGCTTCGCCGAGCGGGTACCGGTCGGTGTCGTGGGTGTCATCTCGCCGTTCAACTTCCCGCAGATCCTGGCCATCCGGTCGGTCGCGCCCGCGCTCGCGCTCGGCAACGCGGTGGTGCTGAAGCCCGACCCGCGCACCGCGGTGTGCGGCGGAGTCGTTCTGGCGCGCGTCTTCGAAGAGGCCGGCCTGCCGGAGGGCCTGCTGCACGTGCTTCCGGGTGGTCCTGACGTCGGGGAGGCGCTCATCACCGATCCGAGAACCGGCGTCATCTCGTTCACCGGATCGACTGGGGCGGGCCGCCGGGTCGGCGCTCTGGCCGGGCAGCATCTCAAGCGGGTGCACCTAGAGCTCGGCGGCAACTCCGCCCTGATCGTGCTCGCCGATGCCGACCTGGACAAGGCGGCGTCCGCGGGCGCGTGGGGCTCGTTCCTGCACCAGGGCCAGATCTGCATGACGACCGGCCGGCACCTGGTGCATGAGTCCGTGTATGACGACTACGTCGCCCGGCTCGCGGCGAAAGCCAGCCACCTGCCGGTCGGCGACCCGGCATCCGGCCAGGTCGCGATCGGCCCGATCATCGACGAGCGGCAGCGGGACAAGGTGCACAGCCTGGTCATCGACAGCGTCCAGGCCGGCGCGACTCTCGCCGCGGGCGGCAGTTACGACGGCTTGTTCTATCAGCCCACCGTCCTCGCGGAGGTCGCACCCGCCATGCCCGCCTACGCGAACGAGGTGTTTGGCCCGGTCGCTCCGGTGATCCGCTTCGAAACGGCGGACGAGGTGGCCAAGCTTGCCGCCGACTCTGAGTACGGCCTGTCGCTCGGCATTCTGACCTCAGACGTGATGCACGGCCTTGAGCTAGCCCGCCAGATTCCCACCGGGATCGTGCACATCAACGATCAGACCGTTGACGACGCGCCGAACACCCCGTTCGGTGGCATTCGCGCGTCGGGCACCGGAGCCCGCTTCGGCGGATCCGCCAACCTCGATGCCTTCACCGACACGCGCTGGGTGACCATCCGGGGTGACATCGCGCCTTACCCGTTCTAAGCGGCTGCGCGAGGCGACTTTCGAACATGCGAACCCGCACGCAGGTAGGCATCGTCGGTGCCGGCCCTGCCGGACTTCTGCTCTCGCACCTGCTCGCGCTGCGCGGCATCGGTTCGGTGCTCGTCGAGATCCGCAGCCGGGCCTACTGCGAGGCGCGGCAGCGTGCAGGCGTGCTCGAGGACGGCAGTGTGGCGCTGCTGCGCGAGGCTGGCCTCGCCGGCCGCCTGGACCGTCAGGGTCTCCAGCACGGTGGGATCTACCTGCAGTTCGACGGGGAGCGCCACCACATCGACTTCCGCGAACTGACCGGCGGCAGGACGGTAACCGTCTACGCGCAGACCGAGGTGGTCAAGGACCTGATCGCGCGCAGGCTCGCCGACGGCGGCAACGACGCGATTCAGTTCGGTGTCGCCGACACAGCGGTCAGCCGCCTCGACTCCGGTCGGCCCATCCTCAGCTACACCGATGCCGGCGGCATCCGGCACGAGGTCGAATGCGACGCCATCGCTGGCTGCGACGGGTTCCACGGAATGTGCCGTCCCGCGATCCCGGCCGGCCTGCAGACCACCTGGGAGCGTGATTACCCGTACGCCTGGCTCGGCATCCTCGCTGACGTGCCGCCGTCGACCGATGAGCTGATCTACGCGCATCATCGCGATGGCTTCGCCCTGCACAGCCTGCGCAGTCCGTCGGTCAGCCGCATGTACTTGCAGGTCGCCCCGGATGCCGAACTCCGGGACTGGCCAGACGATCGCATCTGGGCCGAGCTCAGCCGCCGGTTCGAGCTGCCGGGCTGGGCGCTCGAGCGCGGCCCGGTCATCGACAAGGGCATCACGCCGATGCGCAGCTTCGTCAGCGCGCCGATGCGCTACGGACGGATGTTCCTGGCCGGCGACGCCGCGCACATCGTGCCGCCGACCGGCGCGAAGGGGCTTAACCTGGCCCTCGCCGACGTTGCCGTACTCGCACCAGCGCTGGACGCCCTACTGCACGGCGACGACGAGCCCGCCGCCGCCTACTCGGCTACCTGCCTGGACCGGGTCTGGCGATCGACGCACTTCTCCTGGTGGATGACGACGATGCTGCACCGCACGCCGGGCGCCGACGAGATGGAGGCGCAGTTGCAGCTCTCGCAGCTGCGCTACGTTGCCAGCTCGACTGCGGCCGCCACGTCACTGGCCGAGAACTACACCGGCTTCGCGGTTCAGCCAGCCGCTTCCGGGCACGTGCACTGAACCGATCAGAGAAGAGGATGCTGACCTCCATGCGTACCACGCCGCCGTTCCGCGCCGACCATGTCGGCAGCTTGCTCCGCCCTGCTGAGCTCCTGGCCGCCCGCGATGACTTCGCGGCGGGCCGGATCGGGGCCGCGCACTTGCGCGCCGTCGAGGACGCGGCAATCGCCGACGTGGTGATGATGCAGTCCGACGTCGGCCTGCAGTCGGCCACCGATGGCGAGTTCCGGCGCGCGTCCTGGCACATGGACTTCATCTACCAGCTCGGCGGGATCAGCAAAGCACCAGGCAACCTGGCGGTTCACTTCCGCAACGCCGACGGCGAGATCGAGTTCACGCCCGCCGCCCTGCACGTGGGCAGCAAGATCCACCTGGACCACACTATTTTCGAGGATGACTTCCGGTACCTGGACTCGATGGTCAGCGGCGTCACTCCCAAGCTCACCATTCCGTCGCCGAACATGGTGCATTACCGCGGCGGCCCCGCCTCGATCGACCATGACGTCTACCCGGACATGGAGCAGTTCTGGGCAGACCTGTCAGCCGCGTACGCCGACGAGGTACAGCGCCTGGCCCGGCTCGGCTGCACCTACCTGCAGCTGGACGACACCAGCCTCGCCTACCTGAACGACCCGGCGCAGCGCGCCGAGATCGCAGCACGCGGTGAGGACGCCGAGCACCTGCACCTGCGCTACATCCGCCAGGTCAACGACGCGATCGGCGGACGCCCGGCGGACATGAAAGTCACCACGCACATGTGCCGCGGCAACTTCCGCTCCTCCTGGGCGGCCGAGGGCGGTTATGACTTCGTAGCCGAGGCGCTGTTCAGCGAGCTCGACGTCGACGGCTTCTTCCTCGAGTACGACGACGAGCGCTCCGGCGGATTCGAGCCGCTGCGGTTCGTGCCCAAGGGCAAGATGGTCGTGCTGGGACTCGTCACGACCAAGCGCGGCGCGCTGGAGAGCCCGGACGCGATCAAGCGCCGCATCGACGAGGCTGCCAGGTTCGTGCCGCTCGACCAGCTATGCCTGTCGCCGCAGTGCGGCTTCTCCTCCACGGTCGAGGGCAACGTCCTCACCCAGGAAGAGCAGCGCGCGAAGCTGCGTCTGGTCGTGCAAACCGCGCACGAGGTCTGGGGCGAAGGTTAATCGTGCCGGGAACGCCCTAGCCGGGCGCCAGTCCAGCCCGCAATCAGGCGGCGCGGACGCTCGCCGACCGGCCATACGTAGTAGCCGACCGGAAAGAGCCGGATCCCGAGCCGGTCTGACACCAGCCCCCAGATGCCGCGCGGCGCCCAGATCGCCACTGCGATGGCGACCAGGCCGAGGATGATCCAGTACCAGGTGCCGTCCGCGGACAGCGTCTGCTGCAGGACGAAGAACACGACGGTACCGATGATGGGTCCCTCGATGGTGCCGATGCCGCCGATGATCGTGATGAAGATCATCTCCGCGGTGAACGACACGCTGAAGGCGGCGCTTGGCACGATGAACTGCTGGCTGATCGCATACGAGGCGCCAGCCGCGCCGCAGCCGAGCGCAGCCGCCAGGAATACCAGCCGCTGAACGGAGCCGACCCGACCGCCGATGCTCTTCGCGCCGGTCTCGTCGTCCCTGATGGCGGTGAGCACCAGTCCGAGCGGGCTGCGGAGCAGGCCGTAGATGCCCGCGATGACCACCACCACGATCGCGAGTGTGGCCCAGTAGGTATCCGCGGACAGTTGCGTAGGAGCCTGGGTCAGGCCGGACAGCGCGATCCCTGTCCCGCTGCCGAGCGAGCTGATCTGGCTGATGACCAGCATGCAGACCGAGGCGATGACCCACATAGTGATGGCGAAATAGCCGCTGCGCAGCCGGGAGACCATCCACCAGACCGGCAGCCCGATAATGCCGGCCATGATCGCCGCCAGCGGGATGGCCGTGAACGGGCTGATGCCCTGGTTCGCCAGCAGCACGACGAAATACGCACCGAGCCCGATGAATGCCTGCTGGCCGACCGACACCAGACCCGCGTAACCGGCCAGCAAGTTCCACACGCTCGCCATGATCAGCAGCTGG
>DASXIA010000123.1:0-10469 GCA_036488155.1 Streptosporangiaceae bacterium | reverse complement strand
CGCGCCGTTGCTCTGGACCTGGCCGGATTCGGGCGCAGCGACAAACCCGCCGGCCGTGCCGACTACACCTATCAGGCGCACGTGGACTGGACCTGGGCGGCAATCGAGGCCATCGGCCTGGACGCGATCACCCTGGTCGGCCAGGACTGGGGCGGCCTGATCGGGCTGCGCCTGGTCGGTGAGCACCCCGGCCGGTTCGCCAGGGTCGTTGCCGCCAACACGTTCCTGCCCGCCGGGGACCGTCATCCTGGGGAGGCCTTCCTGGCCTGGCAGCGTTACAGCCAGGAAATTCCGGACTTCCGGATCGGGCGCATCGTCAGCGGAGGCTGCGTGACCGATCTGCCAGCGGAGGTGATCGCCGCCTACGACGCGCCGTTCCCCGACGACACCTACAAGGCTGGAGCCCGGCAGTTCCCCCTCTTGGTGCCCACAAGGCCGGACGACCCGGCTGCCCCGGCCAACCGGGCGGCATGGGAGTCGCTGCGCCGGTTCGAGCGCCCGTTCCTGTGCGCATTCTCTGACTCCGATGCCATCACCCGAGGCGCCGACGCCCTGCTGCGCTCGGACATCCCGGGGGCCGCCGGGCAGTCGCACACCACCATCAAGGGTGCCGGCCACTTCCTCCAGGAAGACAAAGGCCAGGATCTCGCCCATGTCATCGCCGGCTTCGTGGCCGCAACACCACAGTAGAGCCGCCGTGGATGGTCAAGCTGAGTGATGACGACCGGCGCTCATGGCAACTCGCCGCCCCCTGTGCAGGAGTCTCCTCGTCGTCCTCGTCGAAAATCACGCGACGCCGGCCAGCACTACGGCACGGTCGCTGGACACATGCGCGCCACTCGCCAGCTGCTCACCGGATGGGCATTCCAGCTTCCCGGCTGGAGGCGACCAGGCAACCTGGTCACAGATCCTCCGGTAACCCGGCCCCTTTGCCACCCCGAACCTCCGCAAACCTGCGCCAGATCGCGGGACCAGAATTCATGCCGATCAATGGGGCCAAAACGCTTGACGACACTCATGCCCAGGCGGATGGGGAGTTCAGGAGCCGCGCTGGGCGTGCCGGCCGGGCTGCGCAGTCCTGGTTGGCTTTCGCTGCTTGACCGGTGCGTCCGGCGCGGATGATTGGGCTTCCCTGCGCTTTCGAGATCGGCGGATAGGCGCTATGCGCCTGTCAGGAGTCGCGCGTCCCGAGGTGCGCTCCGAGGAACGCCACAGTCTCGCGCCAGGTCTCGGCCTGCGCCGCGATGTCGATCTCGACGGTGCCGCCCTGGAGGAACTCCACGCCGCTGGGGCCCGGCTCGGTCTCGGCCGTCGTGCGGCTTGCCGTGGGCGAGATGATCATGTGGCTCGCTCCCTTGTAGACGATGTGCTTCCACGGATGCCCATACCCGATCGCCTCCAGCCGGCGCGCGGTGACCTCGTGGTAAGCCGGGCCGTAACCTTGGTCGTCACCGCCCACGATCAGCAGGATCGCAGCGCCTGAATTCTCGACCGGGATGATGACTTCTTCGAGGTCGGCGGTCGCCAGTTCCGGCATGATCCAGCCGAGCACGATGGGTTCGCCGGCGGTGACCGCCTTCTCCATCTGCTCGGTCCAGATGTTTCGCAGGTACGGCAGCTCACGCCCCTGATATGTCCACCCGGCGACGTCGACAGTGATGATCTCGCGGAAGTCGCCGGTGAAGATGCTCTGGCTGATGCCCTGCGTCACGACGCCGCTGCCAGCCAAGCTGACTACGGCCCGGATGCCTTTGTCCGGGAAGGTCGCGGCGATGAGCAGAACGGCCTCGCCGCCCTTCGAGCCGCCGACGAGGCCGATCCGGTCCCCGTCGACCGCCGGATGGGAACGCAGCCGGTCGAGCGCCGAACCGAAGTACTCCAGCGGGACGTCCTGGAAGACGTCCGGGACTCCGGGGAGCCCGAAGTACGCCAGTGCCATGACGGCGTAACCCTGCTCGGCGATGAGTTCCGCGTGCCGTTCCTGGATGCCGCCTTCGGAGCCGCCGAGCAGGATGACACCGGGGAGGATGGTGGTCGGGTCCGGGTGGAAGAACAGGCCGACCACACCGTCATCGAGGGTCTCGATATCCATACTTCGACCGTAGGGTGGGGTCGCCGACCGCGCTGTGTCGGCTATTGCGAGGAGGTTCGGACGGCGATGACGGGCTCCGCGAAGATCCCACGCCTGGTCGGCTCGGGCCGCGTGAAGGGCATGGCGCAACTCCACCAGGCGCTACCGTTGATCGAACGCCAGCACGCCCTGATCGAGGAGCTGGGCGCCCGCGCACCACGTCACGTCCCGGGAGCCGAGCTGGCACTCCGCACCGGCACGACGGTCCGCACCGTTGAGCGCGACATCGCGCGACTGCAGGACGCCGGGGTCCCAATGCACGTCAAACGCGGTCCCGGCGGCGGCTACCGAATCGACGCACGCCGCGTGCTCCCGCCGGTGACGCTCACGCCCGGCGAGGCGTCGGCGCTGGTCGCATCGCTGGTGGCGGTCGGACCGTACACGTCCGCGACGGCGCAATCCGCGCTGGCGAAGCTGCTCGCCTCGCTCATCGAGCCCTCCGCTCCGGGCAGTACCGGACCGTCGGCCCAGCGGTAGACGTGCGCGAGGGCCAGCAGCACGATCAACGTCGGCACCTCGCATCCGAACCAGCGGTCGGTGCACGTCCAGTGGAAGGGGTGGCGCAGGTATCCGCCGAGCAGACCGTCCACGTCGCGGTATTCCTGCTCCCAGGCGTGCGACCAGACGCCCACCGGCGGTCCGGCTCTGGCGTCCAGGAGCAGATCGACGAGATGTGGTCCGGCACCGCCATGAGGTCGACTTCGAGTCGGGCGATCGACTCGGCCGGCGCGTCGCGGTGGACCGTGAGCAGCAGCGTCCGCTTCACGCGCGGACCATCCAGCTCGACCAACTGGTGGAAGTGTGACCTCTTCCGTGTCAGGGTGTCGGCGCGAGTTCTGTTCCGCTCCAGTCGCGGGGCGGCTGGCTGGTGATGACGGCGGTAAACAGGTCGCGGCGGGTTGGCCGGCGCGGGCCCAGGTAGGGGATGTTCTGCGGTGGGTGCGGGCCGGGCCGCCGCCGGGAAGGGGTGGCCGTACCTGGATGCTGATGGCGGTGATGGTGGTGGCGGTGGCGGGCCGGCCGTCGTCGCGGTTGAGGTAGCGGGAGGTGGCGCATTTGGCCTTGCGGGCGCTGAACCGGGCCCGGCGCGGGGGCAGCAGCGTGGCGAGCACTGCCCGGCCGATGGCGCCGGGAAGGTCGGCGGGGCCAGCCGGGTTGATGCCGCGGGCGGCGGTGAGTTCGGCGCGGGCGGTTTCCAGGGCGGTGGTGAACCTGGCCCGGTCGGGGTTGGCGCCGGGCCGGGTTTCCACGGCGGTGATCATGGCCATGCGCAGCAGCTGGTAGCGGGTGTCACGGCCGTGCCATGCACGCCAGAGCCGACCTGCATGCGCAGAATCATCCCGTCCCCGGCGATCGCCCGTGCATGCTCCGAGGCGTGCGGGTGCCAGAACCCGGCCGGCAGCCCATTCGACCCGGCCACGGGCAGCGCACGACGCTGGATGGCGGTCATCGGACCGTTCGGCAACCACTTGGAACTGCCAGCAAATAAGAGCTCGCACGCCACCGGACCCAAGCCTCCAGGTTCTCGCCTGAACAGATCGCCCGCAGCGGCGAGAGCGGATGCCTTGAGGGGGCGCTGCTACGTCGTTGATATCTTCCTACTAGGGTAGGAACGACCATGGTAGGATGGACCTGTGAAGGTCGACAAGCTAAGTATCTCGTTTGAGCCCGAGCTGGGGGATGCCGTCAGGTCCGCGGCGGCACAGGCAGGCAAGCCGGTGTCGTCCTGGCTGGCTGAGGCCGCGGCGAGCAAGCTGCGGGCCGAGGCGCTCGCCCAGTTCCTGGCCGCCTGGCAAGCCGAGCACGGGGTGCTGACGGCAGAGGAAATTGGCCGGGCCGAGCGTGAGCTCGGGCTGGCTGCAGGCGACACCGCGGCGTGAGCGCCCTGGTCCTGGACGCCGGTGCGCTGCTGGCCGTCGACCGCGGCGACCGGGCGATGATCGCGCGGCTGCAGGTAGCGCAGCGCGCAGGACTGGAACTGCGCAGTAACGCCATGGTCGTGGCTCAGGTGTGGCGCGACCGACGAGGGCGGCAGGAGAGCCTGGCCCGGCTATTGCAGGCCGTCGACGTCCGCGCCGTGAGCCCGGGCGACGGCCGCGATGCAGGCGTGCTGCTGGCTGACGCGGGAACCGCAGACGCGATCGACGCAACAGTGGTCCTGCTGGCTGCACCCGGGGACAGGATCCTGACCAGCGATCCAGGTGACCTAGCCCGACTGGCCGAAGCCGCGGGAAACCGCGCGGTCATCATGGCCTGCTAAATCACGTGCGTGCACGGGCGGCGGCATGAGCGAGCGCTGCGGGCGGTTGTCGTCGCGGTTGGCTGGTTAGGCGGCCGGGCCGAAGTACCGATACACGACCACGATCGAGCCGCGCGTCACAAGACGGCAGCCATCCATGATCACCACGTACACCGGAATCGGCGGGCTGGCGCTAGCGCCCATGGAGCCGGCATCGCGCAGCTTTAATCCATGGTCGCCTGAGAACGCTCTATATAGCTCTGACCTGGGACGTTCGCAGCCTGACGTTGCTGGATATCGCCCAAAGCCTGGCTACATTGGCTCGGGATTTGGCTCGTGAGATTCCGTGCGCAGGTCGCAGAATTGATAGCTCGAGATCCACGTTGAACGGCAGTTTGATTGTTCCACCTCCCTCGCCGGGACGGGTCTCAACAGCCGTTGCGCCTGCCGCCGACAATTCGCCGTCCCGTGCAGACCCTAGTCTGGGCTCGGGGCTGATGGGCCTGAAGGATCGCGTCGAGGCAATTGGCGGCAGTATCGCCATCACGAGCGCAGCCGGCGTCGGCACGACCTTGGACGCCGACCTGCCGCTTGCGGCTTGACCAGGTGAGCTGGAGTGAACGACGCCGAGCTCATCAACAAGAGCTCCTGCGGTCGGTTGATTGCTGCCTTATCCCGGATCCAATCCCTGCCAAGCCGGCCACGGGCTGCGAGTCTCGTCCTGTCGGCGGAGGTCGTGATCTTCGTGCTGGGCTGCTGACCGCTGCGGCTGCATAAGCTTCCGCTCTTTTCCTGTTGGCTGGCAGGGCGGGTTGGGTGAGCGGGTGCCGGCGGGCGTGGTTTGCCATGATGCGGCCCGGCGGGGGGAAGGAGCGGAGGTGGATTGCGGGCTAGGTGCTCGGAGCTTGTCAGCCGCTGCGCTTGTCCCTCAGCGCCGGCAACCTGCGCTAGCCGGCCGGGCCGCGCCGGCAAGATCGGTTACGAAACCCCACGCCGGAAGGACCATTGATGTTGTACTCCGTCCTTCGCCACACCAACAACGTGCCTCGGCAGCCCGCTGTGGTACGCCGGGACTTTCCTGAGCCACGCCGACCCGCCGGCCAGCCTCAGGCACCCAGCATGCTGCTCGGCGCCTCACTATGGACACTCGGCGACTCACGGGCGGCCATAAGATCCCGCGGGCCGCTCCAGCACCGGACTCTCCGCAATAAGCGCCAGACTCCGCAGGAAAGGGGGGCAGGCAGAGGCGGCAGCCGGCCTGGGCCGGATCGTAACGATGCTGTCCGTGAACCTGGATTGCGCATCGTCACCCCCGATCGCTCGGTTAAAGCTCGCCTTCTTTCTGAACGGACCGTGGCGCCTGCCCCGGTCCGCCTGTGCCCGCAGGCGCTGGCGCGGTCGGCCGGGGCTATTTGATGCGAAACGGCGGGCCCTGCCTGGCAGGGCCCGCCGTGTGCTCGGAGGCGTTTTACCGTGGCGGGAACTGGGAGCCGGGGACGGGCTGGGCGAGGTTGGCGGTCGGTGCCTGGTTGGTGAAGCCGATCACCGCGCAGTTGATGTCGACCCCAACCGAGCCGTAAGGCTGGGGCTGGCCGGTGGCCGGGTTGACGCCGGTCAGCAGGTCGGGCCGGGTGGCCGCCAGGTTGAAGACCTGGACTTCGTCGGTCTGCCGGGTGTTCAGTCCTGCGCTGACGGCCTTGGGGGTCCACAGCCCCAGCTGGGCGTCCCAGAGCGGGCTGTAGGCGTCGGCGTGCCGCGGGTCGGTCTCGGTGGGGAAGTCGCCGAACACGTTCAGCAGGTCGCCGCCGTTGCGCAGCGAGTTGATGAACGACGTGTTGGCGGCCGAGGCGTCCTGGGACACCGAGCCGTCCAGGGCCAGATGCTGGAACCCCTGGGCCTGCGGGTTGTTCGCACCGGTCTGCCCGTTGATGAAGCCGAACAGCCGCTCGCGGGCTGAGCCGAGGAAGTCATCCCCGCCGTTGAACGCGGCGCTGTCCAGCGCGGGCACGTAGGTGGACCGCTCGAGCACCGCGGTGAGCGGCTGGCCGGCGTCGGTGGACAGGTAGACGATCGGCTGGCCGGCGTCGAAGCCCTTGACGAACAGCATGTCCACATAGGATTCGGCGAACTGGCCGGGCTGAGAGGGACCCGCGATGTGGATGCCCAGCACCCGGTCCCCGGTGTTGGTGTGGGTCGTTACGTCGAACGGGCCGTTTCCGGTGGCGACGATCGGCGCGTTGTACACCACGTCTGAGCCCTTGATCTTGATGAACGGGCTGTACCCGGGGCCGGCCACCGCTCCGGGCTGGAACTTGGCCAGCGGGAACCCGTTCGGGCCGGGGGTGGCGATGCGGGTGGGGCTGAAGTCCGGCGCGCCGGCGAAGTCAATCACCCCGGGGCCGAACGGGTTCGCCTGCGGCGTCGGGTTCTCCAGCGTCACGGTCTGCACCGCGGCCGGGTCGCTGATCGCGAGGTTGGCCAGCTTGGGCGCGTAGTTGACCCCCAGGTCGTGGGCCAGCCCGGAGTCGGAGGCATCCAGCAGGACGTACCAGACCTTCTCCTCCTGCGGGGTGCCCTTGTAGGCGATCCCGGGGTACAGCGGCAGCCGCACCGACTCGTTGCTCAGGTTCACCTGGATCGCGCTCTCGGTGGTCAGCTTGTTCCGCGGCAGCAAGCCGCTCAGCTGCCCCAGGCCAGTGGCCGCGCCCGTGCCCTGCTCCAGGGCCGCGGCTTTGCTGGACGGCGCGGCATTCGCCCCTGTGGGTACCACGGCGGCAAGCACTCCCGCAATGGCGACCGCGGTGGCGGCCGCCGCGGCGGCGGCCGTTAGCCTCCGTCGTCGCGTCAAGATCTTCATCGGCTTTCCTTTCGTGCCTTCCAGGCGAGTGCCGGAATCTCACGGCTGATCCCGCCGCTTTTCGCTGACACTTGGTTCGTGTCGGCGGGTGCCGGCAAATTACGCCCGTCGGGCACGCGAAATTCTTACAAAGTAATGTCGTGGTCCCTTACGCGGGCCAAACCCGGCCTGACCGCCGACTTCGCTGACGTGCGTATCGCCACCCGTAGTCTCCGGAGCCGTCACAGGTACCGGCCTCATCGTTGCCATGCGCAACGCCGTGGCGGTGCCCGGCCGGGCCAGCGCCTCGGCGGCAGGCAGGCACGCATGCACTCTCACGCCGCCCGCATCGGGTGCTTGCGGATAGCAATACCTGGCTGAGAAGGCCTCCTTCCCAGCACCGGGTTCCGTGCTGATGCTGGCGTGACTTCACATGACCGATGCGGGGGAGGCGGGACGCGCCCGGCCTTGGCTGCGCGAGCTTCGGGACTAGCCTGGCAACGGGTAGATCCTGAACTGGCGTTGAGACCAGTGCCGTCGGGGCTCTAGACCCGTGTTAATCGGAGCGTCGGTAACACAACTCTTTATCAGGGCTCTCGATCGTCGGGCAGTGCCATAAAGCTCGCGGGGCCGCTTCCGCGACACGGCCTAGAGGCCTCGCCCGAGGTATCCAATCCTGGTGTGCTCAAGGTCCGGACCGTGGGCAAGCGCCCCAGCGAACGGGCTGGTCGTGCCAATGAGTTACATCGAGGTGCGTCGGTCAGCCGCTTCTGGCACGTATTGGAGGCCATAGGAAACTGCCTGGTGACGGTCACGAAGTCAGCAGTATGTGGTGACCGTCAGTGTTTCCTTGAGCAAGGCAGTTCCTCGAGGTCGCGCGAAAGCCGGTCTGCCGCTGACTATGTGATGTTCGCATGTTGACACCGAGGACCTTTCCTACACTCAGCGAAACACGCCTCAGCAGGTGTAGTTCGTAATGCGCAATGGCCTGGCTCGGCCGTTGCACGCCACGCCGGGCCTTGTGCCGTGCTGCATCATGGCGTCCAGCCGATATCGCCGCCAGTAGTGCCGACGTTGAAAGCGTGCATGCCGCACCTGTTTGCGCGACTTGGCCACCGGGCCCAGCGCAGATTTTGCGCTTTCTGACGCATACGACGATTTTAAGCGCGCATGCTCGCTGCTCGCCGTCGACCACGGGATGCTGACGACGCTCTTCAATTGGATCGTCAGCTTCCTCGGACAACAGCGTTCGGAGCGCACAGCAGTGATGGCGGACCAGGTGGTCGCGGTACCCGGTGAGCCACGCGTCAGGAAGACAGCAACAGCGCGACCGCGTCTTCGATCGCGCGGTGGAACGTCGGGTAGGCGTAGATCATGCGAGCAAGCGCGTCGACCGGCACGCGGGCATGGACCGCGACCGTGAGCGCGCTGAGGACCTCACCGCCTGCGGGTCCGGCGGATGTCGCCCCGACCAGCACGCCAGCGGCAGCGTCGGCGATCAGCTTGATGAACCCGTCGTTTCCCGGACCGTGGATCCAGCCCCGGGCAGACGACGGGACGGGCGATACGGCAGTCCGCACCATGAGGCCCTTGGCACGTGCCTGCGCCTCGGTCAGACCGACAGCGCCGATCTCAGGGTCAGTGAACGTCACCCGCGGCAGCGCCCGGTAGTCGGCTGTCTCGTGTGCTTCCCCCAGGATGTCGCTGGCCGCGATTCGTGCTTGATAGATCGCGACGTGCGTGAACGCGCCCGCGCCGGTTACGTCACCGACGGACCACACCCCACTGCCAGCCCGCAGATGGTTGTCCACGGTGATGAAGCGCTGGTTCTCATCGATGCCCGCAGCGGACACACCCAGGCCCTTGAGGTCAGCGAACCGTCCGGTGGCCACGAGCAGACGCTCACTCGTCACCGACTCCGTGCCGTCAAGATGCACGGTGAAGCCAGAACCGTCGTACTGCGTCCGCACCGGCCGCGCTCCGGCGCGGACGCGGATGCCGTCTCGCCGAAGAACTTCGCCGATCAGGCTGCCCGCCTCCGGCTCCTCCGCTGCTAGCAGGCGGTCGGAGGCTTCGATGATCGTGACCTCGGTGCCGAAGCGGGCATAGGCCTGAGCAAGCTCGGTGCCGACGGCGCCGCCGCCGATGACAGTCAAGGAGGCCGGCACCTCCTTGGCCTCCAGCGCTTCGCGATTGGTCCAGTAGGGCGCGTCAGCGAGCCCGGCAATCGGGGGAATCGCCGGCTGCGTCCCGGTAGCCAGGACGAGCGCCCGTGACGCTCGGACCTCCTGTCCGCCGACGATCACGGTGCGATTACTTGTCACAGTCGCGCGGCCGCGCACGAAACGGCCGCCTTTGGCCACGAAGCGCTCGACGGCGACCGTGTCGTCCCAGTCGTCGGTCGCCTCTTGCCGTATCCGCCGGGCGACAACAGACCAGTCGGGGCGAACGTCGGCCTCCCCGGCCAGGTCGCCGACCCGCCGTGCTTCGGCAAGCGCGTTTGCGGCCCGGATGACCATCTTGCTCGGTACACATCCCCAGTAGGGGCATTCGCCGCCTACAAGAGCCGATTCAATGCCCACCACATCAAGGCCCGCTTCGGCCAAGCGCGCGGCCACGTACTCTCCACCCGGGCCGAGCCCGACCACGATCACGTCAGCGTCTGTAAACATCGTCGACTCTTTCTTACCGGCGTCAGCGAACTGCCCTTCCCCTCCGTTTGCGTCACCGCCGCGCCAATTCTTTCCTCAGGCAATGAGCTTTCTAGAATGCGGGAAGAGCCCGCTGGCTTCGTGAACGGGCCCTGGGGAACCGCCGGGGCATCCTCAGCTCTCAGGCCTGACCGGACCGAGAACGTCTGCGCCCAGTTGTGACCGCGCGGCGAGACGACGGCTGCCTTCTCCCAGACATGGTCGGCGGCTCGAACCACTCTAAAGCCAGCCGTGCCGCCAGCCGGGGGCGTTTCCTTAGGCGCCCGGTAAGACTCAACCGGCACAGCCCGGACCTCCGCCGTCTGGAGGCGCTGGCGCTGGATAGATCGATCGACAACCTGGTAGGTAACGCGCCCTTGCGCCTCCCAGTAGACCGCGACGCGTGGTGGTTCGGGCCACAGGCCCGGTCGTTCGTGCTCTGGATTGAGGTGCCGCTGACGTGCGAGGAGATGGTGGCCGCGCTGTACGACGTCGCGCAGCCGGACGAGATCAGCCGCGATGAGGATTCACGCGGGAACGCGGCCGTCACGCACCTGATCGAGGCGATGCGGG
>DASXIA010000544.1:0-26292 GCA_036488155.1 Streptosporangiaceae bacterium | reverse complement strand
AGAAAGACAGGAACATGGCGGAGCTGACAATCCGGCCGGAGGAGATCCGCGACGCTCTCGAGCGTTTCGTCGAGACGTACGAGCCGGGGGCCGCCTCCACCGAGGAGGTCGGCGCCGTGGTCGAGTGCGGCGACGGCATCGCGAGGGTGTCCGGCTTGCCGTCCGTGATGGCCAACGAGCTGCTTGAGTTCGAGGACGGAACCCGGGGCCTTGCGCTGAACCTGGAGGAGCGAGAGATCGGCGTCGTGGTCCTCGGCGACTTCAGCAAGATCGAGGAGGGGCAGCGCGTCAAGCGCACTGGCGAAGTGCTGTCGGTCCCGGTTGGCGACGGCTTCCTCGGCCGCGTGGTGGACCCGCTTGGTATCCCGCTGGACGGTCTTGGCCCGATCCAGGGCGCGACGCAGGAGCGGCAGCTAGAAATCCAGGCGCCAACCGTAGTGCAGCGCCAGCCGGTGAAGCAGCCGCTGCAGACCGGTATCAAGGCCATCGACGCCATGACGCCGATCGGCCGAGGGCAGCGCGAGCTGATCATCGGCGACCGGCAGACCGGCAAGACCACGATCGCCATCGACACGATCATCAACCAGAAGCAGAACTGGGACTCCGGTGACCCGGCCAAGCAGGTGCGCTGCATCTACGTAGCAGTCGGCCAGAAGGGCTCGACGATCTCCGCGGTGCGAGCGGCGCTGGAGGATGCCGGCGCGCTGGAGTACAGCACGATCGTCATGGCGCCCGCTTCTGACCCTGCCGGTTACAAGTACATCGCCCCGTACACCGGCTCGGCCATCGGCCAGCACTGGATGTACCAGGGCAAGCACGTGCTGATCGTGTTCGACGACCTGACCAAGCAGGCCGAGGCGTACCGCGCGATCTCGCTGCTGCTGCGCCGCCCGCCGGGCCGTGAGGCTTACCCCGGCGACGTGTTCTACCTGCACTCGCGGCTGCTCGAGCGCTGCGCCAAGCTGTCGGACGAGCTGGGCGGCGGGTCGCTGACCGGCCTGCCGATCGTCGAGACGAAGGCCAACGACATCTCGGCCTATATCCCGACCAACGTCATCTCGATCACCGATGGCCAGATCTTCCTGGAGACCGACCTCTTCAACTCGGGTGTCCGCCCTGCTATTAACGTCGGCCAGTCGGTCTCGCGAGTCGGCGGCAGCGCCCAGATCAAGGCCATGAGGACGGTGGCCGGCGGGCTGAAGCTGGCGCTATCGCAGTACCGCGACCTAGAGGCATTCGCATCGTTCGCCTCTGACCTTGACCCGGCCTCGCGCGCCCAGCTGGACCGCGGCGCCCGGCTGGTGGAACTGCTCAAGCAGCCGCAGTACAGCCCGTTCCCGGTCGAGCGGCAGGTGGTCTCCGTCTGGGCAGGAACCGAGGGTTACCTCGATGACGTGCCAGTGGAGGACGTGCGCCGGTTCGAGACCGACTTCCTGGACGACCTTGCCAGAACCCGGCCCGGTATCTACGACGCCATCAGGGAGACCGGCGTCCTGAGTGACGACACCGTCGTGGCGCTGAAGGACGCGATCGGGCAGTTCCGGGCCACCTTCGAAAAGAGCGATGGTGACCTGCTGGTGTCCGAGGAACCGGTTGAGCCGCTTGACAAGGATCAGGTCGAGCCGGAGAAGATCCAGCAGTACAAAGCCCCGCGGCCGGCCGAGAAGCAGTAGGGCGGTATCAGGCAGTATGGGAGCTCAGCTTCGCGCAGTACGGCGGCGGATCCGGAGCGTTCAGTCCACCGCGAAGATCACGCGCGCTCAGGAATTGATCGCGTCCTCGCGGATCATCAAGGCGCAGCAGCGGTTGCACGCGGCAGCGCCGTACGCACGGGAGCTCACTCGAGCGGTCGAGGCCGTTGTCAGCAGGTCAGAAAACGTCGACCACCCGCTGACGCAGCCAGTGGTGAGCCCGACGAGGGCGGCCGTGCTTATCCTGACCAGCGACCGCGGCTTTGCCGGCGGCTTCAACGCCAACGTGCTGCGCGAAGCGCAGAGCCTGCGCGCCCTGCTCGAGAGCCAGCAGGTCGAGACCCTCACTTACGTGGCGGGCCGCAAGGGCATCGGCTGGCATCGGTTCCGCGGCCGCGAGATGGCGGCCGAGTGGAGTGGATTCTCCGACACCCCCAGGCAGGAAAACGCGGCTGAGATCGCCAGCGCATTGCTGGAAGTCTTCAATCGCCCGACGCTGGACGGCGGCGTAGACGAGATTCACGTCGTCTACACCCAATTCGTATCGATGCTGACACAGCAGCCGGTTGTGCACCGGCTGCTGCCCCTGGCGATCGAGCCGACAGAAGAGCCGCCGCCGACCGGCGCGCTGCCGATCTACGAATTCGAGCCGTCACCGCCCGATGTTCTCGACGCACTCCTGCCGTGGTATGTGGAAAGCAGGCTCTTCCAGGCGCTGCTGGACTCGGCGGCGTCGGAGATCGCAGCGCGGCGGCGGGCCATGAAGTCGGCCACCGACAACGCGAACGAGTTGATCGAGCAGCTCAGCAGAGAAGCGAACAAGGCACGGCAGGCCGAGATCACCCAGGAAATCAGTGAAATCGTCGGCGGCGCCAACGCGCTGGCCGGCGCGACCAGGGAGTAAGTGAGCAGCAACATGAGCGCTACCGCAGAGACCACCGCCGGGGCGGCGGCCGGCCCGGCAGCCACCGGCCGCGTATCCCGGGTGATCGGCCCCGTCGTGGACGTCGAGTTCGCGACCGAGGAGATGCCCGAGATCTACAACGCGCTGCATGTGGATGTGACGCTCGGCGGTACCACCAGGACGCTGACGCTGGAAATCGCGCAGCACCTTGGTGACGACGAGGTGCGGGCCATCTCGATGCAGCCCACCGACGGTCTAGTGCGCGGCGCGGTAGTCACCGACACCGGCGGGCCGATCACCGTGCCGGTCGGTGACGTCACCAAAGGCCACGTGTTCAACGTGCTCGGCGAGCCGCTGGACGTTCCGGCGTCGTCGCTGAAAGTCACCGAGCGGTGGGGGATTCACCGTGACCCTCCGCCGTTTGACCAGCTAGAGGCCAGGACTGAGATTCTGGAGACTGGCATCAAGGTCATCGACTTGCTGACGCCGTACGTCAAGGGCGGAAAGATCGGCCTGTTCGGCGGCGCTGGCGTGGGCAAGACCGTGCTGATCCAGGAGATGATCACGCGAGTTGCCAAGAACTTTGGTGGCGTGTCCTGCTTCGCCGGAGTTGGCGAGCGGACGCGTGAGGGCAACGACCTGTTCCTGGAGATGACCGAGTCGGGTGTCATCAAGGACACCGCTCTGGTCTTCGGCCAGATGGACGAGCCGCCGGGTACCCGCCTTCGGGTCGCGCTGTCGGCGCTGACCATGGCCGAGTACTTCCGCGATGTGGAGCAGCAGGACGTGCTGCTCTTCATCGACAACATTTTCCGGTTCACCCAGGCTGGCTCTGAGGTATCGACCCTGCTGGGCCGCATGCCGTCAGCGGTGGGTTATCAGCCGACGCTTGCCGACGAGATGGGCCAGCTGCAGGAGCGCATCACCTCGACGCGCGGTCACTCGATCACCTCCATGCAGGCGATCTACGTGCCCGCTGACGACTACACCGACCCGGCACCCTCGGCGGTGTTCGCGCACCTCGACGCCACCACGGCGCTGTCCAGGGAGATCACCCAGAAGGGCATCTTCCCGGCGGTGGACCCGCTGGCGTCCACCTCCCGGATCCTGGCGCCCGCGTATGTCGGTCAGGAGCACTACGAGGTCGCCCGCGAGGTACAGCGGATCCTGCAGCGGTATACCGAGCTGCAGGACATCATCGCGATTCTCGGCATCGACGAGCTGTCCGAAGAGGACAAGGTCACGGTGCAGAGAGCCCGCCGGATCGAGCGATTCCTGTCTCACCCGATGTTCGTGGCTGAGCAGTTCACCGGCCAGCCCGGCGTCTTCGTGCCGCTGAAGGAGACCGTCGCGTCGTTCAAGGCCATCTGCGAGGGCCGCTACGACCACGTTCCAGAGCAGGCGTTCTTCATGGTCGGCGGGATCGAGGACGTGGAGCGCAAGGCCAAGGACCTGGAGCGGTCGTGAGCGTGCATGTAGCGCTCGTGGAGCCTGAAGGCGAGCTCTGGTCAGGCAGCGCCGAGATGGTGATCACCCGGACGCTCGATGGCGAGATCGGCCTGCTGACCGATCACGCACCGGTCATCGGCATCCTGTACGAGGGCAGCGTGGTACAGATCCGGCCGGACGGCGGCGGCCCCGATGTCTTCGCGGCGGTGTCCGGCGGCTTCGTGTCCATGGCCGACAACCGGGTCTCGATCCTGGCACGGCAAGCGCAGCTGGGCGCGGACGTCAACACCGCGGCCGTCGATCAGTTGCTGGCGGAGGCACTCCAGTCAGCGGGCGCCATCGGCCCTGAGGAGCCGGCCGACGTGCGGTACTACCGCTCGCTGCTCCGGGCGGCGGCTCAGGGCTAGCCGGCCGGCAGACAACGGGCACGGGGGGGAACGGCGGGGGTGTCGGCTCAGCTTGCTCTCGCCATAGTCCTGGTTGTCGCTGCGCTCGTATTCGCAGGAGTCGCCGGTCTGGCGCTGCGAAGCCGGATGATCGCCAGGCATGGCGGGATAATTGAGTGCGGCCTGCGCGAAACTCCCGATGCGAAGTGGGGGCAGGGCCTGGCCGAGTTCCAGCGGAGTCAGCTGTGCTGGCATCCAGCGGTGAGCCTCCGGCTGAGGCCCCAGGCCTGTTTCGACCGCGCCGGACTTGCCATTGCCCGCTGCCGCAGGCCGACAGACGCTGAGGCTGCCCGGTTCGGGGCAGAAATCGTCATCGCCGAGTGCGAGGTCAGGCATGCCCAGCCCACCGGGCCTGGCGATACCAACCACGTCGATCTAGCCATGTCGCAGGCGGCATTCACTGGCCTGCTCGCGTGGCTGGAATCCTCGCCGCGATTCCACCTGAGGGCCAGCTTACGGCGCTTGGGTCCAGCTTCCGCAGGCCAGCGATCCTACCGGTCGCCGCCCGGCTTCCAGAGCAGGTCGCCGTGCCCCTCGTTCACCCGCCTCGCCAGGATGAAGAGCAGGTCGGAGAGCCGGTTCAGGTATCGCGCAGTGAGCGGATTCATGCTGTCGCCGTGTACCTCAAGCGCGGCCCAGGTGCTCCGCTCGGCCCTCCGCACCACTGTCCTGGCCACGTGCAGCAAGGCGGCCGCTGCGGTGCCGCCGGGTAGGACAAAGCTGCGCAAGACGGGCAGTCCCTCATTGAACTTGTCGCAGGCCTGCTCGAGCGCGGTGACGTAACTCTCGTCCACTCGGAGCGGAGGATAGGCGGGGTTCTCGGTGACCGGGTTGCACAGGTCGGCGCCGACGTCGAAGAGCTCGTTCTGGATGCGGAGCAAGACCTGGCTGACATCGGCTGGGAGCTGGCCAACCGTGACCGCCACGCCGATGGCCGAGTTTGCCTCGTCGGTGTCGGCGTAGGCGGCGAGCCTGGGATCTGTCTTGGGCGCCCGGCTCATGTCTCCGAGGGCGGTCGTGCCATCGTCGCCAGTCCGGGTATAGATCCTGGACAGGACGACGGGGGTGTCGGGATCTGGTGACATGGACTCACCGTATCTGCAGGCTGCGCCGGGCTGGCGGCCGGGATTATTCCCGGCCAGAAACACGCTTTCAGGCCCGCAGCAGCCGGTCTTGTCCGAAATCCTTGCCATGGACCACGCCCGGCAAGCGGATCCGGCAACTCGCCCGCCGGCGCTCTGCTAATGCCTGATTAGAGGCCCTGACCTGGGGTATTCCCATAGCCAACACGATGTGGCATCGTATGGATACGGAGAGTGAACAGAACTGGGGTCTCAGCGTTAACACCGGGTGAGATTTTCAGTCATCGGGTCTTGGGCCTGATCTGGGCCCGAAATGAGCCGCTGAGCGGCTCGCGGTCCCGACGGTAAGCCGGCGGTTCTCGGGGGCCCGCCGGATTGCCAGGACCGCATCGTGGGGGGAGCGCGCTCCCGGTCTGCGGGCCGGGAGCGCGCTAATGTCTGCGCCAGGAAGCCTCTCCCCATGCCCGGCAGTCGTTTCGTTCCCAAGGCGCGCCATCGCAGTTACCGAAACCGGACTGTAGCCATAGATCGCGCTCTAATCGCGAGAACGAGGCACAAATACACCGATACGCTTGTCGGCGACATAACGGTGCTCGGGCAGGCCAGGCGAGCCTTTGCCGACTCCGGGATGAGGCAGGAGGACAGGCGTGTACGACTACGTGATTGCCGGCGCGGGCAGCGCCGGCTGCGTACTGGCCTCGCGCCTGAGCGAGAACCCGGATGTCCGGGTGCTGCTGCTCGAAGCCGGCCCGCCGGATTCTGCCGACGAGATCCACATCCCGGCTGCGGTCAATCTTCTATTCCAGACGGCTTACGACTGGAACTATCAGACAGTCCCGCAGGACAGGGCAGGCGGTCGGTCGATCTACTGGCCGCGCGGCCGGGTACTTGGCGGGTCGTCGTCGATCAACGCGATGATCTACATCCGCGGCAACCGGCACGACTACGACTCCTGGCGGGACGACTACGGCTGCGAGGGCTGGGGGTACACCGACCTGCTGCCGTACTTTCTCCGGGCGGAGAGCAACTCGCGCGGCGCGTCGGCTTATCACGGCGCGACCGGCCCGCTCAGCGTGCAGGACCTCAAGTTCAAGAGCGGCCTGACCGGGGCATTCCTGGCCGCGGCACGCAACTGTGGCGTTCCGGCCAATGACGACTTCAACGGGCCGAGCCAGGACGGAGTCGGCTACTACCAGGTCACTCAGAAGGCCGGCCGGCGCTGGTCGTCCGCAGACGCTTACCTGAACCCGGCGGCAGGCCGGCCGAACCTGACCGTGCAGACCGACGCGCTGGTCACTGGCATCGAGATTGAGGGCGGCCGGGCTACCGGGGTTCGGTATCTGCGCCGCGGAGTAGAGGAACTGGCCGAAGCGGGATCCGAGGTGATCGTGTCCTGCGGCGTTGTCGGCAGTCCGCAGTTGCTGATGCTGTCCGGTATCGGCCCAGCCGATCACTTGCGCGAGCACGACATCGCAGTGCTGGCCGACAGCCCTGGGGTGGGCAGCAACTTGTCCGATCACCCTGTCGTCGCCGCGATGTGGAGCGCGCCCAAGACCCGGAGCCTGTGGGAGAAGGCCGGACCGGCGAACCTCGCCCGCTGGCAGATGACGCATACCGGGCCGATGACTACCAACATCGCGGAGGCCGGCGGGTTCAGCCGGACTGACCCCGCACTGTCAGCGCCAGATATTCAGTGGCACGTACTGCCCGTTCCCTATCTTGATGGCGGTCTCGCGGATCCGGCCAGCAGGGCGCTGTCGGTGCTGATCACGCTGGTCGCGGTCGGCAGCCGGGGCAAGGTCCGGCTGCGCAGCGCAGACCCGCGGCACAAGCCGTCGATCGATCCGTCCTACCTGTCCGACCTCGCTGACCTCGATCCGCTGGTCGCCGCGGTGAGCATGGCGCGCGAGTTCGCCGCGGCCAGGCCGCTGAGCCGTCATCTCCGGTCCGAACTGGCGCCAGGCCCGGACGTCGGCACTTCCGCCGAGTTGCGGGAGTGGATCCGCGGCAACCTCTCGACTCTCTACCACCCGGTCGGGACCTGTGCCATGGGCGGTGACTCCCGGCTGGCCGCGAGCAAGCTCACCAGCGTGCTCGACATCGAACTCCGGGTCCGCGGCGTAGACGGACTGCGAGTTGTCGACGCCTCGGTCATGCCGACGGTACCGCGCGGCAACATCAACGCGCCTACGATCGCGATTGCCGAGCGGGCCGCCGATCTCATCCAGGGCCGGGCTCCGCTTGCCGCCCTGGACCCCGCGGATTCGCTGCTGGCAGCGGCTAGCGAATAGCGGCCCGATCTTCGCCGGTGCCGGATGAGAGGGGCCCAGGCCCGTCAACCGGCGTCCATGACCGCTAGCCGCTTTACTTGTAGCGCCTGCCGTGGAGGAATGTCACCAGCCTCATGAGCTTCTTCATGTCCTCGTCTGTCCGGCCGAACGAGGTCAGGTTCACTGGCGGCTTCATCCACTGCCGGGCGATCGATTTCGGCCGGGCGAACTCCCGCAGGCCGTCCGCGCCGTGGATACGGCCGAATCCTGAGTCGCCTGAACCACCGAACGGCAGCGCCGGGATGCTCGCGAACGAGATGACCGAGTTGATCGCGGTCATGCCGCTGCGCATCGAGCGTGCTGCTGCCATCGCGGCTTTGCCGCTCCTGGTGAACACAGTGCCGCCAAGGCCGTACCGGCTGGCATTGGCCCGCTCGATCCCCTCGGTGAGACTGGCTACTTTCGCCACGGTGATGGTCGGCCCGAACGTCTCGTCCGTGACCGCCTTACTTTCCTCCGGCACGTCAGCCAGGATCACAGGGCCCACATATGGCCGCCGGATGCTCGCAATGCCGCCGACAACCGGGCGAGCCCCGAGCGCGAGCGCATCTGCGATGTGCTCCTCGATGACCTCCGCCTGTCGCGGCAGGGTCATCGGCCCGTAGTCCGCCTCCCGGTCGTCGCCTGGCCGTATTCTCGTCACGCGGTCCGTCAGCTTCTCCAGGAACTGGTGGTAGACGTCTTGGACCACGTAGACGCGCTCGACGCCGACGCAGGTCTGGCCGGCGTTGGACAGCGCGCCCCAGGCGCAGGCATCAGCAGCGGCGTCGAGATCGGCATCGGCACCCACGATGAACGCGTCCTTGCCGCCGCACTCGGCTACGAGCGGCGTGAGGTTCTCCGCGCACGCGGCCATGACCTTCTTCGCGGTCGCGGCTGACCCGGTGAAGGCGATCTTGCTGACCCCGCTGCGAGCCAGATAGTCGCCGGTCTGGCCCATTCCGGTGATCAGCTGCAGCACCGGTTGCTCGGGTACGACCTCGGCAAAGGAACTGACGAGCCACGCGCCGACCGCCGGCGTCAGTTCGCTGGGCTTGAAAACTACCCCGTTCCCGGCAGCAAGGGCATAGGCGATGGACCCCATGGGCGTGAAGACGGGGTAGTTCCACGGACCGATGACACCGACCACGCCAAGCGGCTGGTACTCAAGGGTGGCGGAGAGGTTGATGGCTACCAGGCCGCTGCGCACTCGGCGGGGGCCGAGCACCCGGCGGGCGTGCTTGGCAGCCCAGTCGATATGGACGATTGCCAGCAGGATCTCCAGTTCGGCGTCGGCGAGCGGCTTTCCGGTCTCGGTGTGCACGAGTTCGGCCAGCCGGCCGATATACCGGGTCAGGTGCGACTTCCAGGCCAGCAGCCGCTGCCTGCGGCCGGCCCAGCCGAGGCCAGCCCACCACGCCGCGGCAGGCTTTGCCCGCTCGAGGGCTGCTGTGACGTCCTGCGCGTTGAAGATGGGGTAGGTGCCGATAACCTCGTTCGTCGCCGGATTCAGGGTGTCGAAGGTGTCCGTCGACCGGACGTGACCGTAGCTCCCGAGCGTGGCTGTCATAGCCTGGCACCGCCGTTCTGCGCTAATTTTGCTGGGATTGTACGCTGGTGCGCCCAAGCACGTCTCGCCGTCCGGAATCAGTAAATCACTGGCTCGGCGAGGAAGATCTTGTCAGGTACCGTGTTCACGTCGAAGCAGCACGGAAGCAGCCCGACGCCAGCCGGCGAGGGTGCGGATTCGGAGCGCTCGTGGCCCAGCCAGCCAATCCCGATGCCGACCGGCACTGGCTGTTCGAGGCCATCAAGCTGTCCCGCTGCTGCCCGCCGTCGCCGGCCGCGTTCTCGGTCGGTGCAGTCCTGGTCACGGGTGACGGCCAGGTGCTGTCGACCGGGTTCTCGCGCGAGTGGGATCCGAGCGACCACGCCGAGGAAGTGGCCCTTGCCCGGCTCGGGCTTCCCGGTCATGGTCCGCAGGGGTCTGGGAACGGAGCGGACCTGCAGGGAGCGACGCTGTACAGCTCTCTTGAACCCTGCGCCGCGCGGGCGTCCCGGCCGACACCGTGCGCGGACCTGATCATCGCCAGTGGCGTGGGCCGGGTGGTGATCGCCTGGCGGGAGCCGCCGATCTTCGTGCCTGGCGGCGGAGCGGTCCGGCTGCGCCAGGCTGGCCTCACGGTCACGGTGATTCCGGAGCTGGCAGCATCGGCGCGAGCGGTCAACGCGCACTTGCTGTCCTGATCCACTCGGCGCGAGCCAGGCGGTAGGTCACGTGCGGCCGCAGGGGATCGCCTGCCGCGATTCTCGGGTGCTCGAATCGCGCGACCTCGGTCAGCCCGATCCGCCGCATCACGGCCTGGGACGGCTCGTTGAGCACCGCGGTCATCGACCAGATCTCGGCCAGCCCGGCGCCGTCGAACGCGACGGCCAGCGCTGCCCGCGCAGCCTCGGTGGCGTATCCCTGATGCCAGGCATGCCTGACCAGCCGCCAGCCGATTTCCATGCCGCCAGCCCCGGGGACGTCATCCTGCATCGGACTCAGCCCGGTGAAGCCGATGAACTCGCCGGTTTTGTTGACTTCCAGCGCCCACAACCCGACGCCCTGCTGCTCGAAGCGCTCCTCGATGCGGTCCACGTAGGCATCGCTGGCCGCCCGGTCCAGCGTCGCGGGGAAGAACTTCAATGTCTCCGGGTCGCCGTTCAGCGCAGCGAACGGGTCGCGGTCAGAGTCTCGCCAGCGTCGCATCAGCAGCCGGTCGGTGCGAACTTCGTAGAACCTCGGTTTCTCAGTCACGTCAGCGCTCCTGCCATTCCGGAATGGGCCCGTCCAGAATGGCTCGCCGAACTAAACTGGTCAAACAGGTCATTTTGGAAACGGCCAGTTACTAGACTCGGAATCAGGCGGCGACAACGCTGACCGGGCCGATGCCCAGGTCTTCGACCGGCGCCCTGATCTGCGCAGCGTCGCCGACCAGGACCGTGACTATGCGGTCCTGGGGGAACGCCGTCACGACAGCTGCCGTTGCCTCAGCCGTGCTGGTCTCGGCCAGGCGCCCGTAGAGCTGTGCCTGGAAGTCATCAGGCAGATGCTGCTGCACCTGATCGGCCAGGGTGTCGGCGACGGGCGACGCTGTCTCGTACCGGAGCGGCGCCACAAGCACCAGGTTCTGCACGGCCATGTCGCGCTCAGCGTCGGTCAGCCCGTCGGCTGCGAGGGTGCGAAGTACCGTCCGCAGATCGTCCAGGGCCGGGCGGGTCGCCGCCGTGTCAACCGAACCGGTGATAGCTAGCAACGCGGCACCGATGCCGTCCTCCGGCGCTGGTGAGTGCAGCACCTGCGTGGCCGCCCGCACCCCGTAGGTGTAGCCCTTCTCCTCGCGCAGCACCCGGTCGAGCCGGGAGGTAAGCGTGCCACCCAGGCAGTACGTCCCGAGCACCAGCGCAGGCCATACCGGGTCGTGCCGGTCCGGGCCGAGACGCCCGATGAGCACCTGCGTCTGGACGGCGCCTGGCCGGTCCACAATGACCACCCGGCCGTCGTCGCGGGTCGTCACCGGCGGAACGAGCGCCGGCGCGCCGGCATCTGCGACCCAGGTGCCGAGCGTGTCGGCGAGTACGGCGTCAAGGTCGAATCCGGTCAGGTCACCCGCCACTACGGCGGTCGCCGTAGCGGGACGCAGCTGAGCCTGGTAGAACGCGCGCACAGCGGCGGCGTCGATCCGGGAGACAGTCTCCGTCGTGCCCTGGCGCGGCCGGGACATCCGGGCCGACTCAGGGAAGAGTTCGTGCGTCAGCTGAATCGCTGCCCGCTGGCCGGGATTGGCAAGTTCGATCGGAATCGCGTCGAGCCGGTTGCGCACCAGTCGCTCGATCTCGGTGGGCGCGAACGCAGGCTCGGCGAGCGCCTCGGTCAGCAACCCTAGTGCGCGGCGCAGGCGAGAAGCGGGAACCTCCAGCGAAACGCGCGCGCCAAGGAAGTCCGCGCTTGACTGGAGCGTGGCACCGCACCGCTCGAGTTCGGCCGCGAACTGCTCCGCGGAGTTCTGGCGGGTGCCCTGAGACAGCGCCCGGACCATGATGGTGGCGATGCCGTCGAGTCCGTCAGGTTCGGCATCGAGCGGCGCATCGAGGCAGATCTCGACGGCTACTAGCTGCTGGCCCGGCCGGTGGCAGCGCAGTACCGGCAGGCCGGTGGGCAGCCCGCCTCGCTCCGGGGAAGGGAACGCCCAGTTTCTGGCCTGGCCGGCGGCCGGCATCGGGTGCAGATCCATGGTCACGTCCGCGTCGGTCATCGCCCGGCCCCGTTCTCGTCAGCCCCGTCCTGGCCAGCCCCGTCTTGGCCAGCCCCGTCCTGGGCAGCCCCGTCTTGGCCAGCGGCGGCTGGTTCTGCCGGGCTCGTCGGCTCGTAAACGAGCACTGCCCGGTTGTCAGGCCGCAACCGGGCGGCGGCGACCGCTGTGACCTCCGCCGCGCTGATGTCAAGGATGCGGCTGACGGCAGTGAAGGCGAGCTGCGGATCGCCGAACAGCACCGCGTACCGGCATAGCTCATCCGCCCGGCCGGCGACAGTGCTGAACTGGTCTAGCCACTCACGCTCCAGCTGGGCTTGTGCCCGCTCCAGCTCCTCGGGGCTAGGTCCGTCCGCGCCGAGCCGTGCCAGCTCCTCGTCGATCGCGGACTCGATCTGCGGGACTTCGGTGCCACCGGACGCCTTCACGTCCAGCCAGCCCAGCGAGGGCGTGCCAGCCAGGCGCATCAGCCCGAAGTCTGCCGTGATAGCTGTCCGGTCGTGCCGCACGAGACGGTTGTACAGCCGGGACGACATCCCGTTGCCGAGGACCGTGACAGCGAGATCGGCCGCGTCGCATTCGCGCGTGCCGTCGTGCGGCAGGCGGTAGGCCGCCATCAGCGCGCGCGCCGGGACATCTTCCCGGACGACCTGCCGTAGCTGCGTGCCGATGATGTCGGGCAGTTCGGCGTTTCTCAGCGGCATCTTGCCGCCGTGTGCGGGGATCGACCCGAAGTACTTGTCCGCCCACGCGAGCGTCTGCTGCGGGTCGATGTCGCCGACGATCGAAAGGACGGCGTTGTTCGGCGCGTAGTTCGCGCGGAAGAACGCGCGGGCATCGGCCAGGGTTGCCGCGTCAAGGTCGGCCATGGAGCCGATGGGCGTGTGGTGGTAGGGGTGCCCCTCCGGATAGGCGAGCGCGGTCAGCCGCTCGAATGCCGTGCCGTACGGGACGTTGTCGTACCGCTGGCGGCGCTCGTTCTTCACGACGTCACGCTGGTTGTCCAGGGACTCGTCGTCGAGTGCGGTGAGCAGGGTGCCCATCCGGTCAGCTTCAAGCCACAGTGCCAGCTCCAGCTGATGGGCAGGCATGGTCTCGAAGTAGTTGGTCCGCTCGAAACTTGTCGTGCCGTTCAGCGAGCCGCCGGCCCCCTGGACAAGCTCGAAGTGCCCGTTTCCTTTTACCTGCGCCGAGCCCTGGAACATGAGGTGCTCGAATAGGTGAGCCAAGCCAGTACGGCCTGCGATCTCGTGCCGCGAGCCGACGTCATACCAGATGCAGACGGCAGCGACCGGCGTCAAATGGTCCTCGGAGAGCACCAGGCGCAGACCATTGTCCAGGCGGTGCTCGGTCGCTGTCAGGCCGGCAGTGCCGGTCTGGTTGATAGCCGGGTTACCCAACGAGCCAGCCGTCCCTTCTCCGAGCGCGGGCAGTTCTGTCACTCTATGCAACCCCCTAGAACAGCCGCAGTGCCCCGTCGTCCATGCCGCGCATCGACTCGTAGTCCAGCGTCACGCAGCGAATGCCGCGGTCTTCGGCCAGCACTCGCGCTTGGGGTCTAATTTCCTGCGCGGCGAGAATGCCCTGGACCGGGGCCAGCAGCGGGTCGCGGTTCAGCAGCTCGAGATAGCGCGTCAGCTGCTCGACGCCGTCGATCTCGGCTCGGCGCTTGATCTCGACGGCGACGCTCACGCCCTCGGCAGTCCGGCACATGATGTCGACCGGACCGATCGCGGTCGGGTACTCGCGGCGCACCAGCCGCCAGCCATCGCCGAGTACGTGCAGCTGGGCCGCGAGCAGTTCCTGTAGATGTGCCTCGACGCCGTCCTTGACCAGGCCAGGATCCACGCCGAGGTCAACGGATGAGTCGCTGATGACTTCCTCGAGGTGGATAGCTAGCGTCTCGCCCGACTTGCCAGTGACGATCCACTCAGCCGGGGAGGATTCAGTCAGGCGACAGGGCGGTGACATCCAGTTCAGCGGTTTGTACGACCCGCCGTCGCTGTGGATGAGCACGGAGCCGTCCGCCTTGACCATGATCAGCCGGGTGGCCAGCGGAAGATGTGCCGACAACCGCCCGGTGTAGTCCACGCTGCACCGGGCGATGACGAGACGCACAACAAGCACTATAGGGAGCGCGGCTGCGTGTCCGCTTGATGGCTCATGAATCTGGGCCGCCCGGTACCGGATGGCGGCTGGCCCGCAAGAGGCTGGTGACCAGGGCGAGAGGGGGCCAGTTCAAGCGCCCGTGGCGGGTGACCGCGTATGCCCGCAGCTCAACGTCTGGAGCGGCGAGTGGAAGCAAGCGCACCCCTGGGCGGGTGGTGTGGCCGAGCGGCAGCAGGCCGACACCCAAGTCCGCGGTGATCATGTCTTGCACCAGGTCGAGGCTGTCTGCCTGGTGGGTGATGCGCGGGGTGAACCCTGCCATGGCGGCGAGGGTGCGGATGACGTCCTCGTCTGCGGTGTTGCGGGAGTTGCCGATCCAGTCGTGGGCCCCGAAGCGGGCGAAGACCTCCAGCGTCGTCGCGGCGGGGGCGTAGTGGCTGGCGGGCACGCCCAGCCCCCATCGCGCGGTCCAGAGCGGCGCTGCGTGCATTGCCGGGTCGGCGGCGGCGGGGGCGAGGTTGTAGTCGTAGACGAGTGCCAGGTCGGCCTGGTCAGTGGCCAGCAATTGCAGGGCCTCCTCGGGCTCGTGCTCGCGGAGCAGCACGCGGACCCGTGGATGAGTAGTGGCCAGACCGGCGATGACCGGCAACAGGTATGCGCGGATCGCGGTGGCGAATCCAGCAACCCGCAGCGTGCCGCTGGGTTCTGCCTGCGGCCCGAGATCGAGTTGCGCTGCCTCGACTGCGGCGAGGATTGTCACCGCGTGCTCGGCCAGCCGGCGGCCTGCCGGTGTCAGCCGGACCCGGCGCCCGGCTGGCTCGATGAGCGCGGTGCGCATCTCGCGAGAGAGCACGGCAATCTGCTGGGACACCGTTGAGGTGGTGGTGCCGAGAACGTCCGCGACCGCGCGCATGGAACCTAGCCGGGACAGCTCTGCGAGCAACTCAAGCCGGCGGGTCTCCATACTCCATTGTCCAGAATACCTGGATGGATTATCAATATCTGGCACGTGGACATGGACGATTGCCGGGCGCTCTACTGGTGTCGTGAACTCGCTGCCGCCGGCTTGCCGCCTCTCAGACCGCGGCCTGGACGGCCCCGGGGGCGGGGCGCTGATGGCAGCGGCGTCCATGACATGCGTTCAGCTCGGGCTCGCCCTGTCGGTCCGCCTCTTCGGCCAGCTCGGCCCGCTTGGCGTGGCCGGACTGCGGCTGGCGCTGGCCGGCGTGCTCCTTGCCGTGCTCATCCGGCCGCGCCTGCGGCAGTTCACCGGCAAGGACCTGCTGGCCTGCAGCCTGCTTGGCGCGGTGACCGCCGGCGTCACGCTGCTGTTCATGCTCGCCGTCGCGCGCATCCCGCTCGGCACCGCCAGTGCGCTGGAGTTCCTCGGCCCGCTGGCAGTGTCCCTGTATGGTCCCGGCGGCGGGCTCAGGCGCTGGGCAGCTCCAGCCGCCGTCGGTGTCGTGCTGATGACCCAGCCCTGGCAAGGGGGCATCGACCCGGCCGGCCTCGCGTTCGCCTTGGCCGCCGCAGCATGCTGGGGCGCCTACATCCTGCTGACTCAGCACGTCGGCGACCGTGTCTCCGGATTGACGGGGCTGGCCGTCTCAATGCCGGTGGCCGGCGTGATCGGCATGGTCGCCGCCGGGCCCAGCCTGAGCCGGATGACCTGGCCGCTTCTTGGCATCATGCTGGCCCTGGCAGCGCTGCATCCCGTCGTCACCTTCAGCCTGGAGTTCTACGCCCTCCGGCGCCTCACGGCCAGCGCCTTCGGCACCCTGATGAGCCTGGAACCAGCCATCGCGCTCCTCGCCGGACTGCTCGTGCTCAGGCAGGTCCCCGGCGCGCCCGCTGCAGCCGGGATCATCCTGGTAGTCATCGCGGGCATCGCCGCCACCCGCACCGGGGGCCGGGTGGCCGTGCCCGGGGACCACCGCGGCAACAATGCCTCGCCGGTACCCTCCGCCACGTCGCCGTCACCTTGAGTCCCCGTGTGTGCGCTTGGTGTGATGCTCCAAGTCAGGGGTAGAGGAGAAGTCATGTCCGTCGGCGGACAGACTGCAGCAGGCGTGGCGGTTCCCGGCACCAAGCTGGCCCGCGAAGCCACCGAGCTGGTACGCGCGGCCACCACCGACCTGATCTACCACCACTCTCGGCGGGTCTACTGGTGGGGCAGCCTGCAGGGCCGCAACCGGGGTCTCAGCTTCGACCCGGAACTGCTCTACATCGGGGCTATGTTCCACGACCTGGGGCTGAACGAGCAGTTCCGCGGCAGCGGCAGGCGGTTCGAGGTGGACAGCGCGGATGAGGCCCGCCGTTACCTGCAGCGTCACGGCGTGCCCGAGGACAGCATCCGCAGGGTCTGGACCGCCATCGCGCTGCACACCACGCCTGGCATCCCGCAGTACATGGAGCCCGAGGTCGCACTGGTCACCGCCGGGGTGGAATACGACGTGCTCGGCATCGGCTACCACGACATCAGCGACGCCGACCGGGCGGCGATCACCGCGCTGCACCCGCGGCCGGAATTTAAACAGCGCATCCTGCGCGCCTTCACCGACGGCATCGCGCCCCGGCCGCAGACGACGTTCGGAAACGTCAAGGCCGATGTGCTGGAGCGCTACGTGCCTGGCTACCAGCGCGCCAACTTCGTCGACATCATCGAGAACTCCGACTGGCCGGAATAGGCGCCGGGCGGCCTAGCTATCGCGCAGCCGCACGAACAGGTCTGCGGACAAGTCGTCCAGCAGCGCCAGGCCCTCGGCGCGGGTCAGATTCTCGTCGCTGACAAGCGCAGGGCTGCTCTTGCCGTGATGCTCAGCCAGCGCGACAACGGCGCGGAACGCGGCCTTGCACAGGCCGCGCAGCGCCGCGCCCGGCGCCGGTATCTCGCCGGTGTACGGCGGAACCTGCCGTGCCTTCACCTCCGGCCAGCTATCCGGGTCGCGCGGCTCCGCCAACGACAAGACCGGTGACAGGTCGGCGGCCGCGAAGTCACGGCGGGTCAGCGCCCCGCCGAGCTGCCAGTGTTCCCGCAACGTGGCGATCACCGCGGTGTGGCGGTACTCGGCAGTGACGACGGTCTGCTCGGGAATCCACGCGGAGATCGCGAACGCTGGCACTCGCAGCCCGGACCGGTCGAAGCCGAATCCCAGCTGACCCGGTGATCCGCCCGGCGGCCGTTGCATCGATGGGGGCGGCACTAGCGGCGGCGGAACGTGGTCGTACGTGCCGCCGTGCTCGTCGAAGGTAATCAGCAGCAGGGTGTTCCACGCGTTTGAGCCGCGGTCCGAGGCAGCAGACCGGACCGCGTTGTAGATCTTCGCCAGCAGTGCCTCGCCGCCGAGCATCGATGACGGCGGATCGATAGGCGAGCCGGGGAAGAGCGCGTCGAATGCCGGATGCATGTCGTTATGGCCGTAGAGCAGGTTGGGCTCGATGAACGAGTACGCCGGGAGGTTTCCGGCCGCGCAATCGTCCAGGAACTGGTCGGTACTGACGAACCTGGAGCCAAAATACGGCCAGAGCCGCGGCCCG
This sequence comes from Streptosporangiaceae bacterium, assembly GCA_036488155.1. Taxonomy (GTDB): domain Bacteria; phylum Actinomycetota; class Actinomycetes; order Streptosporangiales; family Streptosporangiaceae; genus JAJYUU01. Next base: position 8,470 of record DASXIA010000544.1, on the reverse strand, counting down.
TGGATGACGCCTGTAAGTGACATGTGACTGGGCGGGTCACAGTAGACGCGCCAGGTCAGGCCGCGGGCGTCCAGCCGCTCGAAGATCGTCTCTGCAGTGTTGCGCAGCGGGAAAGACTCCGGCGGCGTGTTGTCGACGAAGCCGGACGAGCTGGCGGCATGGAAAAAGGACCGGTTGGCGAAGGTCTGTGACGGCACCTCGCAGAACCAGTGATCGAACGTCGCGAAGCCGCGTGCCAGCGCCGAGACGACCGGTAGCTGGTCGGGGGCAAAGCCGGTCATGATCTGGGCGTACTCGTCGTACCGTGGCGGCCGGCCCATCTCGGCTGTGAACGCGCTGATGTAGTCGGCGACGAACCCGTTCATCGGCGGCCGCTGCCGCGGATCAGACGGCGCGTTGTACGGCGCGACCATTGCGCTGGCGAGCACGCCTCGATTCGCCGGCGGGTCGATGATCCCGAATAGCTGCGTATTGACGTGCTGGTACTCTTCGCCGGGATCCGGACTCGGCGTGTTCAGGCCGGCCGCCACGCCGTAGGGCACGTTCCCGGCCACGTTGCCGCGGTCCGCCGCCCAGTCGGGGATCGGGTTCGTCAGGTCTTTGCCGGTGACGCCCTCGAATGAGGGCACCTCGCCCGGCTCATAGAGCCGGCCGAGCAGATTGTCGAACGAACGGTTCTCGAACATGAGGACCACTACATGGTCGAGTGCCTGACTGCGGTCCGGGTTCGGCATCGGCGGCTCACTTCACATGCGACGTATGGAACTTCGCGCCGCAATATCATCACGTTACTAGCGCAACCGCCACCGGGCAGGCGCTGGCGCGCCGCTGCGTCCGCGACTGTAATCTCGCGGCCATGGAGATTCGAGAGGTCGCGGTGATCGGCCTTGGCACGATGGGAGCCGGGATCGCCGAGGTGTTCGCGCGCGCCGGGATCGGCGTCGTCGCCATCGAGGCCGACGCAGCGGCGATGACCCGCGGCGTCGGGATCCTCGACGCCAGCCTGTCGCGAGCGGTCACCCGAGGCAGGCTGACCGCTGCCGAGCAGGCTCAGATCCGCAGCCGAGTGCGGCCGGCGGCGGGCTTCCGCGAGGCCGCCGCAGTCGACCTGGCTATCGAGGTCGTGCCAGAGCGAATGGAGATCAAGCGGGAGATTTTTGCCGAGCTGGACCGGGTATGCAGCCCGGACGCCATCCTGGCCACTAACACCTCCTCGCTGTCTGTCACGGCGATCGCGGCCGCGAGCAAGCACCCCGGTCGCGTCATCGGCATGCATTTCTTCAATCCGGCCCCGGTGATGCGCCTGGTGGAGGTCGTGTCCACGGTGCTCACCGCCGACGGTGCGGCGGCTACGGTGTCCGATCTCGCCCGTCGCCTGGGCAAGACCCCGGTGCAGGTCGGCGACCGGGCCGGTTTCATCGCGAACGCCCTGCTGCTGCCGTACCTGAATCAGGCGCTCCACTTGCTGGCGACCAGCTACGCCAGCCGGGCAGATATCGACCTGGCGGCCACTGCCGGAATCGGGCTGCCGATGGGTCCGCTGGCGCTGCTCGACCTCATCGGCCTGGACACCGCCTTGTCGATCATGGAGGTGCTGCACGGCGAATTCGGCCTGCCACGGTACGCACCGACGCCGCTGCTGCGCCGCCTCGCCGACGCGGGCCGGACCGGGCGCAAGGCCGGCCGCGGCATCTACGACTACGCCGATTCAGGCAGCGAGGACCAGCAAGGCGGGAACGAGCACCCCTCGGCAACTCCGAAGACCGTCACGCTGATTGGCGCCGGGGACGACATAGAGGCCGAACTGGCCAGCGCGATGGCGGCCGCGGGCATCAATGTAACCAGGAACGCGGCACATCCGACGGATCTCGTGCTGATTGCCGCCGAAGCGGGCCGGCCGGTTCTGCCCGCCGCGCTCGCGGCTGGCCGCCCGCAGCAGGCAGTCGGCCTGCACCTGGCGGGCAAGCTGGCCGCTGGCACCCTCGCCGAGGTCGTGCAGACCAGCCTCAGTTCCGCTGAAGCAGTGCTAGCCGGAACAGCGCTGGCTACCAAGCTCGGACTCACCGTCGTCCATGCTCCCGACCGGCCAGGCTTCCTGGCAGGCACGCTGCTCTACCCGCACCTGGCCGATGCAGTGCGCATGTGCCAGGACGGCTATTCAAATCCGGCCGACATCGACACCGCGATGAAACTTGGCTGTGGCTACCCGCGAGGCCCGTTCGAGTTGATCGACGCTGCGGGCGCGGCGGGCGTGCTGACCGGACTGGAGGCCATGCACGAGGCGTACGGCTACCCGGAGTTCGCCCCGCCGCCGTTGCTCGCAGAGCACGCGGCGGCCGGGATTGCGTTCGGCGGCGGCTCCCGGTCCGCTCCCTAAATGGCGCAGGTGGTCCAGGTGAGCCCTCGCAAGGCGCGACGGTTGCCGTCAGAGGCGCCGAGCAAGCCGCGGCGCGCCCGGCGCGGTGGCCCGGTGAAGGCCGCGGACGACACGTCCGCCCGGCTCGGCCCGCCGCAGACGCAAGAATGGCCGGACGGCGACTGGGTAGTCAGGCAGGTCCCTGGCGCGGCAGCGGTCAAGACGTACCGCTGCCCCGGCTGTGACCAGGAACTGCTTCCCGGCACCGCGCACCTGGTGGTCTGGCCTGCGTACGCACCGGGCCCGGAAGAGCGCAGGCACTGGCACAACGCATGCTGGCAACGGCGCCCCCGGCGGCCGGGACCCGGCCCGCAGACGCACCGGTAAGGACTTGATGACCGAGATCACCGCCAGCACCGTCCTGCCCGCCAGGCGCGAGGATGTCACCCTGGTCACCGCAGACGGGCTGACCCTTGTCGGGGAACTCGCGCAGCCGGCCGGCCGCCCGCCAGTGGCGACGCTGATCTGCCTGCATCCGCTCCCGACGCACGGCGGCATGATGGACAGCCATGTGCTGCGCAAAGCCTCGTACCGCCTCCCGGCCCTGGCCGACCTCGCGGTCTTCCGGTTCAATACGCGCGGGACGCGTTCCAATCGCGGCCAGAGCGAGGGTGGGTTCGGCGCCGGCCTGACTGAACGGCACGATGTCGCAGCCGCCATCGGCTACTGCGCTGACCTTGACCTCCCCGGGCTCTGGCTGCTGGGCTGGTCGTTCGGCAGCGAGCTTGCGCTGCAATGGGGCAACGACCCCGACATCGAGGGTGCGATCTTGCTCTCACCACCGCTTCGCCGCGCCGGCGACCCGGAACTCGACGCTTGGGCGAAGAGCGGCAAGCCGTTGCTTGCCCTGGTGCCTGAACACGACGACTACCTCCAGCCTGGGCAGGCTCGCCAGCGGTTCAGCCGGGTGCCGCAGGCCGAAGTCATCGGCGTGCCGGGTGCCAAGCACCTGTGGGTGGGGGAGCGCTACGTCCGGATCGTGCTGAACGAGATCGTCCGCCGCGTCAATCCGGCAGCATGGCCGTTGCCTACCGAGTGGAAGGATCAACCGTGAGCTTGTTTGACCTGACGGGCAAGAAGGCCTTCGTGACCGGCGCATCGCGAGGCATCGGGCGCGCCATTGCGGTCGCGCTAGCCGACGCCGGCGCCGATGTGGCGCTCGTCGCGCGCAGTGCAGACGGACTGGCCGAGACGGCGGAAGCTATCGATGCTGTAGGCCGGAAGGCGATCGTCATCCCGGCAGACGTGACTAGTTACGACGCTGTCGCCGACGCGGTTTCGGCGGCCATTGATCAGCTCGGCGAGGTCGACATCGTGGTCAACAACGCGGGCGGCTCCAACTTCATGGTGCCGTTTCGCGACTTGCGGCTATCCGGCTGGGACAAGCTGCTGCAGCTGAACCTGAGCTCGGCCGTCTACGTCTGCCGTGCCTTCGCCGGGCACCTGCTCGAGCGGGGTCAGGGCTCGGTGATCAACGTGGCGTCCGTCGCCGGGATTGCCGCCTCGCCGCTGATGAGCCCGTACGGCGCATCGAAGGCCGGGTTGATTTCACTGACCAAGTCGCTCGCGTCGGAATGGGGCGAGGCCGGTGTCCGGGTGAACGCGCTGTGCCCGGGCTGGACCGCGACCGATCTCAACCGGACGCTCTGGGAGGACCCGGCGGTCGGACCCGCCACCGTCGCATCGTCGGCCATGAAGCGGTGGGCCACTCCCGAGGAGATGGCCGGACCCGCAGTGTTCCTGGCCAGCAACGCCTCGTCGTTCATGACGGGGCAGACGCTGGTGGTTGACGGCGGCCAGACGATCAGCCCGTGACTGACTGATCCGTCTCAAAATCAGGGGCTCCCGGCCGTACGGCCGGGAGCCCCTGATCATCCGTCTAGCAGGCTGACGTTAGCTGCCTATTCAGTCCACCACTCGTCTTCGCCCTCGGCCTGCTTGCCGTTGGCCGCTGCCTTGGCGGAGCCGTCGGCAGGTGCGCTTGCCGAGTGCCGCGCCGCCGGAGCCGCTGCCGGAACTGGCGCGGGCTCGGCCGGTCCGGTCCCCGCAGTGACGGCCCTGGTAGCCGTGGGAGCGACAGCCGGCTGCGATGCGCTGGGCTTGAGGACGTCGGCCAGACCCGGCATCGAGCCACCGAGCAGCTGGCTGATCTGGGCCAGGTGCGCGCCGACGCTCTCCTTCTGCTTGTTGAGCTCGTCGACGTGGCGCTGAGCGACGCTGCGGATGCGCTCGGCCTCGTGCTTGGTGTCGGCCAGCAGCTGGTCAGCCTGAGACTTGGCCTGGGCGAGGATCGCGTCGGCGTTCTTCTTGGCGTTGCTGACGAGCTGCTGTGAGTGCTGATCCGCCTCGCGCCGGGTCTGCTCGGCCTGGCTGCTGGCCTTGCTGGCCCGCTCCTCGGCGACCGCCGCCCGCTGCTCGGCCTCGGAGACCATCTTCTGAGTGGCCTCTTGCGCCTTGGCGAGACGTTCGGTCTCCTGCCGCTCAGCCTCCTCGCGGCGGGATGCCAGCTGCATCTCGAATTCAGCCTCGGCCTGCGCCCGCGCCGCCTCGCTGTCCTCGAACGCCCGCTGTGCCTGGCTGCGCATCTCGTCAGCCTGGCGCTTGGCAGTAGTGAGGATCTCGTCCCGGTCGCGCTTTGACGACGCCCGCATCTGCGCGACTTCGCGCTCCGCGGTCGTGCGCATCTTGGCGACCTCGCGCTCGTTCCCGGCGCGCTTCTCGGCGACCTCGTGGTCGGCGGTCGCCCGCAGCTTGGCCACTTCGCGCTCGGTGGTCGACGTGAGCTCGTCGGCCTCGCGGCCTGCCTTGGTCCTGATGGCCTCGGCCTCACGCTCAGCGGAAGCGCGCTGGTCGTCGGTCTCGCGCTTAGCGACGGCGCGGAGCTCGGCAGCCTCGTTCTCCGCGGACGCGCGCGCTTCAGCGGCCTCGACCTTGGCGGCTGCGCTCAGCTCGTGCGCGGCAGACCGTGCCTCCGCGATGTGCTCGGCGGCCTGCTCCTCGGCGAGCCGGAACAGCTGCTCGATACGGGAACCAAGACCGGAGAGCGTGGGTTGCTCGATTTCCTGCATCTGGCGGTGCGCGTCGGCGAGCTCCCGCTGGAGCGCCTGCGCTTGCTCCTGATGCTTGCGCACCTCGTTTTCTCTGAGCTTCAGGTGCTCGTTGACCTGGTGCGGGTCGTAGCCGCGCATGACCCGGGCAAAATCGGGTAGCGGGGCGTCCTCGAAGAAGTTGCTGAGCTGAGCATCGATATCGGGCTGCATGTCGCCTAATCCTGTGTAGACGGGAGGTTCGCGCACCGAAGCGATCGCCTGCCGGGTCCGATTGCCGGGATTCGCTTGCGCTGCGACAGTGACCACGCCGGTACCCGGCCGGGGCGAAGTTGCGTTCGTCCGGTGCCTCGCAGCGTACTCTCCTGGCCGGCTGTTAGCGGTCTGTTCGCGGTGGCTAGTACAGGAGATACGGTTTTTTATTCATATGTAACTTAGGTGATGACACAGCGGCGCAATACGACGGGCAGTATTAACCGTTCTGGCCGGTTCCTCGCTGGTCCGGCGGCACGAAATAGGCGGCTTAGCGGCCGGGCGCCTGCACTAGTTCGGTCAGTACTCCGCCGATGTCTGCCGGATGAAGGAATGCGATCGAAGCGCCCATCGAACCGTGCCGGGGCCGCTCGTCGATTAGCCGCACACCCGTGGCCCCGATCGCCGCCAGCGCGGCTGTGATGTTCGCCACCCCGTATCCCACGTGATGCAAGCCCTCGCCGCGCCGCTCGAGGAACCTGCCGACCGGCGTGTCCGGGCCGAGCGGCTCCAGTAGCTGGACGTAGGAAGCACCTGCGGGGCTGTCGGTGACGTGCAGCATCGCCTCGCGTACCCCCTGGCTCTCGTTAACCTCCGTGCTGGCAACCGTCAGCCCGAAGGCTGACTCGTAGAAGGCGATCTTCGCCTCCAGGTTCCGGCAGGCGATCCCGACGTGGTCAATTCTGGTCAGCACAGCTTCCGCACCTCCAGGCGCTCGATCAGTGACCGGTATCGTTTCAGCTATGCGCGAGGCAGTAATCGTTGGCGGGGCCCGAACCCCGATTGGCCGCCTGCTCGGCTCGCTGAGCGGTTTCACCGGAGCTCAGCTTGGCGGACTGGCTATCAAGGCGGCGCTGGAGCGCGCGGGTGTCTCCGGCGACCGTGTCGACTACGTCATCATGGGTCAGGTACTGCAGGCCGGCGAGGGGCAGATCCCTGCGCGCCAGGCCGCGGTGGCGGCCGGCATCCCGATGACCGTGCCCGCCTTGTCGATTAACAAGGTCTGCCTGTCCGGTCTCGATGCGATAGCGCTCGCCGCCCAGCTGATCCGGGCCGGGGAGTTCGACGTCGTCGTGGCCGGAGGCATGGAGTCCATGTCGCAGGCGCCCCACTTGCTGAAGGGTTCTCGGCGCGGCGTCAAGTACGGCGATACAGCGCTGGTTGACTCAATGGCTCTGGACGGGCTGACCGATGCCTTCGACCAGGTGTCGATGGGGGAGTCGACCGAGCGGCACAATGCCAAGCTGGGCATCTCCCGGCAGGCCCAGGACGAGTTCGCGGCCCGCTCACACCAGCTGGCGGCTAAGGCGATCAAGGATGGCGTGCTCGCCGAGGAGATCGTCCCGGTTGCCATCCCGCAGCGCCGCGGCGAGCCGGAGCTCATCGCTACTGACGAGGGTGTGCGCGCGGGAACGACCGCGGAGTCGCTCGCGGGGCTCAAGCCCGCGTTCGCCGCCGACGGCACCATCACTGCCGGGTCCGCTTCGCAGATCAGCGACGGCGCCTGTGCCGTCGTGGTGATGTCGGCCGAGGCGGCTGCCGCAGCCGGGGCCACGGTACTGGCAGAGATAGGCGCGCACGGCGTGGTGGCTGGGCCGGACAACTCCTTGCACTCGCAGCCGTCCCGCGCGATCCAGCGGGCGCTGGCCAAGGCCGGGCTCGATGTCGGCGACCTGGACCTGATCGAGATCAACGAGGCGTTCGCCGCCGTGGCCATCCAGTCCATGCGTGACCTCGGCATTGATTCCGATCGCGTCAACGTCAACGGCGGTGCCATCGCTATCGGCCACCCGCTCGGTGCTTCCGGCGCACGGATCGCCTTGCACCTGATCTATGAGCTGCGACGCCGAGGCGGCGGGCTCGGCGCAGCCGCCCTCTGCGGTGGCGGTGGTCAGGGCGACGCGCTGCTGTTCCGGGTTCCAGCCGCCGCTAGTGCCTGAGCTAGCGGTCCGGTGGCCGACGGCCCCGCAGCTCGGTGGCTGAGCGACTCGTGGCCGCTGCACCGCGGCGAAGACGTGCAGCCGCCGACCCGCAGACCCTGATCGCGGCTGCCAGAACTGGCGACGCGCGTGCGCTCGCCCGCCTGGTCTCGTTGGCCGAGAACGAATCAGTGGAGCTGCGCCGGCTCCTGAAGGTCATCGTCCCGATGACAGGGCACGCTCACATAGTCGGGCTGACCGGCGCGCCCGGCGTCGGCAAGTCCACCGTGACCGGCGCTCTCGTCCGCCACTACCGGAACGAGGGCTTGCGTGTCGGTGTGCTGGCAGTCGACCCGTCGTCGCCGTTCAGCGGCGGCGCTCTGCTGGGTGACCGGGTCCGGATGCAGGAACACGCCACCGACGACGATGTGTTCATCAGGTCGATGGCGAGCCGCGGGCACCTTGGCGGGCTGTCCGTGGCGACTCCGCAGGCACTGCGGATCTTGGACGCCGCGGGCTTCGACGTCGTCCTGATCGAGACCGTCGGCGTCGGCCAGGCTGAGGTCGAGATCGCATCCCTGGCCGACAGCGCCCTCGTCGTGGTCGCTCCGGGCCTCGGCGATTCGATTCAGGCGGCCAAGGCCGGCATCCTCGAGATCGCCGATATCTTCGTCGTGAATAAGAGCGACCGGCCCGGCGCGCAGGAAGTAATCAGGGATCTGCGCACCATGCTGGCAATGGCAAGCTACCAGGCCAGCGACTGGAAGCCACCGATCGTCAGCACGGCGGCAGCCACCGGGGACGGGATCGGTGATCTCGCCGGGGCCATCGGCAAG
>DASXIA010000450.1:0-13362 GCA_036488155.1 Streptosporangiaceae bacterium | reverse complement strand
CTCTCGGCGGCCTGACGTGCGCTTCCGATCATCTGTCACCGGCTCTCGCCGACAGCTCCCGGCTCGGCCAGCTCTGCGTCCACCGGGTAAGCAACCATCTCACCAGCCACCGCGTCCACGGGCGCCTCTGCTTCCACCACGAGAGTACCGCCGTGGACGTAGGCCTTCCCTCGCAATGCGGAGGCGATGATCGCGATGAGCGTGGCGATTGCCGCGAACGTGAACGCCAGGTGCAGACCCCCTGCGAACGGCTCCTCGATCAGGTGCGGGAAAAACGACCGCCCGGTGATGTAAGCGACTTTGCTGGCCGGCAGCTGCTTGAGTGCTCCGGTCGGCCCGAGCAATTCCTGAATCGGGTTGTAGCCCAAGAACGCTGAGAACAGGCTGCCGATCGGCGGCTCGTTCGCGACCAGGTGCGCGGCGGCCGGATTCACCCCCTGGCCGACCAGGCCCCGGTACAACTGCGAGGGAAGCCGGGAGGCGAGGCCCAGCGTGACGATGGTGAAGAACAAGCCCATCGACAGCACCGTGGCCGAGTTCTGGAACGTGTTGAGCATTCCCGCGCCCGCGCCGCGCTGGTCTGGCGGCAGGCTGTTCATGACGCTGGCCTGGTTCGGCGAGAAGAACAGTCCCATTCCCACCGCGAACAGGAAGATCAGCAGCGCGAACCAGATGTAACTGAAGTTGATCGGCAGTGTTTCCAGTAGCAGGAAGGCGATGCCGGAGACGATCAGGCCAGTAGTCGCGAACAATCTCGCCCCGTGCCGGTCCGACAGCCAGCCCGCCAGCGGGCCGACGATCAGGAAGCCGATCGTCAGCGGAATCATCGAGATGCCCGCCCAGAGCGGAGTCTGGCTGAAGCTGTAGCCATGCTGCGGCAGCCAGATGCCCTGGAGCCAGATAATCAGCATGAACTGGATGCCGCCGCGGCCGAGGGCGCCGAGCAAGCCAGCGATGTTACCCGCTGTGAAGGCCCGGATCCGGAACAGGTTCAGCCGGAACATCGGGGCGGGCACTTTCGTCTCGACCCAGGCGAACAGCACGAGGACCGCGATGCCGCCGAAGATCGCGGTCAGCACGTAGGGGTTGGTCCAGCCGGTCGGGTGGCCGCCGTAGGGCAGCAGCGAGTAGACGATGCCGGTCAGCATTGAGATCAAGCCGACCGCGAACAGCGTGTTACCCAGCCAGTCGATCTTGGCCGGGATGCGGATCCCGTTGTCCTTCAGCTTCAGGTATGCCCAGACGGTGCCGAACAGGCCGAACGGAACCGAGACCAGGAAGACCAGCCGCCACTCGATCGGGGCAAGCACGGCGCCGAGGATCAGGCCGAGGAAGGAGCCGCCGACGGCTGCGATGCCGTTGATTCCCATGGCCTTGCCGCGCTCGTTCGCCGGGAACGCGTCGGTGAGGATCGCAGTCGAGTTAGCGAACAGCAGCGCACCGCCGACGCCCTGGAAGATCCGCATGATGATGATCCACAAGGCGCCGCCCACGCCGGTCATGAACGTCACCGACAGCAAGATCGAGAACAGCGTGAAGACGGCGAAGCCGAGGTTGTACATCCTGACTCGGCCATAAATGTCCCCGACCCGGCCCAAGCTCACTACTAGCACGGCTGTGACCAGGATGAAGCCCATGAACACCCAGAGGAAGTAGGACGTGTTCGCTGGCACCAGCGGGTTCAGCTTGATCCCCCGGAACAGCGCCGGCAGGGAGATCAGCAGGATCGACTGGTTGATTGTGACCATCAGGATGCCGAGCGTCGTATTCGACAAGGCGATCCATTTGTAGTGCCGTCCCCTGCTGTCCGGGGCGGGGGTTGCTTCGAGGGTCTGCTCCTCGATCGCCATTCGTGCTCCTCATCCCAATGCGCCGCTTCGAGTGCCAGATCCAACTCTAACCTTGACGTTAGCGTCATGTTTCGCCGTGCCAGCCGTTAGCCCGTTCACACATCAAAATTGTGCGAACGCACACTCGGCGTGTACGTTTAGCGTGTGGACGGGACCGCGCGGCTGACAGCCCTTGTTGAGATCCTGCAGCGCGACGGGAGGCTCGACGTCGCGGAGATGGCGGCGGAGTTCGGCACTGCCGAGATGACCATCCGCCGGGATCTCGACCGGATCGTCGCGATGGGCACGGCGCGGCGCGTCCGCGGCGGCGCGATCAGCCTGCTGATGCGCGGCGACGAGCTGCCGTTCGCACTCCGGGTCCTGGACCGAGCGGACGCCAAAGGACGTATTGCCACTGCGGTGGCCGGGCTGCTCCGCGATGGTGAGGCGGTAGTGCTGGACAGCGGCACAACGGCGGTCATGGTCGGCCGCGAACTGGCGGAGCGGCGCCTGACCGTCATGCCCATGTCGCTGCACGCTGCGTCGGCACTGTCGGCAAGCGAGTCGGTGCGGCTGCTGATGCCGGGCGGCGAGACGCGTCCCGGCGAGCTGGCCATGATCGGCCCGCTCGCACTCGCGTCGATCGGAGCGCTGCGGTTCGATACCGCAGTGCTGACCTGCTGCGGCCTCGCCGACGGGCGGGTGACAACGCACAATCTCGGTGACGCCGAGGTGAAGCAGGCCGTGCTCCGGTCAGCCGCCAAGGTGATCGTCGCGGCAGACAGCTCGAAGTTCCGGCAGACCGCGCTGGCCGTCGTGTGCGCGGCAACTGATGTCGACGTGATCATTACCGACACTGACGCCCCGCCGGACGTCGTCGGCTCCCTCAGGGCTGCCGGCCTCGAGGTCCAGTGTGTCTAGCGCTGCTGTGGCCCGGCAGCTCCCCGGTGCGGGCGACGCTACGACTCGGGCACAGCGTGCGGCAACCGTCGCCACGTTCGTCAGCCACGGGCTGCTGTTCGCGTCCTGGTCGGCACATATCCCGCAGATCAAGGACCACATAGGCCTCACTGACGGATCGCTCGGGCTGGCCCTGCTTGGTGCCCCCGTTGGCTCGGTCGCAGCGATGCTCGTTGTTGCCCGCATCCTGCCCGCGCTGGGTAGCAAGCGCATGGTGCAGCTCAGCCTGCTCGGCTACAGCCTCGCCGGGCCGCTGGTGGGACTGGCCGGCTCACTGCCAGAGTTGTTCGCGGCGCTGTTCGCCTGGGGCGCCTTCCAGGGCACGCTCGACGTATCGATGAACACGCAGGCCGTGACGGTGGAGCGCGCAGCAAGCCGGCCACTGATGTCCGGCTTTCATGCCTGCTGGAGCATCGGGGCCTTCGCCGGCGCGGGCATCGGCGCTCTCGGCGTGGCAGCCGGGCTGTCGCTGACCCGCCAGCTACTCGCGCTGGCAGTGCCTGTGCTGCTGACAGCAGGCTGGCTTACCATGCGGATGCTGCCCGACCCGCCCGCGCCAGCAAGCAGTGACCAGAACGGCTCGCGTCGCGGCCGGGCCACCGCTAGCCAGCGCCCACCCAACCCGACCCATCCACCCAACCCGACCCATCCGCCTAACCCGGCCGGCCGGGCTGCCATCCGGCTGTCAAGGCCGGTGCTGATACTGGGCGCCATCGCATTCGCCTCCATGCTGTGCGAGGGAGCCAGCGCTGACTGGGCGTCTGTCTACCTTCGCGGGTCCATCCATCTCGGCGCTGCGGTCGCGGGCCTCGGCTACACCGGGTTCGCGCTGATGATGGTGCTCGTCCGGCTCTCTGGCAACCGGCTGCTCAGCAGGTTCGGGAGCGAGCGGCTACTGCCAGCCCTCGCCGCGGTGGCCACTGTCGGCTTCACCGCCGGGCTGCTGGCCGGCGGCAGCGCCGCAGTGATCGCCGGGTTCGGCTGCCTCGGTATCGGTCTGGCGCTGGTCATCCCCACCGTCAACAGCGCCGCGGGACGACTGCCAGGGACCAGCCCTGGCACCGCCATCGCCATGGTTTCGGCGTGGGGCTGGGCGGGTTTCGTCTTCGGGCCACCGATCATCGGTCAGCTCGCGTCGGCGACGTCGCTGACCGTGGCACTTGGCGTGCTGCCGGTTCTCGCCGCATGCATCGCCGCCGCGACCGCACAGGCACATGCGCTTCGCCGAGGTGGGCCCGGCCCAGGAGCGGATAGAGTTCTCGCCACACTGGCACGGGCTCGGCGCCGCCGGAGTTGAGGATCGGAGCGCGACGACAGTCATGACCGCGATTTATCTCGTCCGGCACGGCGAGGCCGACTACGAGCTGATCGGCAAGCGGCGCTGGCCCGGAAAGCTAGCCGACTTGGCGCCGCTCACCGCTCGTGGCATTGAACAGGCCGCCGTGGTTGGCGAACAGCTAGCCGACGTCGGTGCAGTGAAGCTGCTCTCGTCGCCGTTCACCCGCACGATGCAGACCGCGGGCGCCGTGTCCTGCCGGGTTAGCCTCGCGATCGAGGTCGAGCTGGACTTGCACGAGTGGCTCCCGGACGACACGTTCCGCTGGCACAACCTCACCGAGGTGCGGGCGCTGGTCGCCGACTTCGACAGCTGCGGCGGCGAGTGGCCAGCCGGCGAGCGCCGTGTATGGGAGCCGCTGTCATCGGTCCGGCACCGCTCGGCCGCCGTGCTCCGCCGCGCCGCAGCCAGCGTGACGGGCGGCGGATCGGTCATCGCCGTATGTCATGAGATGGTCATCCGCTCGGTGACCGGCGAGGTTAAGACCCGCCACGGCGAGGTCCGGCGCATCGACTCAAGCCAGCTGCCCTGAGACGGATCAACCGTGGCTCTTTACGACAAGCTCGGCCGTACCTATAGCGCCACCCGCCGCGCCGACCCGCGGATCGCAGCCATCATCGGGGCGGCACTGGCTGACAACAAGACAGTGATCAACATCGGGGCGGGAACGGGCTCGTACGAGCCAGTCCAGACTGTCGCGGCGATCGAGCCTAGCCCGGTCATGATCGCCCAGCGACCAACCGGTGCCGCGCCAGCCATCCAGGCGGCCGCCGAGCACATCCCGGTACGGAATAACTGCGTCGACGCCGCGCTCGCGGTGCTGACCATTCATCACTGGACGGACCTGGCGGCCGGCCTCGCCGAGATGCGCCGGATAGCCCGCCGGCGGCTGGTGTTCCTGACCTGGGACCCAGGCGTGATAGGCGAGGCGTTCTGGCTGCTGGCTGAGTACCTGCCGGAAGCCCGAGCCGCCGATGCGGCGATGGCTGTGCCGATGCACCGGCTGATCGAGCTGCTTGACGACCCGGTCACCGAGCCTGTGCCAGTGCCATACGACTGCACCGACGGCTTCGGCGCCGCCTTCTGGCGCCGCCCGGATGGCTACCTGGACCCGACTGTCCAGGCTGGCATGTCGCTGTTCGCCAAGACCGACAAGGCCCTGCTCCGGCCCGGGCTGACCCGGCTGGCCGCGGACCTGGCCTCAGGGCGGTGGCACGACGAGCACGCTGAGCTGCTCGACCTTGACGAGCTCGACCTCGGCTACCGTCTGGTCACCGCCGCGCCCTGATCACCGCTGGCGCCTGACCGCTGAATCAGCCGGGTGGCGGAACTGTGGCGGTGTTGCTGGCCGCCGAGCCGTGCTTGGCCGTCGCGACCAACGTCACTCGGACCGTCCTGTTCTTCAGGTGCTTGGCTCTAAGGATGAACCAGCTCTTCCCGGCTGCGTTCAGCCGCTTGCTGCGCAGGTTAACCCAGCTACCGCTGGCCGACTGCAGCTGAAGCCAGACCATATTGCCGCGATGGGCGTACTGCGTAGTCACGGAGAGCAGGTCACGCAAGCCGGAAGCGCCGGGCGTGAGCGCCACTGTGACCTGAGGCGTGACCGTGACCAGCACGCTCCCGCTGTGCACGCCGCCCGGAAGCCGCAGCCGGAATACCGCGTTCGTGACAAGCGGCGGGCCGGTAATTGTCACGTTCCCGCCTGCCGTCGTCTGCCCGGTTCCGGCAAAGTGCCAGAACGGGTGGCCGGCAAGCCGCTCGATGAGCTTGACAGTTACCCCCTCGATGCCCGTTCCCGCTCTGGTGAGCTGACCGTCGATGGTTGGCTTCGAGCCGGCGTCGATGACTGCGTTGCCTGCCGACGCGGACAGCACGGCCGGCCCGGCCGCCGTGGCGGACGACGGGGACTCGGTTGGCGAGGCGGACGTACTCGGCTTCGCAGTCTTGCTCGGCCGCGGTTGCATGCCGGATGAGGGGCTGGAGGACTGGCCGCCCGGCGCGGCGGCGTGATGAACGCGTCCCCGCGGAGTGTGGGAGTGGCGCGGCTGCGGTGGGGGCACGCCGACCGACCCCAGGACGTGATGCGCCAGGTTCTGGACTGGCTGAGGGAGCGCCGCGGCGTAGGCGGCCGCGGTCATCCCGCCGAGCGCGATTACCCCGGCTGCGGCCAGCCTGAGCCCCCAGCGCGCGGGCCCGCCGAACCGACGGCGGACAGACCGCGTCGGCTCCGTAGCCGGGCCGCCCACCGGGATCGGCTCTGTCGCCCGGTTAGCAGGGGCTGGCGCGGAGAGCGGACCGACGTTCGCCCGGAACATGGCAAGTGCGCTCTGCTCGCCGGCCAGCTCAGAAGGTGTCGGCCCGGCCGTGAGGATACGGAACAGCTGGTCGATTCCGAGATCGCCAGTGTTGCCGGGATCGGCAGAGGCGGCGCCGTCGGTCAGATCGGAGTTCATCAGTCCACCTCCTCCAGCGACCAGCGGGTCGGATCAGGTCCCGTGCGGCGTGCTGACCGACCGGTGGCGGGCGGGAACCCTCCGGATCCGGAGGCGACCCGGTCCGCCAGCGCCCGCACAGACGGGTCCGCGGCGAGCGTCTTCAGGCCGCGATGGAGCGCGACGCGGATCGCGCCGGCGGACTTTCCGAGGATTCTGGCGACGTCCGGGGTGTCCAGGCCGGCGATCACGCGCAACGCGACAGCCTCAGCCTGATCTTTCGACAGCCCGGCAAGCAGCGCGACCGCGCGCTGGACTGACATGCCGTCCAGCACCTGATCCTCGACCAGGTGACTGTCGGCCAGGAGGTCGAGGCCGACAGAGGACGGGCCGGCCGGGCGCCTGGACCTCGCCCGGGCCGCGTCGACAGCCCGGTGCCGCCCGATGGTGAACAGCCAGCGCCGGAAGTCCTCCTCGCCGCCGGAAAACCTGTGCAGGTCCCGGACGACCTGCAGCCAGGTCTCGCTCGCGACGTCCTCCGGGTCGTCGCAGCCCACGACGCGCAAGTACCGCAGGAGCCGGGGCTGGAGTGCCCGCCACAGCTCAAGGAACCCGGCCTCGTCGCCGCGGCTCGCCCGGGCCAATGCGTCGTCGAGCACATTCGGTTGACTCGCCATTGCGGCAGTAAGAGTTGCACACCGGCGGGCAGACGCGGGCAAGGTCTGCCAAACCCGGAACGCCCGCCGGTGGCGTGCTCCTCCTGGTGCTAGGACGCGGTGGCCGGTGAGATCGTGTCGGTGTTGCTCACCGACTTCGCGAAGTTCCTCGTGCCGCGGAAGACCAGCCGGAAGGTGGCCGGCTTCTTGAACACGTGGACGCGGAAAAAGACGTGGCCATGCGGGCGGGTCAGCTTGGTCTGCGTAATGCGCCAGTGGCCCTTGGGGCCAAGGCGCTCGAGCCACACACGCAAATGACGGAGGTTGTGACCGTCCGCGGTCAGGTGGCCGGTGATCCTCGCGGTGGTCTGGTGCGGGTGCGCGACCGGCGTCGAGTTACTGATCGCGAGCGAGGTGGGGATCTTGTGCACTGCGGGCGCCGCGGTGGAGGCGTTGGCAGCCGCAGTAGCGCCGGTCACTGCGATCGCGGCCGCAGCGGCGACACCACCGATACGGACAGCGAGAGACTTCGGAAGACGCATTGTTCTCCTTCACATCGGGCCCCGAGCGGAGAGAGGCCGCCGACAACACCGCCTACAGCGCTGATGCCGCCGCGGGCGTTACTCGCCCGGATGTGACCTGCGTCACAATGACTAGTCAGCCGACCAGGCCGCCGGCTAATCCAGCGGATTGACCCAGCGCAGAGCCTTGAATCGGCCGAAGTCGCTGTCGTTCGAGTTCAGCTCGGCCTCTTGCTCGAGCGCGAGCGCGGCGAGCTGCACGTCGGTCGTCAGATTCCCTGCTGTGCCGGCGGCCTCGAGCATCTCGAACGCCAGCTCCAGATGCCGGCTTCCGGGAACTAGGAATCGGACATTAGGCTGATCCAGCCAGCGCCGCACATGGCCAAGCGCGGTGGCTACCGACATTGGATTGGTCAGAACCCTTGGATTGGTGGCGATCCGCAGGAATCCGAACACGGCCGGGCTCGTGAGGCCGACTTCCCGGCTGCCGTTGAGCGTCTCCTCCCACCATGATCGCGCAGGCTCATGCTGCGGGAATCCTGAGATGACTGCATACAGCAGCAGGTTGACGTCAACGACGATCATCACTCTTCCTAGCTGCAGCAAGGATTGCCTCGTCCTCCATCTCGTCTGCCAGCCGGTTAAACCCAGCCAGGTCGAATCCCGGCTGCACGCCAGAGCGATGAACCTCGACGGTGAAGCGCGGGCGGTCAGCGCCCGGCCGCGCCAAGGCAGTGCGTAGCGCGTCATTGATTACCTGTTTCATCGGACGGCGCTCGCGGTGCATGGCATCTTCAACGAGCCTGGCTACGTCAGCGTCAAGTGTCAGCGTTGTGCGCATGTGCCTAGCGTAGCATCACGATGCCTTCACTATTAGGCATCATGATGCAAACGCAGGTCAGACTGCTAATTCAGCGCAGGCATGGCTAGATCCGCTCGATGATTGTCGCGGTCGCCATCGCGCCGCCCGCGCACATTGAGATCAGTGCCGTGCTGCCGTCGCGGCGCTCGAGCTCGTGCAGCGCCGTGGTGAGCAAGCGGGCCCCGGTGCTGCCGACCGGGTGACCGAGCGCGATAGCGCCGCCGTTGACGTTGACCTTGGCGGGGTCGGGCTGGTGAATGCTCAGCCAGGACATCACGACGGACGCGAACGCCTCGTTCACCTCGAAGACGTCGATGTCGCTGATGCTCATGCCGCTGCGCCTGAGCACCCGATCGGTGGCGGCGATCGGCCCGTCCAGGTGGTAATAGGGCTCGTCGCCGACGAGAGCCTGGCTGACGATCCTGGCTCGCGGGCGCAGGCCGAGTTCGCGGGCTCTCGCCTCGTCAGCTAGCAGCACCGCAGCCGCACCGTCCGATATCTGTGACGACGTCCCCGCAGTGTGCAGGCCGTCTGGCAGCACCGGCCGGAGAGCGGCCAGGGCGGCCCGGCTGGTCTCGCGCAAGCCCTGGTCCCGGTCCACGATCCGGCTCGCGCCGGTCGGATTGCCGTCGCCGTCGAGAACCGGCGCCTTCACCGGCGCGACCTCCCGGTCGAACCGGCCCTCCGCCCAGGCTCGCTGTGCCTTCTGCTGCGACCCGAGGCCGAACTCATCAATCTGGTCCCGGCTGAAGCCGCGCCGTCGTGCGATCCGCTCCGCAGCCTCGAACTGGTTCGGCATGTCGATGGTCCAGGAATCCGGACGCGGCGATCCGATGCCGGTGCCGACATTCGCGCCGAGCCCGACCCGGCTCATCGCCTCCACGCCGCAACCGATACCGACGTCAATCGCGCCCGCGGCAATGAGTCCCGCGATCACGTGCACCGCTTGCTGCGCCGACCCGCACTGGGCATCTAGCGTTAGCGCGCCGGTGTGCTGCGGCAGCCCGGAATGCAGCCAGGCGGTGCGGGTCACGTTCCCGGCTTGCTCGCCGGCCTGGGTCACGCAGCCGCCGGCGATTTGCTCGACGTCGGACGGATCGAGGCTTGCCCGCTCCACGACGGCGGTCTGCACGTGGCCGAGAATCTCTGCCGGGTGGAGCCCTGCCAGCGCTCCGCGCCGCCTGCCAATCGGCGACCGGACGGCTTCCACGATGACGGCAGTACCCACGGCTGCTCCTGACCTAGACGGCACGCTTCATAGTAGAACGTGTTCTTAAAATTCGAGGAGCGGGCAGTTCACCGGGGCCGGGCGGCGTGCTTGAATCCCACTAGAACACGCTACAGATCCGGAGACATGCGATGCCTGAGCCGCAGATCGTGCCCGGCCTTGACCTGACCGATCCTGACCTGTACGCGAGCCGGGTCCCGCACGAGGAGTTCGCGGCGCTTCGCCGCGCAGCGCCGGTGCGCTGGAATCCGCAGCCATCTGACATGGGCTTCAACGATGACGGCTTCTGGGCCGTCACCCGGCACAAGGACGTCGTCGCAATCTCCAGGGACAGCGACACGTTTTCTAGCTACGAGAACGGCGCGATCATCCGGTTCCCGAGCGGCAACACTCGCGATCAGGTCGAGCTGCAGCGCGTGATCATGCTCAACACGGACCCGCCGCATCACACCAAGATCCGTGGCATCGTCTCCCGGGGCTTCACGCCGCGGGCGATTAACGACCTGCGGGACGTGCTGTCGCAGCGGGCTGCGAAGATCGTGGCTACTGCTCTAGAGCAGGGCACCGGGGACTTTGTCACCGACGTGGCCTGCGAGCTACCGCTGCAGGCCATCGCCGAGCTGATCGGCGTGCCGCAGGAAGACCGCCACAAGCTGTTCACCTGGTCGAACGACATGGTGGGCTATGACGACCCGGACTATCAGGGCGACGGCGAGACCGCCGCAGCCGAGGTGCTTGGCTACAGCATGCTGATGGCCGAGGACAGGCGGGCCTGCCCGCGCGATGACATCGTCACCAAGCTCGTGAACGCGCAGGTAGACGGTGAGGAGCTGACCTCCGACGAGTTCGGTTTTTTCGTGATCCTGCTGGCGGTAGCCGGGAACGAGACAACCCGGAACGCGATCTCGCACGGCATGCTCGCGTTCCTGGACAACCCGGCTCAGTGGGAGCTGTTCAAGGCCGAGCGGCCGCGCACAGCGGTAGACGAGATCGTCCGGTGGGCCACCCCGGTGACGGTGTTCCAGCGGACGGCCACCAGGGACGTCGAACTCGGCGGTCAGCAGATCAAGGCCGGCCAGCGAGTCGGCATGTTCTACCGGTCGGCCAACTTCGACGACGAGGTTTTTGACCACCCCGAGCAGCTCGACATCCTGCGTGACCCGAACCCGCACGTCGGGTTCGGCGGCACTGGCGCACACTACTGTCTCGGCGCCAACCTGGCCCGGCTGGAGATCGACCTGATCTTCAACGCCATTGCCGACGCGATGCCGGACATCAGCAAGGCCGGCGATCCGCAACGGCTGCGCTCAGGCTGGCTCAACGGAGTCAAGCGCCTGCCTGTGACCTACGCCTGACTCGGGCTCAAACCCGCGTGATACCTCAGGGGTAGCTCACCGCGTCTATGCAGACGATGACATCGTCGCGTACGCGGTGACAGACACGGAGGTACAGCAGTGGCCGTTCGCCATGAGGATGGCGTGGAGTTCCGTGAGTTCGCCTCTGCCCGGGCAGGCCAGCTGTTCCGCATCGCCTACCTCCTGTGCGGAGACTGGCATGAGGCGCAGGACCTGGTCCAGACGACACTAGCCAAGCTCTTCGTGGCCTGGCACCGGGTGCAGCGCACGCAGAGCCCGGATGCCTACGCCCGCAGGGTCCTGATGAATGCCTACCTATCCGAGCGCAGGCGGAAGAGCACCAGCGAGATGCCTGTCGCTCAGCCGGCCCTATCGATCGCCGCCAGCGGTGGCGACGATGCTGACCTGCGGTTGACGCTCGTGGCAGCGCTCACCAAGCTGCCGCCACGCAGCCGGGCCGTCGTGGTGCTCCGGCACGTCGACGACCACAGCATCGAGGCGGTCGCCCAGGCACTCGGCATCAGCCCGGCCGCCGTTAAGAGCCTGAACTCCAGAGGACTAGCGCAACTGCGGGAGCTACTCGGCGCTGAAATGCACGCCCTGTGGTCCCGATAAGCCGTCACGTAAGGAATCAGAGATGCAGACAGATGATGACCTGACCGTGCTGTTCGATCGCGCCGTTGCCGATCTGGCGCCTGATGTGAGCGCCATGGTTCGCAGGGCCGAGCAGCTCGGCCGACGCCTGCGGCGCCGCAGCCGGATTTGCCGCGCGGGCGGCACGGCGCTCGCGATCGCTGCGGTGACTGGCCTGGGAGCCACAACCTGGTTCACGCACCCGTTCAGCGGCCTCGGCAGGTACGCTGACGCCGCCGGCACCGCCGGCTCGTCAGCGACCGGCGGTCCGGCCAGCCACCTCAACGGCAAGCCTGGTCGGCACGGGACCGGGCAGCATCCTGCCGCCAGAAAACAAGCGGCGTCGAAGCCGATGACCCCACGGCAAATGCTGCGCACCTTGCGCAGCATGCTGCCCGCGGGTGCCGTGCTGACGAAAGATCCGACGGCCTCCAACGGGCCCGGCTCGCTCGAGGTGAACTACAACGACGGACACGGGATGGTCGACATCATGCTCGAGATCACCCCGTTCGACAAGGTCGTCACGGACCATCAGCTTTGGAAGTCCGGTGCGACGCTCGGCCGCGTCAAACCATCAGCTGGCGCTGGACAGACAGCACCGCCCGCGCGACCGAGCCACGCGCCCGGCGGATCAGCAGCAGGTAGCAGCCAGTTGCAGTCGGTCTTGGCCTTGTCGTGCCCGCACCCGCTGTGGCCCGACGAGGGCCAGCGCCCGGCTGGCGCGCTGCCGATCAGCTGCCAGGTCCGGACTCTGCCTGACGGCAGCATCGAGCGCGACGCCGTGATGTACGCCGACGCGTACGGCTTCTACGGCTACGGCATCTACGACCAGCGGCCGGACCACGTGCAAGTCTTCATCCAGGTCGGGAACGGCTACTTCGACCCGTACCTGCCGCACGTCGACCGAGCGACGCCGCCTGGATCCATGAAGCTCTGGGAGCAGGTCGTGGAAAGCCCGCTCTGGCGCGCCTGACCGCCGGTCAGTCCGGCGAGTTGGCGACCACCCACATGGAAAAGTACTGCGACCCGCCACCGTAGGCGTGACCGAGCGCCACCCGGGCACCGGGCACTTGATGCTCGCCGGCTTTGCCCATCACCTGCATCGCCGACTCGGCAAAGCGGAGCAGCCCGGACGCACCGATCGGGTTGGAACAGAGAACGCCGCCGGACGGGTTGACCGGGATCCGTCCGGCGATCTCTGTCTCCCCGGCCTCGGTCAGCTTCCAGCCGTCTCCGGCGGCGGTGAAGCCGAGGTTCTCCAGCCACATCGGCTCGAACCAGGAGAACGGGACGTAGATCTCGGCCACGTCGATCTCGTCGATCGGGCTGGAGATTCCTGCCTTGGCCCACAAGGCGGCCGCGGCGTCAGCGCCGGCCCGCGGGTTGACGTTGTCCTTGCCGGAGAACATGGTCGGCTCGGTGCGCATCGACGTCGCGCGGATCCATGCCACCGGGCGCGCCGACGCCTCAGCCGCGGCCTGGTCGCCGATCACCATCGCGCAGGCGCCGTC
The DNA here is from genome assembly GCA_036488155.1 of Streptosporangiaceae bacterium. Taxonomy (GTDB): domain Bacteria; phylum Actinomycetota; class Actinomycetes; order Streptosporangiales; family Streptosporangiaceae; genus JAJYUU01. The sequence continues at coordinate 39 of DASXIA010000450.1, read as the reverse complement.
CGATGACGGGCAGGTCTCGTCGTACCGCACCGGGTCCCA
>DASXIA010000422.1:0-2486 GCA_036488155.1 Streptosporangiaceae bacterium | reverse complement strand
CAGCTCACGATCAGCCCGGGCGACCAGACGGTCACCGTCGACGTCAGTCTCCTGTAAGGCCAACGGGGCCTGCGCGGTGGCGGACGGTGCCGCGCCGTTGACCACCGTCACCCATGCCACCGTCTGGGTCCGGTGACTCGCCTGAACCGGACCGGGCGGTGAGCTGGCGCAAGGCGAGGTCGACCATGTCGGTTCGGCTATAGGGGCCGTGGTCGGCGGCGATGTACTGGTTGCCGATCAGCAGCGAGAGAGTGAGCAGGCAGCGGGCCTCAACCTCGGCGGGGCTGCAGGACAGGCCGGAGAACAGCGTCCGCAGGTATGCCATGCGCCGGTTGTCGATGCGCCGCAGTCGCTCGGCGACCGCAGGATCGCGCCGGGCCCAGTCGCGGATGGCGAGGTCTGTTTTGACCACGCCGGGGGAGGTGAGCGCGAGCAGCCGTCCTAGCCTGGCGGTGGTATCGCCGCCCTCGCTTTCCACGCGCCTTGCTGCCTCCTCGGTGGTGGCCTGCTCCCAGGTGTCGAGCATCGCGGCCAGCAGTGCGCTGCGGTCTTCAAAGTGCCAGTAGAAGCTGCCCCGGCTGGCGCCGAGCGCTTTCGCCAGCCGGTCGATCCGTACCGCGTCCGGGCCGCCGTCGGCAAGTGCCCGCAGGCCGTGCCTGATCCACTCGCTGCGGGGGGTGCGGGCTGGCGGTGCCATCGTCTCTTCCACGTGTTCTGCGGGCCGTACATCGTTCTTTGGGATGCACAGCCTCTTCATCCATACAGTACTGTATGGATGAAGAGGCGGCGTCCCTGGCCCCAACCGGGCCCCGCTGCCAAAGCGGCAAGGAGACCGGATGGAGCCTCCCATGAGCGACTACCAGACCATCCGCTACCGGCGCCAGGGCGCGGTCGGCACCCTGACCCTGGCCCGTCCAAGTAAGCGCAACGCCCAGAATCCGCTGATGTGGCGCGAACTGGCCACGCTCGGCGCGGAGTTGCTGCGCGACGAGGCCCTGCGCTGCCTGGTGGTCACCGCGGAAGGGCCGGTGTTCTCAGCCGGCATCGACCTCGTCGAGGGAATGGGCGGGCTGCTGGCCGGCTGGGTGGACGGGAAGCAGGCCGACGAGGAGCAAGCCATGGCCGCCGCGGGCACGTTCAGCTGGATTCCCGCGCTCGGCTGCGCCAGCGTCGCCGCCGTGCAGGGTCATGCGTACGGCGCCGGCTTGCAGCTGGCCCTGGCGTGTGACTTTCGGATCTTCGCCGAAGGCGCGAAAGTCGGGCTGATAGAGACCCGCTTCGGGCTGCTGCCCGACATGGGGGCAACGGTCCGGCTGCCCCGGATCATCGGCGAGGCCCGCGCCCGCGAGATGATCCTGCTCGGTGAGATCATCGATGCGGACGAGGCGCTGCGCATCGGGCTGGCCAACCGGGTAGTTCCCGGCCATGACCTCGAAGCCGCTGCGGCGGAACTCGCCGGACGGCTAGCCGCCCAGCCACCGCTGGCAGTACGAGGAGCCAGGCGCGCGATCGATGCGGCCTGGCACCTCGGACCGGAGGAAAGCTTCCGGGCGGCCCTCGATGCCCAGCTGCGCTGCCTGAAATCCGAAGACTTCAAGGAAGCCCTCCAGGCCGGGGCCGAAGGCAGGACCCCGAACTGGCAAGGACGCTGAGCCTTCCGAAAAGAAAGTTTTTCCAGGCAGCTTTTCCAGTCTTGACAATAAAAATTGTCCGTGGCAAGGTCATGGCATGCACGATGTCGCAGTGATCGAGGATGCCGCGGCCGCGGAGGTCTCGCTCGATCCTGTCCGGGCCCGGATGCTCGCAGAGCTGGCCGAGCCGCACACCGCGACGACGCTGGCCGCGCGGCTTGGGCTTGCCAGGCAGAAGGTCAACTACCACGTCAGGACCCTTGAGCAGCACGGTCTGGTGGAGTTGATCGAGGAGCGTCGCAAGGGCAACATGACCGAGCGGGTCGTTCGGGCTTCCGCCGCGGCCTACGTGATCTCGCCGGCCGCGCTCGCCGCGGTCGCACCCGATCCGGCCCTATCGCCCGATCGGCTGTCCGCGCGCTGGTTGCTCGCTCTCGCCGCGCGGCTCGTCCGGGAGACGGGCGCGCTCATCAACGGGGCGGCGCGGGCCAACAAGCCGCTCGCCACGTTCGGGCTCGACGCCGAAGTGCGGTTCGCGAAGCCGGCCGACCGGGCCGCCTTCTTGGGCGAGCTCACGGACGCGCTCACCGGGCTCATCAGCAAATACCAGACCGAAAATGGTCGGCCGCACCGCCTTATCGTCGCGGTGCACCCGAGCATCACCGAAGACGCCGACCCGCCAGCAAAGGAGCAACAGCAGCCATGACGCATCCATTCGAGGTACGCGAAGAGTTCGAAGTCGACGCCACGCCGGACGAGGTGTGGGAGGCAATCACGTCGGGGCCGGGAGTCGACTCCTGGCTCATGGGGCGCACCGAAATCGATAGTGCCAGCAAGACCAGCACGTTCACCATG
>DASXIA010000419.1:0-13258 GCA_036488155.1 Streptosporangiaceae bacterium | reverse complement strand
GGGGACCGCTGCGCTGGGTCGGCCACGAACGCGGAAGCTACCGGCGACTTGTCCGCCCAGTTGTACAGGATGCCGGAGGACACCGCAGTGCGCTGCGTGGTCCAGGCCATGCCGCCGTTGCCGAGCATCCAGTCCACCTGCTCGGCGAGCAGGACCAAGGTAGCCACAGCCGGCGTGTTATACGTCTGCTGCAGCCTGGAGTTCTCGATGGCCACCTGCAGCGACAGGAACTCCGGAATGTATCGCCCGCTGGCCGCGAGCCGCGCCGTCCGTTCGACCGCGGCGGGGGACAGCAGCGCGATCCAGAGGCCGCCGTCCGAGCCGAAGCACTTCTGCGGCGCGAAGTAGTACACGTCGAACTCGGCCGGATCCACGGCGATGCCGCCGGCTGCGCTGGTCGCGTCGACCAGCACGAGCGCACCGTCGTCTGCGCCTGGCACCCGCCGGATCGGCATGGCTACGCCGGTGGAGGTCTCGTTGTGCGTGAGCGCGTAGGCGTCGATGCCAGCCTCGGCGTGCGGCGACGGATGCGTGCCTGGCTCAGCTGCCCGCACCGACGGATCGGCCAGCCATGGCGCTGCCCGTGTGACCCGGGCGAATTTAGCCGAGAACTCGCCAAAGCTCAGGTGCTGCGACCGCGCTGAGATCAAGCTGAACGCGAGCGACTCCCAGAACGCAGTAGTGCCGCCGTTGCCAAGCACGACGAGATAGTCGTCGGGCAGACCGAACAGCGCTGCCAGGCCCTCTCGCACCCGCTGCACGAGGTCCCGTACCGGAGCTTGCCGGTGGGAGGTGCCAAGCAGCCTTCGGCCGGCCGCGCTCAGCGCCTCGACCTGTGCATCCCGGATCCTGGTCGGACCGCTGCCGAACCTGCCGTCAGATGGCAGCAGCCCGGCCGGGATGGCGATCGCCGACGTGTCAGACATTCCGGTCAAATACCTCCCCAGCCCCCGGGACGTCGCGGACGGACCGAGCCTTCGGCCCGACGTAGACCGCGCTTGGCCGAACCAGCCTGCCGGTCCGCTTCTGCTCGAGAATGTGGGCCGCCCACCCGGCCGTGCGTGCGCAGGTGAACATCGAGGTGAACATGTGCGAGGGGACCTCAGCGAAGTCCAGCATGATCGCTGCCCAGAACTCCACATTCGTTGCGAGGACGCGATCTGGCCGACGGGCGTGCAGTTCCTCCAGCGCTGCTTTCTCCAGAGCCTCGGCTACCTCGTACCGCGGGGCACCGAGTTCCTTGGCAGTCCGCCGGAGCACCCGGGCACGCGGATCCTCGGCGCGGTACACGCGGTGCCCGAAGCCCATCAGCCGGTCGCCCCTGTCCAGGGCCTGCTTGACGTAGGTAGTGGCGTCGCCGGTCTTCTCAACCTCTTCGATCATGCCCAGCACCCGCGCGGGCGCGCCGCCATGCAGCGGGCCGGACATCGCTCCGACAGCGCCAGACAACGCGGCGGCGACGTCCGCGCCAGTCGAGGCGATGACCCTGGCGGTGAACGTCGAGGCGTTCATACCGTGCTCGGCGGCGGACACCCAGTATGCGTCGATGGCCTTGATGTGCTTGGGGTCGGGTTCGCCGCGCCAGCGGATCATGAACCGCTCGGTGATCGTCTTGGCCTCGTCCACTCGCTTCTGCGGCACCATCGGCTGGCCGAGCCCGCGGGCGGCCTGCGCGACGAAAGACAACGCCATGACCGAGGCCCGGGCGAGGTCGTCCCTGGCCTGCTCGTCGCTGATGTCCAGCAACTGGTGCATGCCCCAGGCGGGGGCGAGCATGGCGAGCGCGCTCTGCACGTCGACCCTGATGTCCCCGGAGTGAACCGGGATCGGGTAAGGCTCGGCGGGCGGAAGTCCCGGCGCGAACTCGTTGTCCACCAGCAGGCCCCAGACGTGCCCGTAGGAGACGTGGCCAACGAGCTCCTCGATGTCGACGCCTCGATACCGGAGCGAGCCGCCCGCGCGGTCGGGCTCGGCAATCTCGGTCTCGAATGCGACGACACCCTCAAGACCGGGCACAAAGTCGGACATTCGCGCTTCCTCCACTCCTAGTCAGTGACAGGCCGCGCGCTGGCCCGCGGGGTCGGGCCGCGTGTCGGGGCGGCGGGGGGCCAACTTCGTGTGCGGACGCTGCCTGCGTCCCTATTCAACCGCGCCGTGGCTACGGATCGGTAACCCGGCCCGCAGATCACCGCGGGGGCACACGTCGGGCGATTGGGACACAGCTGCGGCCGGAGCTCGCGCACGGCTCGGCCCGTGCGGCGGTGCCGTTGCCCCACAGCCTGTGCTGCGGTCCCCGTGCCGCGAGCCCCGTGCCGCGAGCCACGTGCTGCCAACACTGTGCAGTGGCGGGCAGGGCCCTGGATGCGAGAGGATCACTAGCCGTGAAGCCCACCGGACAAGCAAGCGAGGCCGGCGCCGCCGGCCCGGCGGCTGCAGCTAGCAGCCTCGGCGGCGGCAGCGAGCCGGGCGCCCACGGCCTGCTCGGCCTGCTGGACGAGGCTATGCTGCCCGCCGACCCGATGGACCTGTTCGAGGCCTGGATGGGCGACGTCATCCGGGCCGGGCTGCCCGAGCCAACCGCGATGGTGCTGTCAACCGTCTCGGCCGATCAGCGGCCGCGCGGCCGGATGGTACTGCTGAAGGCCGCCGATGTGACCGGATTCACCTTCTATACGAACCGCACCTCACGCAAGGCGAGCGATCTGGCTGACGTTCCGCTGGCCAGCCTGCTGTTCCCCTGGCACGCGCTGCACCGGCAGGTGATCGTCGAGGGCCCGGTCACCCCGCTATCGACCGCGGATAGCGAGCCGTATTTCCACAGCCGGCCGCGCGGCTCCCAGCTCGGCGCCTGGGCCAGCAGGCAGTCGACCGAGCTCTCGTCACGGGCCGAGCTCGAAGATCGTTACGCCGAGCTGGACCGGCGCTGGCCGGAAGGAACGCAGGTGCCGACGCCGGAATTCTGGGGCGGCTACCGGCTGCGCCCGGACCGGATGGAGTTCTGGCAGGGCCGGCCGAGCAGGCTGCATGACCGTTTCAGGTACACCCGCCAGGGACCGGCGTGGAGCGTTGTCCGCCTGGCTCCCTGACCCCGATACCTCCCGATCACCGCGGGGAGCCGTACCGATTGACCGGAAAATGCGCGTTCCCGCTATTACAAGCCGCTAGCTGAGGGGTACGTTGCGCGAGCAGGCCGGCATAGCATCGTGGTGGAGGTAATCGCCTGTGACTGCGCACGGCCTAATCGACACGACCGAGATGTACCTTCGAACGGTCTTTGAGCTCGAAGAGGAAGGCATTGTCCCGCTGCGCGCGCGGATCGCCGAGCGGCTTTCGCAGAGTGGCCCGACGGTGAGCCAGACGGTTGGGCGGATGGAGCGCGACGGCTTGCTGCGGGTGGAGGGTGACCGTCAGCTCGCACTGACCGCAGACGGGCGCGCGCAGGCGACGCGGGTAATGCGCAAGCACAGGCTAGCTGAGTGCCTGCTGGTAAGCGTTATCGGGCTGCCATGGGAAGAAGTCCATATTGAAGCATGCCGTTGGGAGCATGTCATTTCTGACAATGTGGAACGGCGCCTGGTCGAACTGCTTGACTTCCCGGTTCGCTGCCCGCACGGAAATGTCATTCCGGGGCTAACTGAGCTGGGCGTTCCTGATGACGCGAGTAAGCGGGCCGATGCCGCCACCGCCGAGTCCGACATTGCGATGACGGCGATGGCCATTCCCTGCGCCGAGCACGTGATGGTCAGCCGCATCAGCGAACAAGTTCAAAGCGATGCGGCGCTCATGCTTAGACTCAAGAACATTGGGATACAACCCGGACGTGAGGTTACGCTTGCGGCCACTGACGATGGTGTGCGGGTGACAGGTGCGAAGACAGCGGGTGACGTCGGGGCGGTTTTGCCCGTCGACATTGCCTCGCACGTGTTCGTCACCCGGCTGTGAAGGTGGCCAGGTGAAACACCGATGACGCCGCAAGGGGAGCTGCCGCACCCGCTGCTCACCGCCGGTGACGTGCTGGAGCAGGTATCCACCGGCGTTGTCGTCATCGACCGGGACAGCGCGTTGTTGTACGCCAATGCATTCGCCGTGACCTTGTTCGGCTTCCCTGACGACTCCGCGCATCTGGCAGGGCGGCCACTGCTGTCACTCGGGATCGAGCCGTCGGATGCTGCCACGGTGCAGCACATGGCAGAGAACGTGCTGCGCGGCTGGCCGTGGGAGGGCACGTTCGCCAGTCAGCGGATCGACGGGTCGCGCGTCTTCGTGCGGGCGCATGCTGCTCCGCTGCGGTCCGCGCAAGGCGAGATCACCGGCATCGTGATCATGGCCAGGGAGGCGACTAGGCGCGGCGGTCAGCGGGCGAGCGACCGGATCGGCCTGCTGGAGCGGATCGGCGAGCGGCTGTCCAGCTCGCTGGAGCTGGATGTCACGCTGCGCCAGGTTGCGGAGACCCTGGTGCCGCAGTTCGCTGATCACTGCCTGATCGACCTGCGGCACGGAGACACGCTCATCCGCCGGGCCCAGCTGCACTCGCGCGGCTGGATGCCCGAGCCTGGCACATGGGCATTGGTCGGCGAATCCATCAGGTATCCCAAGGGCCACTTCTGCGAGCTCGCGATGTCCCGGCAGGACACGATGGTAGTTGCCGACCTCGGCGAGCAGCGGTTCCCGGCCCCGACGCCGGGAAGCATGCAGGCCTGCAACGATGTCAAGCTGACCTCGGTCATGGCTGCTCCGCTGGTCGCGCGGGGGCAGCTGCTCGGCGTCATGAGCCTGGCGCTGTCCTGGCTGACCGAGCGGGAGGAGCGGCATTACGGCGCCGACGACCGTGACTTCCTCTCCGCGATCGCGAGCCGGGTGGCTATCGCCATTGACAACTCGCTGCTGTTCGAGGAGGAGCGGCGCACGGCGCTCGCGTTTCAGACCAGTCTGCTGCCGAAGGACCCGCCGTTCGTCGACGGCCTCGAGGTGGCCTACAAGTACGTCCCCGCCAAGCCGCTGGAGACGCACGGCCAGGGCATCCAGACCCAGGTCGGCGGAGACTGGTACGACATCATCCCGCTGTCCGCCGGGCGGGTGGGCATCGTAATCGGGGACGTCGAGGGCCGCGGTGCGGGCGCTGCCGCGGTGATGGGACAGCTGCGGGCGGCGCTGCGTGCCTTCGCGCAGGATGACAAGTCGCCGGCCGAGATCCTCCGCAGGCTGGACGACTGGGTCCGGGCGCTTGGTCCGCCGGCTGCCGAGGCACACGGCTTCGCCGAGACCGACCCGCCGACAGTGAGCTGCACCTACCTGGTCTATGACGCCTGGGCACGCACGTTGTCGTTCGCCAATGCCGGGCACGTGCCGCCGCTGATCGTGCACGGCCACGACGTTAGCCAGCTGGAGATCCGGGACCGTGGTGTGCTGCTCGGCGTGCGCGGCAAGGGCGTTCCCGGCCTGCCCACCTATCGCGAGGAGATGCGCTACCTGGCGCCGGGCTCGACGCTGATCTTCTACACCGACGGGCTGGTGGACCGGCGGCAGCGGGCCGATGGCAACGGGCATTACAGCGACGCCGAGGTCATGGAACTGCTCCGGTGCGCGGTGCGGACAGCGGCCGACGGTCCCGTGGAGCAGATTGCCGAGGCTGCCGAGCACGCGGTGCCGGGCGAGATCGACGACGATATGGCCGTCGTGGTCGTGCGGACATCCGATGTCGACCTGGCGTCCTGGGAGGGTCAGTTCCCTGCGGAACCGATCCGGGTCTCCGAGGCTCGGCGGCTAGCGCACGAGACGTTCATGACCTGGGGCATGGACTCCGAGCAGGCTGACCTGACCTGCCTGCTGGTCTCCGAGGTAGTGACCAACGTCGTGCTGCATGCGGCGGTATCGCCGACGCCGCGCCATGAACTCGTGCTCGAGGGCGCGGGACCCGGTCCGCTGGGGATTCTCGGTGACTGGGAGATCCCGCCGTTCGACGAGAACTTCGCTGGCGTGCCCGGCAAGGACTTCACGCTCCGGCTTCGCCGAGGGCATGAAGCTATCTGGGTCGAGGTGTTTGACTCAGACTTGCGCCTGCCCAGGATCCGGAGCGCGGGTGAGAGCGACGAAGGCGGCCGCGGCCTGTACCTGGTCGATCAGCTGGCGAGCCGGTGGGGCTCGCGGCCTACCAAGGACGGCAAGGCTGTCTGGTTCGAGATGCCGATCAAGGGTGGTATCGCCACCGGCAGGCCGTAGGGATCGGGCGTGGGTCAGTGTGTTTGGCTGGCCCAGAGCGCCAGGGCAACGATGATGACGCCGAGCATGACCGCGAGCCAGGTCTTGCCGGTGACCAGCAGCCCCATCCGGCGCCGCGTCCTGACCACCACGTAGGTGATAATCAGCGCGATCACGACCAGCAGGATTATGCCTTGGCTCATGGCCGCCTCCCGTCTTCTGGCTCAGCATAGAACTGAAAGCAAGCGGGCGCAGCGAGCAAGATCACTTATCGTTTGCAGTTGCCGTGCGAATGGCGCTTGGCACTGAACAAGTTGACTGGTCACCCATCCTGGACAACGGCGAGATTAGGCCGTCCGCCGGCAGTGCCCAGCACCGCCGAGACCGGCAGTTCGGTGTCGGCAGCCCGCACCGACGCGTGCAATCGCCTGAGCACGGTGACTTGCCGGGCAAGCGACTCGATCTTCTCCTCGACCAGCCGCGCAGCCGCTTCGCGCTGGCCCTGGCTGACCGAGCGCCCGGCGGCGAGCCGGGCCAGCGGCCTGACCTCATCCAGGCGGAAGCCGAGATCCTTCAGGGCGAGCGCGGCCGCGATGTAGCCGCCATACTCCCGCGGATACTTCCGGGTGCCGCCCGGCGATCGCCTCGGCTCGGGCAGGATGCCAAGTTCCTCGTAGTAGCGGATGGTCCGGCTGCTCACGCCGGCTTCCCTGGCCAGTTGGCCGATGCTGACCAGGCTTGCTGCATCGTCGCTGAGCTTCGTCATGAGCGGCGCTATCCCCCCGTCCGGGCGCTCGCGCCCACGTCATCCTCGCGGTGCTGGCAGACGCTGCGCGACCCGCCCTCTAGGCTCGCATTACGGATAGTAGTTGTTTGACTACATCCCGCGGGCGGGTTATCGGGAATAGCCCGCAGCTCATTAGGTCGTTGCAAGGTGTCGCGGCCTAGCTGAGCGCAGATGGGGCTATGGCGCCGGCCAAACGGCGCGGTAGCCTCGGGTGTGACGGCATAGGTCCGCGGGCGGGTTTCCGGCCAGCGCATAACCGCGGGTTCGGCGCCGCTTGGTCTTGGAGGTGGCGTGATGTCTGAGGCATACATCGTCGGGGCTGTGCGCAGCCCCATTGGCAAGCGGAATGGCGGCCTGTCGGCAGTCCACCCGGTAGACCTGGCGGCCCACGTGCTGCGCGAATTGATCGCGCGGACGGGGGTTGACCCTGGCGCCGTCGAGGACGTGATCATGGGTTGCGTTTCCCAGGTTGGCCCGCAGGCCATCGATATTGCCAGGAACGCCTGGCTGTCAGCCGGGCTGCCGGAGAGCGTGCCCGGAGTGACTATCGACCGGCAGTGCGGTTCGTCTCAGCAGGCAGTTCATTTCGCGGCGCAGGGCGTCCTCTCCGGCACCCAGGATCTTGTGATCGCAGCGGGCGTCGAGAGCATGAGCATGGTCCCGATGGGCAGTACGGTCGCGCTGCCGCACAAGGAAGGTATGGCGCTGCCGTTTGGCCAGGGCTGGCGCGACCGGTACGGAGACCAGGAGATCTCCCAGTTCCGCGGTGCGCAGCTGATGTGCGAGAAATGGGGCATCAAGCGTGCCGAGCTTGAGGAGTACTCGCTGGAGAGCCACGCGCGCGCCATCCGGGCCATCGACGAGGGCAGGTTCGACCGGGAAATCACGCCCGTCGGCGGCATTACTACGGACGAGGGCCCACGGCGGGATTCGACGCTGGAGAAGATGGCCGAGCTCAAGCCGCTTCGGCCGGGCTGGGAGCTAACCGCCGCGACCGCCTCGCAGATCTCCGACGGTGCCGCGGCGCTGCTGATCGCCTCCCCGGCAGCGGTGCGCAAGCACGGCTTCACGCCGCGGGCCCGGATCCGCACGCTCGCGGTGACCGGCTCGGACCCGGTCTACATGCTGACCGGGCCGATCCCGGCCACGGAGCAGGCGTTGACCAAGGGCCACCTCACGGTCGACGACATTGACGTGTTCGAGGTGAACGAGGCGTTCGCGCCGGTGCTGATCGCCTGGTCTAGAGACACTGGGGCATCGCTGGAGAAGACCAACCCCAACGGCGGCGCGATCGCACTCGGTCACCCGCTTGGCGCGACCGGAGCGATCCTGATGACCAAGCTGCTGCATGAGCTCGAGCGCAGCGGCGGGCGGTTCGGCTTGCAGACGATGTGCGAGGGCGGCGGACAGGCGAACGCCACGATCATCGAGCGAGTGGCTTAACACCTCTTCGGGACGGACGAACAGAACGCGACAGACCCCGCCGGCAGCGCCGGCGGGGTCTGTCGCGTTCCGGCTGGGCTGCCCTGAGGCACCTTTCACCTAGAACGTGACTTCATAAACCGACTTATCAGGATCAGAGGTTTCGGCTGAGCGCTGTCCTTGGTGACAAGTCGTTCTTCCAGGGTCGGTGTTGTGGCCTTACTCGGATGGAATATACAATCGAAGTTGTAAGTTCGCTACGAGTACAGAGATATAGAACCTCAGCCGACAGGGCTGGGGAGGCGCAGGAGGTACAGGGACATGCTGCTTACTTCGTTCGACCCGTTCGCCGAGTTTCACCGGGCGCTGCGGACCGCAGATGGCGGGCATGCGGCGATGCGGATGGACGCCGTCCGCCGCGAGGGGGAGGTCGAGCTCCGGTTCGACCTGCCGGGTATCGACCCCGAGAGCATCAACGTCACGGTAGACCGGGGCGTGCTCACTGTTAGGGCTGAGCGCGCTGAGGAGTACGCGGACGCCGAGAAGCCGTTCATCCGCGAGCGGGTCATGGGCTCGTTCACCCGCCGGATCCGGCTGTCCGACAGCGTGGACGCAGAGAAGATCAGCGCAGCCTACGACGCTGGCGTGCTGCGGGTCAGCGTTCCGCTGGTCGAGCAGGCGCAGCCGCGCAAGATCGAGGTCAGCACTGCAGCGAGGGCGGCCGTCGAGGCCTGATGATTGCCGTAACCGCCGAGGCATGCTCCTCGCGGTAATCTGCGAAGGACCCGTGCGGCTGAACCCGCGCGGGTCCTTCGCCGCGAAACACTGTGCCAGGCGCCCGCGGCATCAGGTCTGCCGGCCTGAGCCGTCGGGCCTTATCGAAGCCGGGAGGTAACCGTGGCGCCGCTGCCGCTAGATGACGCGAACATGCCGCTGTTCACTGTCGGCCAGGTGTCGGAGATGCTGGAAGTCCAGCAGGCATTCCTGCGGCGGCTTGACGAGTTTCGCGTCGTGCGGCCGTCGCGCTCAGCGGGCGGCCAGCGTAGATATACCAGGAATGAGATCGTTGCTGTCAGGTATGTGGTCGAGCTAATGGATGACGGCCTTACGCTGGCGGCCATTCGCCGCGTATTGCAGCTTGAGGCCAGGGTCCGCGAGCTCGAAGCGGAGTGCGATGCGCTACGCGCCGAACTCGCGCGGCAAGCGGCCGAGGGCTGATAGTCGCCCGCGCCGCGGGCAGCCTGGTCGGCGCGCTGTCGCGGTCGGCCTGGCCCAGCGAGTCAGTCGACAGGCGCGAGCGCGCCGATGGCGGCATCTGGCTCGAGCTCGTGATGCCCGGCTCGGCTTACGAAGACTTGGGGGCTGATCGTGTGCAGGGCGGCGAGCATGTCGCCTAGCTCGTCATCGCGCGGCAGTTCCAGCACTACATCTCCGGACAGCTGTGCCTCGGTCCCGGCGCGGGGCGTCAGCCGGATCGCGCTGACCTGTTGCCGTGCGAGTACTTCCGTCAGCCGTTCCCTGCTCCGCGGGTCGTCGGAGAGGTTGATCCTGATCCTCCACATGGCCATGAGCTGGCCCTCCTGGTCTGAGTTGCGCACATTCGTTCACCAACGTGCCGCATGCCCGTTGCCGACGTGATTCGGCTTCGTAACGGCAGTGTGAAATAAGCCGTCGATGCGCCTGGCGGCGCCGTCGCGCTCGGTCGTAGATCGTTTACGCTAGCCGGGGAAAGTCAGCTCAGACTTTGGATCGGTAGAAATTTAGGTAAGACTTGGACGGAGTTGGGCCTCGCTGGTCCTGGTACCGGGAGCCGTAGACCTGTGAACCGTACGGGTGCTCCGCCGGCGAACTGCACCGGAACAGGCAGAGCTGCCCTATCTTCATGCCAGGCCAGAGCTTGATTGGCAGCGTCGCCACGTTCGACAGCTCTAGTGTCACGTGGCCGGAGAATCCCGGGTCGATCCAGCCTGCTGTGGAGTGGGTCAGCAGCCCAAGCCGCCCCAGGGAGCTCTTGCCCTCCAGTCTCCCGGCCACGTCGTCCGGCAGCGTGATGATCTCGTAAGTCGAAGCGAGCACGAACTCGCCAGGGTGCAGGACGAACGGCTCGTTCCCGTCCGGCTCTACCAGGCGGGTGAGGTCAGGCTGCTCGACGGCCGGATCGATGTGCGGATATCGGTGATTCTCAAAAACCCGGAAATATCGGTCCATCCGGACGTCGATGCTGGACGGCTGGATCAACTCGGGCAGGAACGGGTCTAGTTTGACGCGGCCCGATTGCACCTCGGCCTTGATGTCACGGTCAGAGAGCAGCACTCTGGCAACTTATCGTTTCTAGCGGGATACGGGGCCGCTGTCCGCGCTGTGCCTGTGCCTCAGCGCCTCGGGTACCGCGCGTGATCCGGTACGATGTCGGGGCAGGTCGGTCTGCCGGGCAGCTGCTCTCGCCCGTAGCAGGCGTTCCGGCCGCTCGCGGGTGTAGTTCAATGGCAGAACGTCAGCTTCCCAAGCTGATAGTGCGAGTTCGATTCTCGTCACCCGCTCCGAACCCAGAGTTGGCTGCTCAGCCGGCCAATCAGCCTTGATCACCAGCACCGTTTGCAGGGTCAGCGTGTTGCCGGTATGTCGAAGGTCGTGGACATGCAATCCGGCCGGTAGCCCTGCCTTCGCCGGCGCGTGTGCCCACGGTTTGGAGAAGTTGGTGCGCCGGAGCTGGCCGAGCTCGTAGACCGTCTCGACAACCCGGACCGAGCGGTTGTCGAGGTCCAGGTTCCGTCGCCGCAGGCCGGCTAGCTCGCCCCAGCGGAGATTGCCGAAGGTTGCCAGCAGCACCAGCGCCCGGTAGCGGGGACCGATCGCGTAGGCCAGGGCTTCCAGCGTGGTGCGTTACGTGTGAGTGCGCGGTTCGAGGAGGTCGATCAGCGCCTGGTGACCTGATCGGCGCGCCCAGTCCGCCGGGGTGGCGTGTTCGTCCGGCAGTTCCAGTTCCCAGGAACCGCCGGCGTAGCTGCCGCGCGAGGGTCGAGGTATGTTCGGATCCGCGCCGATGTCCAGCAGCCGCTGGGCTAGCGCGAGATCCCCGTTGCCGGCGGCGACGTGCAGTGCCGAGTGCCAGCGCGGCTGGTGGTACGGGCCGTCGCTGCGGCCGAACGCATTCACGTCAAAGCCAGCTTCGACCAGCAGCGGCACTGACTCCAGCACGCCGCGGCTGGCCGCCCAGACCGGCAAGCCCGGCCAGAGGGAGCGTACGGCTGCGACGACTGCTGGATCGGCTGACCGGGCGGCGGCTGCGTCGCCAGCCACGACCGCGGCGACGAATCCGTCGGGCGAGGCGGGTTCGGGCAGGGGCGCGCCGAGGTCGGCCAGCTGCCGGGCTAGCTCGCGATTGCCGTTGACCAGGGCGACAGCCGCCGGCGTGCCCTCCGGCCACCGGTGCGGGGCCTGGAAGAACTGCCTCAGGTCGGTGAACGGGCTGGCGAGGTCCACGCCGTGGCGGGCCAGCAGCGCGATGCGGTCACGATGGTCGAGCTCGATCGCGAAGTAGAGCAGGAAACGCAGGTCCGAGGCGAGCGACGTCAGCTGGTCACTGAGCAGCCGGCGCCACGGTCCGTTCGTGTCCTGGCCCAGTCCGAACTCGAAGAGAAGCTCGAGGACGTCGTCGCGCTCGTCGCGTTCCAGCACGGTGACGGAAGAGCCGTCGTCCGGGTCCGCGCCGGCCTCCAGCAGCAGGCGGGCAAAGGCCAGCGCACCGGGTTGCTGTGCCTCATCAGCGTCGCCCGATGCGATCGCGCCGGTGCGAACCGTGCTCGGCCTCGGCCGTCCGTGACTGAACCTGCCCTCGTTCGGGTCCGCGCCAGCCCCGAGGAGCAGGCGCGCGGCCTCCGGCGTCGCGTCCGTGCCGGCGCGCGGGTCGTGCCGCGCGTAGGCCTGGTACAGCAGCGGTGGCCAGCCATAAGGCTCGCTGGCGCGGGTGGCCAGCGACGGGTCGTTCGCCAGATGGCGCCGCACCGCCTCGACGTCCGCGCACGCGGCCGCGACCGCCAGGCTCGTAGCGGGCAGTTCGGGGTGCCGCGCTAGCAGCTCGCGCGCGCCGCGCAGGTCCCTGTCGCGGTCCCCGCCATCGGTCGTCGGGTAGCCGCCGCACGACAAGCGCAGGAACGCGGCCGGCAGATCATCACCGGGCGCGGATCGCGCTGGCTGCCAGATGCTGGCCGTGACGATCTCGACGTGCCGGCGCAGCCGCGGCCAGCTGGCAAAGCCGTAGTGCCGCGCGAGCACAAGCTGCGCTGCGGACAACTGGAACGTCGCGCTCGGCGGGCCATCGGGGTGGAACTCGGCGACGAGCGCCAGTGCGTCAGGATCGCCGGACCGGACTGCGCGCTGAAGGTCGCGCGCCTTCTTGCGGAGCTGCCCGAGGTCGGGATCCGTCCGGAGCGAGATGGTGGGCACAGCGGTCTCCTTCCGTTCCCGGCCGGTCCGCGCTGCCGGTCGAAAGGAGGTAAGCACTGCTCACCGAAGTACAAGATGCTGAGGTGGGCTCTGCCCTTCCCGCGGACCCGGTGGCGCCCTGCTTGCCACCCGAAGCAAACGTCGAGCGGGCGGCCGCTGCTAGGGGACGGCCGCGTCAGCGACGCGCTGAGATCCACGCATGCACACAACGGGTGGGGCGCGAGCAGATCGGCCGCCTGCTGTGCGACCTTAGCCGCCAGTTTCTCGCCGAGGACATACTCGGCCTTGGGGCCGGTCGGCTCTGTCGCGGACAAGACTGGTGTGGATGAGGCTGGCGAACCCGTCCATCTCGGCCGTGCCCAGGCTGCGCCGACCTGTTCTGGGAGCCCATCGCCGGATCATGGG
>DASXIA010000401.1:0-6189 GCA_036488155.1 Streptosporangiaceae bacterium | reverse complement strand
CGGGACCGTAAAGGGGGGTGCGGTCGCGATGAAATCAAGCCCGCTAGCTGGTCCGGCGGAAATCCAGAGGTGAACGTTGGTGCCCCGGTAATCCATAACAGTTCGTTCTGCGTTAAGGAAATTGGAGGGACCGGTTCGCATTTCGAAAAAAAACCGTACCAGGTCTTATACCTTCCAGAACGGTATCGACATGAGCGGCACCGGCATCGACTTCAAATTCGAAGTCACAACCGGATATTCGGCTAATGCGGATATGAATGTCGTTTCCGAAAGCAGGTACAAGCCAGGCACTATGCGGTACGAGTGGCCCACCGACTTTCGCGGGGCAGCGGCTTGAAGCACGAAACAGCGTGAACGGCTAGTGCCAGAGGAGACATGATGAACCGGCTCGGCATCATGGCAGGCGGGATCGTCATGCTCGGCCCGCTCTCTACCCACATCGACCCTGAATCTCATTTCACCCAATGCATCGACATGCAGCGGGGCGATGTCGTCGTCGACGGGTTTAACACCCTCCCGAACAGCAGCAGGCAGGTGGCCGTCATCGATAAGGTGGCCTTCGCCGATCCGGTAAGGCTGCGGCAGATCGCCGCCTACATAATTCCCGACAGCGGCGAGTTGTACGGCGATTCGACCGGCTACCCGCCCAACGGCAACCATCCGCCGCCGCCCCCAGGTCTGGACTGGAGCGCCAGGCAGAATGCAGCCGGTGCCCGTATCCCGCCCACCCCGGGCGGGGGCCCTCCCAAGGGCCCCAACGTCCAGCTCATGGGTCGTGGCCCAGTCGTCTGGCGACAAGGCGTCTGAGCAGGGCATCAATGTCTGGTATCACGTCGGAAGCCAGCACTACCACCTGCGTACGCCCGTCACAATGATCGCCGTCGTCGACGGCACCGGCCAAACCTGTTAGCCATAGGTCGGGGTGCAAGGAACTAGCCGCGTGAGCTGAGGAATCGCGCCACGACCATAGGCGCGAGGTACGGCCACATTACCCGCCGGAGTACGGGTGGCTACCGGGACGGCGAGGACCATGCGGAAATGGATCGTCACGTCCGGGAACTCAAGCCGATAAGGCCGCGCGGGCATCGGAGCGTCGCTAGCCTTCGCTCGAAGCGGTCATTCTGCCATGTCGGTGAAAGTACCACCGGCGACCCGCGGGGTGTAGGCGGTGTCTGAAGCCGCCGGCTTCCAAGAGTGATCGGGCGATGTAGTGGCTGAGGTTACGGAAGCCGAGGGCAGAGCCGCGCAGGTGCTCGACGCGGCCGTTGATCGCTTCGGTCGGGACGATGAGCACATACGCCCCGCAGTGCAGACCGCCGCGACGGCTCTGGAACGACTCCTGCAGGCTGTAGCAGAAGCTGGTGTTTCGGGTGAGAACCTAGCCATCGTGTTCTCGGTCTGGGATCCAACCCGCTGCGCACCGTTCTCGATGCCTTGCAGACCGCAACCCTGAACGTGCCACGTGGCGAATACGTGGTCAAATTGTCAGTGAAAAGAGTGGACAGCCAGCCGTTTACGCAGGTGGAACGGGGCGGTAGTGAACCGGGCGACTGGACTCATAATCCGCCGGTCACGAGGTTGTTGGTGGGCGGTGCCGTAACGGACGATCTGCGCGTCTCTCAGCCATCCGGTCAGCCAACCGGTCTACGAGAATATTCGGCGATCGGCAACACGTCGCCTCGTTACGTTCGATTACGGTACGTGATCGTCCCCGATCTGGCGCTGAGCGCGGTCCCGCCGTTAGGCGTGGTTATTGAACGCAGGACGGGGCCGCTGCTTGCGATTGCCCGCGCCACCGGCGAGGAAGACCCCCGAACGGGTTCCCGCGCAGTTGCCGTGACCGCTGACCCGCAGCGAGCCTGAGCTGGCCGACGGTGCCCTGCAGGCGCACCGCATCGACCAATTCCCCGGCGAGCAGCTCCCCCCGCCCGGGCTTCGCGGCGCGCCGCCGTACGCCACGCCAGTCATGATCGTGAGGAACGCAGCAGGAGGGGGACGGCTGCCAGGAGGGTGATGGCGCAGATGATGCCGCCGGCCAGGTAGGGGGCGCGGAGGCCGCCGGCCCTGGCGACGAAGCCGCTGGCCGCGGCGCCGAGCGGGATCAGGCCCCAGCCGATCATGCGGTACACGCTGTTGACCCGGCCGAGCAGCTCAGCGGGAACGACCCGCTGCCGGAGGCTGACGGTGAGGACATTCCACATCGCGACGAAGTATCCGTCGCAGGCCATCAGTATGCCCAGTACGACCGCGTCGGGAGCTAGCCCGATTCCGGCAAGCACCGCGGCGAACGCCGCCATGGCGATGATCAACGACGGGAGCATCCCGACCCGGCGGGTGATCGCGGGGTTCGTGATACCGCCGATGACGCTACCGGCCGCGGAAGCGGTCCATAGCAGGCCGTAGCCGCGCACGCCGGTGTGCATGGTCTGCGTGGCCAGCAGGACCAGCGTGGCCTGACCGAGCTGACTGCAGAAGCTGGTCACGCCGAGCAGGACGGCGACGATGCGCAGCAGGCGGTGCCCGAACAGCCAGCGCAGGCCCTGCGTGATCCTGGCGCCCATGCTGCCCTGCGGCTCGCCGGCGGCCGGCACTTTGGTTCGCGGCAGGCCGGCGAGCAGCACTGCGGACGCGGCGAACGATCCGGCGTCAAGTCCGAACGGCAGTGCCCGCGCGGCGGCGAACAGCACGCTGCCGGCCGGCGGGCCGAGGAACGTCTCGCCCAGGGTCAGGCTCACCTGCAGGTTGCCGTTGGCCCGCGGCAACTGCTCGGCGGGCACTAGCTGGGGAAGTACGGACTGCGCGGCGTTGCTGAAAATGACTTCGGCGCTGCCGAGGAGGAGACCGCCGATCGCGAGCCCGGCGATGTCCGCGTCGCGCAGCGCGACCAGGATCGCGATCAGGGCGATGACGGCGGCCTGGACCGCCTGCGCGCCCCACATGAGCTTCGTCCGGTCGTACCGGTCGACCCAGACGCCGGCCGGCAGTGACAGGAACAGCCACGGCAGGTAGAACGCGGCCGACACCGCCGCGATCAGCCTCGGGTCCCTGGTGATCGTGACCGCGAGCAGCGGCATCGCGGTGACGACCGCACCGTCGCCGACGCTGCTGACTGAATTCGCCCACCACACCCGCCAGTACCCGGGCCCGAGGGACCTCGCTGCCGACTCCGCCGCTGTCTGCACCATGCTGCCTAGCGTGCCGGGGCAGCTCCAGGCATACGATCTTTTAGTGATATACTAAAACTCTGCTGGAGGATTGCGTCATGCCTCATGTGCTCGAACTCGGCGTGACCGATCTCGCCGCGACCAGGTTCGCGACATCGCCGCTGGCCGAGACGGTGACGGCGGTGCGACGGCTCGCCGATCCGAACCCGGTACAGGTGAACCGTCCCTGGGTGAACTGGGCGCGGTCTCAGCTTGCCCGCGTGCCGCTGCGGATACCCTGGCTGTGGCCGCTCGCGATCACGGGGCTGCCGCACTACCCGGAGTTCCTGATGCCGGCCCCCGCTGGCCAGCGGGCAGATTTCGCTGCCGAGCTGGCGACGTTCCGTGCGACGTCCGCCGAGCACGTCCGGGCCAGCCTGCGGCGGGTCTTCGGGGACGGGCCGTGGCCGCGGAGCGCGACATCGCTGTACGCGGAGCCGGCTTCATCGCTGGCATTGATCGCCGCGGAGCTGAGCGAGTGTCACCAGCGCCTCATCGCCCCGCACTGGGACCGGATCCGGTCCGTGCTCGACGCCGATATCGCGTACCGCACCGGACTGCTGGCCAGCGGCGGCGCGCGGGCCCTGTTCAGCGACATGCACCCCGACCTGCACTGGTCCGACGGAACGCTTACCCTGGCCGATGCAGGCCCGTTCGAGCAGGTTTCCCTCGGGCCCGATGGCGTCGTGCTGATGCCCAGCGTGTTCTGCTGGCCGGACGTGTCGACGAGTGTGGCGACCAGCACGCAGACCACACTGCATTACCCCGCGCGCGCCGCCGCCACGGTGTGGCATGCCCTTCCAGCCGACGCGCAGCCGGATGGCCTGGCGGCAACCGAGGCACTGCTCGGCATAGTGCGTGCACGCCTGCTGGACACGCTGCGCTCCCCCGCCAGCACGACCGCGCTGGCCCGCCAGCTTGCCGTCACTCCCGGTGCCGTCTCCCAGCACCTCGCCGTCCTGCACGGCAGCGGCCTGCTAACCCGCCAGCGCTCAGGCCGCACAGTCCTCTACCAGACCTCCGAACTCGGCCTCGCGCTGCTCGCACCTGGCAGGCGGGCGGAACGGTAGCAGGCACGTCAATGAAGTGCTGCAGAGGCTGAGGTCCACGGCGGTTCGGGTTCGAAGGTGAGCTGCGCACCGCGATCATCAAGAGCCGGCTCAAGAGCATCCAGTACGGGCCCGACCTCATCGACGGGTTCCTCCCAGACCGGGCCGTCAGCAGCGTGGTGACCCGGGCCAGCGTCCACCGATGGTCCTGCGCAGGATCCGGATGATCATGAGCGATCGCGCGTCGCTCGCCTGCAGTGTTCTCCCTGCTGAGCAACTCCGTCTTGCAGACCTTCCGCGTGATCATGAGCAGTCGGGCGTGGTGACGGTGAATGTGAGGCCGGCTCGCCGACGCAGGCGCGGAACCTGCCCGCACTGACAGTTACCAGAAACCGCCCGTTCCTGCCGTCAGCAGAAGATCAGTGACGGCCGGAAACGTCACGTAACGTGACCGGGAGTCCCAGGCGCGAGCGCCTGCCCGCCGTTCTGCTCGGCCGCGCCATTTGTGATCTCGCCTCATGGCTGCGTACAGATCCGGCCGATATGGCGCCAGTTCGGCCGCCGAACACGACCGCTCATGCCTGAATAGCGGGCGTTGCGCGTCCGCATACCTTTGCGCAGACTTGCATGTTGCTAGCGGTGGCGCGATCGTCTATTCCAGTCGTGCCGTCGGCATCCGGGGACACTTCGGCGGTGGTTAGCCACCAGTTGCACCACGCGGCGAAGTACATGCTCAACAGCACGCTGATCGGCCCGACATCGGCTCGGCCGCGTCGCGAAACTGGGGCCTGACCTGGCACAATGCCGGCCGGGATAAACTCCGAAAGATGGCGGCTGTGCCGGGCCGGGCCGGCGATGACCGGTTCACGGGAGAGCAGGCGGCGCTGAGGCGGGTGGCGACGCTGGTGGCTCGCGGTTCGCCTCCGGAGGAGGTGTTCGCCGCGGTCGCCGGGGAGGCCGGGCGGTTGCTGTGCGCTAGCTTCGCAATGATGGCCCGGTATGACCCGGACGGCGCCGGAACGGCGGTTGCCGCGTGGAGCAGCACTGGCGCTGCCGCCCCCGTCGGCACCCAGGAAAGGCTCGGCGGGCGGAACGTGTCCACGCTGGTGTTCCAGACCCACCGGCCGGCCCGGATCGATGACTATGCCGGCGCCTCGGGCGCGATCGCCGACGCCGTCCGCGAGTTCGGGTGCCGCGCGGCTGTCGGCGTGCCGGTCAGCGTTGAGGGCGGGCTGTGGGGCGTCATGTTCGTGGGATCCCGTGCGGGGCCGCTGCCAGCCGGCACCGAGGCGCAGCTGGCCGAGTTCACCGAGCTGGCCGCGACCGCGATCGCCAACGCCCAGGCCCGCATGGACCTGCGCGGGTTCGCCGAGGAACAGGCCGCGCTGCGGCGGGTGGCGACGCTGGTGGCCCGCGCGGCGCCGCCGGGCAAGGTGCTCACCGCGGTCAGCGAGGAAGCCGGGCGGCTGCTGCACGCCGATTACGCGACGATGGGCCGGTACGGCCCCGACGGCACGGTAGCGGTGGTTGCCACCTGGGGCAGCGCCGATGCCGCCCTTCCCGTCGGCAGCCAGCACGGGCTCGGCGGGCAGGACCTGCACACGATGGTGTTCCAGACCGGCCAGCCGGCGCGGATCGACGACTGCGCCAGCGTCTCAGCTCCCATCGCCGAGCTCGCCCGCGAGTTCGGTCTCCGCGCGGCGGTCGGCGTGCCGGTCAGCGTCGAGGGGCGGCTGTGGGGCGTCATGGTCGTGGGATCATCCCGCGCGCAGCCATTGCCGGCCGGCACCGAGACGCAGCTGGCCGGGTTCACCGAGTTGGCCGGCGCCGCGATTGCCAACACCGAGGCCCAGGCCGCGCTCACCGCCTCCCGGGCGCGGATCGTGGCCACTGCCGATGCCACCCGCCGCCGCATCGAGCGCAACCTGCACGACGGC
>DASXIA010000356.1:0-5465 GCA_036488155.1 Streptosporangiaceae bacterium | reverse complement strand
AGCTGAGGAGATGACGATGAGCATGGCGACGGAGCCTGGCGCCGCACCGCTACTCGAAGCGCGCAGCCTGACCGTGCGGTACGGCAAGGTGACGGCCTTGAACGGCTTGGATCTCACCGCCCCGCCGGGCCAGGTCCTGGCCATTCTGGGACCGAACGGGGCCGGCAAGACCACGTTCGTCCGCACGGTCGCGACGCTGGTGCGGCCGACTGCCGGCAGCCTCCAGGTATACGGGCGTGATGTCGTCCGCGACCCGGCTGGCGTCCGGCGAGACATCGGGCTGGCTGGCCAGTTCGCCGCGGTCGAGCCGACGATGACCGGCCGGGAGAACCTAGAGATGACAGCGCGGCTGTTCGGTCATAGCCGCACCGTGGCTAAGCGCGCAGCGGCCGTTGTGATCGAGCAGCTCAGTCTCGGCGAAGTCGCTGACCGGCGCACTAACAGTTACTCGGGCGGTCAGCGGCGCCGGCTTGATCTCGGCGCCAGTCTGGTCGGCGGCCCACGGCTGCTGCTGCTCGACGAACCGACCACTGGCCTCGATCCGGTCAGCAGGCGCGAAGTCTGGGATGCCGTTCGCGACCTGGCGGCTGGCGGCACCAGCATCCTGCTGACCACGCATTATCTCGACGAAGCCGACGAACTGGCTGACCAGGTAATCGTGATCGACCACGGCGCGGTCGTGGCATCCGGCACGCTCAGCAGGCTCAAGGCGAGCATCGGGCAGGACGTCATCGAGGTGGCGGTCACCGAGCCAGCGATGCTGGGTGCGGCAGCGCAGATCCTCGAACGAGTCACATCGAATCCGGCCCGGCTCGAACCGGGTGGGCGGCACGCGAGTGTTGCGGCCCCGGGCGGGCCAGCGGAACTGGCTTCAGTGATCGGTTGCCTGCAGGAAGCCGCGATCGCGGTCGACGAGATCGGACTGCGGCGGCCGACGCTCGACGAAGTCTTCCTGACACTCACTGACGAAGCGAAGATCAGCCCGGCTGCTGCGGGCGCATCGATGAACGGGAGCGGGCGATGACAGTGACCCAGGCAGTAATGACTCCAGCGATCAGCCGGCCTGTGAGGACACCGGGCATCGTGCCCGCGGCCGGCCAAGTGGCGCTCAGGGCGCTGCGCAAGTACGTCCGGACTCCTGGCCTCATCGTGATGGGCGTCGTCCAGTCCGCAATGTTCCTGTTCAGCTTCCGGTACGTCTTCGGCGGGGCAATTCACGCGGGCTCCGGGATCAGCTACGTGGAGTTCCTGGTGCCGGCGTACGTGGCGAGCATCGTCTTGTTTACCGGTGGCGGCATCGCGGTTGCCGTCGCCGAGGACAGGGCACAGGGCTTCACCGACAGGCTGCTTTCCCTTCCGGTCCCGAGGTACTCGCTCGTGCTCGGGCGGACGCTGGCCGACTCAACCACGAACGTGTGGTCCATCCTCACGACGGCGGCGTTCGGCTTCCTCTTCGGGTTCCGGCTGCCAGGCTCCTGGCAGGACGGACTGGCCGCACTCGGCCTGTGCGTGCTGTACGCCGTTGTGTTCACCGTGGTGTTCATCGTCATGGGGCTGTTCGCGCCAAGCCCGCAGGCGGCGCAGGGGATGTCACTGATTGTCTTCGTGTTCGCCTTCCTGTCCAGCGGCTACGTGCCGGCAACCTCGATGCCCGGCTGGCTGCAGCCGTTCTCGAAATACCAGCCAGTTACCCCGATGGTCGATGCAGTGCGGTCGCTGCTGACCGGCTCAAGCAGCGACGTCGGTCTGGCGCTCGCCTGGTCAGTTCTGTTGATCGTGGTGTTCACGCCGGTCGCGGTGCTCCGCTACCGGCGGGCCTGACGGTTCCGGCCTAGCCCGGCCGGGCCGCCCGGCCGGGCTAGGCCGTAACGCTGACCGCGCCGACGCCGGCCCCAGACCAGCAGCGGACGATGTCGCGCATGGACAGCAGGCCGGCCACCTCGTTGTCCTCTAGCACGATCAAGTGGCGGAAATTGCCTTTTGTCATGGTCGATGCGGCCTGTTCCAGTGTCCACTCTGGCGACGCGAACACCACGTCGGAAGTACGGTGATCGCCGACGACTTCGGCGTCCGGGTTCTGGCCCGCTGCCACCGAGTCGAGGACGTCGCGCTCGGTCAGGATTCCGATGACGGGCTGCCACTGGTCAACCACCACGGCCGCGCCGACGCGCTGAGCCGACATCCGCTGGGCTGCCTCACGGAGCGTGTGGGCGGGCCCGATGCTGACGACGACCCTCGTCATCCCGTCCCTTACATTCATGCTGCATTGCTCCTTTCCCGTCCCATAGCGCCCGAAACCGCACCGGAAGGAGATAGCGGCCAGAGTTGGCCAAACGGCGACATTGCCGCAGCGAACCGCCCGGCTTGCTTGTGCGCTTGTGATTGCCGGTGCTGTCCAGCATCCGCCGGAATCACGCTGAGGGCAAGTCCCCGTCTCCGGCAGCGAGCAGACTGAGGACCTCAGCATGTAGCAGACCGTTCGTGCACACGGCGCTGCCGGCGTCAGGCCGCGCTGTCCCGGCCAGGTCGGTGAAGGCCCCGCCGGCTTCCTGGACGATGACCTGAAGCGCGGCCACGTCCCAGAGGCTGACACCGGTCTCGGCCGAGACGTCCACCGCGCCCTCAGCGACCAGCATGTGCGACCAGAAATCGCCGTACGCCCGAGTACGCCAGACCTTCTGGCTCAGACCGAGGAACTCGTTCAGCCGCCCGTCCTGCTCCCAGGTCGACAGGTCCGAGTAGGACAGTGATGCGTCCGACAAGCTCGAAACTTGCGAGACCCGGCACGGCGAAGCCTTCGTCATGCTTTTGCCCGTCCAGGCACCGCCGTCCCTGGCGGCCCACCACCGGCGGCCGAGTGCAGGCGCGGTGACTACTCCGACAATGACGTCGCTAGCGTCCATCAGGCCGATCAGCGTCGCCCATACCGGCACGCCGCGGACGTAGTTCTTGGTGCCGTCGATCGGATCGATCACCCAGCACCGCTGGCTGGATCCGGTCCGGCCGAATTCCTCCCCGAGCATCGCGTCCCGCGGCCTGGCCCGGCTAACGACGTTCCTCAGGGATTCCTCGACAGCCAAGTCGGCGTCACTGACCGGAGTCAGGTCCGGCTTCGCCTCGACTCGCAGGTCCAGCGACCGGAACCGGCGCATGGTGATGTCGTCCGCGGCGTCCGCCAGGACGTGCGCGAAACCAAGGTCGCCGTCAAAACCTGCCATCCCGCGCAACGGTATCGGCAACAGCCAGGTACTGGCCAACGCCGGGCCGGAGATTGGCGGCGGTTAGCGGCATGGTTTCTCAGTGCGTCGCCGGCCGCGTCAAAAATCAAGGGCATTTTGCCGGGAACGTGCCAGTTGACCACAATGACATCGACCGCTCGCAGAGTTCGGCGGACTCTTCCGCTGCGCCCCGGCGCGGTGTCAGGGGCGCTAGGGTTCGGTCGTTTCCGCGGGGTCCAGCCCCTCGCGGCTGCGCAGCAGGCGCCGCAGTGAGTCCAGCCGTGCGGCGGCGGCAGGGCCACCGTGCTGCGCGACCCACTCATCCAGGCAACAGCCGGCATCGAGGTGACTGCAGCCGGGCGGGCACCCCTCGATAGGGTCGGCGAACTCCTCGAATGCGGATACCACTTTGTCGGCCGCAATGAGGCCGAGGCCGAAACTCCGCAAGCCAGGCGTGTCGATGATCCAGCCGCCGTCGGGCAGTTGCAGCGCCACTACCGAAGAGGAGGTGTGGCGTCCGCGCCCGGTGACCGGGCTCACCGATCCGACGGCCCGGTCGGCATCCGGCAGCAGCGCGTTGACCAGAGTCGACTTGCCGACGCCCGAGTGGCCGACGAGGACGCTGATCCGGTCAGCCAGCAGCGCGCGCACCTCGTCGAGCTGGCCGCCGAACGGCCGGCTGAGCGCAATCCAGCGGATGCCGAGCGGCTCATAGGCGGCGATGAGCTCATCGGGAGCGGCCAGGTCGGCTTTGGTCAGGCAGAGCAACGGCTCAATGCCTGCATCGAAGGCCGCAACGAGGAACCGGTCGATCAGCCGTGGCCGCGGTTCCGGGTCGGCCAGCGCCGTCACGATCACGAGCTGATCGGCGTTGGCGACGATGACCCGCTCGGTCGGGTCGTCGTCCTCGGCGGACCTGCGCAGTACTGAGGTTCTGGGCCGGACGCGGACTACCCTGGCCAGGGTGTCAGGGCGGCCGGAAACATCGCCGGCCAGGCTGACCCGGTCGCCGACCACGATGCTGCCGCGGCCCAGTTCCCTGGCTTTCATCGCGGTCACCGTCCGGCCGTCAATCCAGCTGTGGTACCGGCCGCGATCCACTCCGACGACGAACCCGTCCACCGCATCCTGGTGGGCCGGCCGTTTCCGGGTGCGCGGCCGCGAGCCCTTGCCTGGCCGGACCCGCACATCGTCTTCGTCCAGCCTGGAGTGGCTTGCCGCCGGGTTCAGTTTGCCTGCTCCAGCATCTGCTGCCACAGCGTGAGGAAAGCTGGAAAAGTCTTGGCGACGGTCGAGGCGTTGCGCACGCGCAGGCCGGGCACCGCAAGCCCGAGCACGGCAGCGGCCATCACCATCCGGTGGTCATCGTGGCTGTCGAACGGGTCCGGCCCGGCGCGCAGGGGCCGCGGCACAACGCGCAGCCCGTCCGGGAGCTCAGCGACCTGCCCGCCGAGCGCGCCGATCTCGGTCGCGAGTACCGCCAGCCGGTCGCTCTCATGCAGCCTCATGTGCCCGATCCCGGTGAACTCCGACGGGCCGTCCGCAAGAGCGGCCAGCGCCGTCAGCACGGGCGCGAGCTCGCTAATATCGCGCAGGTCGGCGGAGATGCCGCGGATCCGGCCGGTGCCGCTGATCTGCATGCCGTCGGTGGTGGCCTCGTACGTCGCGCCCATCTGCTGCAGAACGTCGAGGATCTGACTAGCCGCTTGCAGGCTGACGGCCGGCCAGCCGGGAATCGTGATTGTCCCGCCTGTCACCAGCGCGCTGGCCAGGAACGGAGCCGCGTTGGACAGATCGGGCTCGACCACGATCGTGCCGGGAGACAGCCGTCCCGGCCGAACCCGCCAGGACTTGGGTGCCGGCTGCCCGTCCGTACTGGCACCGCCGGAACTCCACGACTCCACGTCGGCACCGGCTGCGCTGAGCATGGCCGCGGTCATCGCGATGTGCGGCGCGGACGGTATCCGCGTGCCGTTATGAGTGATCTGGATGCCCTGCTCGAAGCGCGGCGCCGCGAGCATCAGCCCGGACACCAGCTGGGATGAGGAGGAAGCATCGAGAGCGACGGCTCCGCCGCGGACCCGGCCGCGGCCGCGCACCACAAAGGGCACAGCGCCGCGGCCGCCGTCATCGACCTCAACCCCGGCCTGCCGCAGTCCGGCCAGCAATTCGCCGACGGGGCGCTGCGCGGCTCTGGGGTCGCCGCTGAACTGAACGTCGCCGGTCGCCAGCGCCGCGGCCGGAGGC
>DASXIA010000312.1:0-11484 GCA_036488155.1 Streptosporangiaceae bacterium | reverse complement strand
CTGCGGGCACAAGCATCATCCGCGAGGCTGATTCTTTCTCGCTCATCGGCTGACAGGACGAGCTAATGGCGCACGGCCAGGCGGACTGCGCGGGGCGCTGCCAGCGTGGTCATGCGACGACGATGACCTCGACGCCGACCGCGTCGTAGGTGCCTTTGGCTCGTCCGTCCCTCGTCGCGAGGGCTACCTCGTGTTCTCTCGCGGCCAGAGCGACGAGCGCGTCATAGACCGCACCGCCTGCGATGCCGAGGCGGCTCAGGGTGTCCGGCAGCTTCCGGGCCCGCGCGCCACTCAGCAAGAGCGGCGGAGCGAAGCGGTCAGTCAGCAGCCGCGCGGCGTCCGCCGGTGCCAGTCGTGCGTCACCGGGGAGTCTGGTGAGAACCGAGTAGGTCTCCGCGAGCGCGTGGCCGCTCAGAGCGACCTGCTGCCCATCCCACCAGCGGGCCACGGCCGCGTGATCACGGTGTGACCGGACAAGCAGCGGGACGGCGACGCTGGTGTCGACCGCGACCGTCACCTGCGGCCGGCGTCGATGAGGGCGAAGACGACGTCGTCGTCGACCGGTGTCTCGCCGGCAGAGACGAGCACGCCGCCTTCTTCGACCAGCCGGGCCGTCCTGCCCGCAGGCACTATTTGCACGCCGGCGCCGTACGGCGAGATGTCGACCTTAGTGCCGGGTAGCAGGCCCAAGGCATCGCGAATGGGCTTAGGCAGCACGATCCGGCCCGCTTGATCGATCACGGCTTCCATGGGAACAGGATACCATCGCAATCCCAGTAAACGGATAGACGGACCCAGTGCCCGACTGCGGCGAGACGAGGACTGACTCCCCCCGGTCATCGGGGCGGGCCGTCGCGTGCCACAGCAACCCCTGCGGCGATTTCGTGACATTATGGATGCGTCAGAAGCCGGGACTCGGGCGTAGGCCGGCCCGGAATTCGAGGACACCGCAGGTGGCAAACGGGGAAGCAGGTGCGACGCAGCCCGCTCGCGCCCGGCCGGCAGCCGCCAGCAGTCCCCCTGGGCGTGCCTCGTCGCTGACCGTCCGCTATGCGCGCCCGATCATCGTCGCGCTGCTGCTCCTCATCGTCATCGCCGGGATCCGCGCCGCCGGGCCCGCCGTCGGCGGCAGCGGCCCCTGGCGTCAGGATGCACTTGCCATCGGCATCGCGCTTGAGTTCGCGCTCGGCGTGCTGCAGATCGCAATTGCTATTCGCGTCAGGCGCTCGCCCGGCGCGGGTCACCTGGCTACCGTGCTGCGCTCGTGGGTGCGCGCCCTCGCCGCATTGGTCATGATCGCGATTGTCGCCGTCGCAGTCGGCAACCTCATCGGCGCCAGGGCCGCGCCCACCAGGGTGCAGAGGATCATTGCCGGCAAGTCGGCGAAGCACAAGGTGCTCAAGCTCCCCAAAACCCCGGCCCTGTCTGCGCCGAATCTCGGCTACATCCTGTTTGCACTCGTCGTGCTCGCCGCGATCATCGCGTGCGTCGTGCTCCTCACTCGGTTGCGGCGGAGTTCGCCGGGTGGCTATGCCGGCGAGCTTCCCGGCGACGAGACGGACGAGCTGCGGCGCGCGGTCGAGTCCGGCCGCACCGCACTAAGGACGGTTGACGATGCCCGTGCGGCAATCATCGCGTGCTATCTGGGCATGGAACGCAGCCTCGCCAGGGCAGGCACGGCCCGGACGATGGCGGAGACCCCGGACGAACTGCTTGGCAGGGCGGCGGCAGCTAGCCTGATCCACGGCCCCGCGGCAGCCAGGCTGACCGGGTTGTTCTACGAGGCCAGGTTCTCCAGCCACGTCCTGCCTGCTTCCGCCAAGGACGACGCCAGCCAGGCGCTGGAGACGATCTCGGCTGAGCTGCGCGGCACAATGCCTGCCACCGAATCTGGCCCGGAGTGAGCTGGCGTGCAGCCGGGCCAGCACGCTGGGCGGGCAAGCATGGCGAGGGGGCGGGCCGATGAACAGCCGTGAGCGAGATGCGCAGGCACCAGGCGCCCCGGCCGGCGGCCGCTGGCAAGAGTGCCTGCCCGAGCTCAGTGCCGCCGCGTTCCTGGTGCTGAGCACGAGCCTTGCGGCCTACGCCTACGCAGGTTTGGGCACGGCCGTGCTCGTGGCCGGCGGCTGGGCGCTTGCCGCGCTCGCGTTGCCGCTGGCGCTTGTCCCGGTGGCCAGCAAACCGCTCGCCCAGCCGGAGCAGCGGCCAGGTCGCGGTCACGCGAGCTTCCTCGGATTCTGGCGGAAGCGCACCGTCGTCCACGATGCGACAGCTTCCATGGCCGCCTACGACGCTGACCTACGGCCAACACTGCAGCATCTGCTCGCCGCCCGGCTGGCCGAGAGGCACGGCGTCAGCTTGCATGCCGACCCTGCAGCCGCGCGGCGGCTGCTGCTGCCGGGCCACCGCGACCAGGCGTTGTGGTTCTGGCTGGACCCGCTCAGGCCCGCCGAGACCAACACTGACAAGCGCGGCATCCCGCCGCGCACGCTCGCTGCCATCTTCGACCGACTGGAGCGGCTATGACCGAACTGATCTGGACTCCCGGCCAGACGGCGGAACGCAGCACCGCGGTGCTCGACGAGATCGAACGAGCCGTCGTCGGCCGTCGCCGCAGCCTTGAGCTCGTGCTGATCGCCATCCTGGCCGGCGGTCACGTGCTGCTCGAGGACTTGCCCGGGCTAGGCAAGACGTTGATCGCGAGATCCTTCGCTACCGCCCTCGGCCTGGAGTTCGCGAGAATCCAGTTCACACCTGACCTGCTGCCGTCTGATGTCGTCGGAGCGCCGCTGTACGACCAGCGGACGGCTGAGATGGTGTTCCGGCCAGGGCCGGTCTTCACCCAACTGCTCCTCGCCGACGAGATCAACCGAACGCCGCCAAAGACGCAGGCCGCGCTGCTGGAAGCCATGGGCGAGGGCCAGGTCAGCATGGATGGCGTAACCCGGCCGCTGAGCAGGCCCTTCATTGTGCTGGCGACCGACAACCCGATCGAGTACGAGGGCACCTATGAACTACCGGAAGCCCAGCTCGACAGGTTCCTTGTGCGGCTCAGCCTCGGCTACCTGACTAACTCCGATGAAATCGCGATGCTGCAGCGCCGGCTGGACCGCCAGCACGAGGATGCCACCCTGCAACCCGTAACCACCGGCGCGGAGCTGATAGCCATGCGCCAGTCACTGGAGCAGGTCGAGGTATCACCGGACATCCTCGAGTACGTCGTGGCAGTGGTTCAGGCGACCCGGGATCACGCGCAGATCCAGGTTGGCGCCAGCCCGCGCGGCGGCCTCGCCCTCGTCCAGCTCGCCCGTGGGCAAGCCCTTCTCCAGCAGCGCGACTATGTCGTTCCCGATGACGTGAAACGAATAGCGGTGCCCGCGCTGGCACACCGGATCACGTTGCGCCCGGAATTGTGGGCGCGCAAGGTCAGCTCCGACGACGTGATCGCGAGCATGCTCGACAGCGTTCCGGTCCCGCGTACGGACCCGGCTGCGGCCGTTGGCTGACAGCGGCCACCGCGAGCCCGTGCGGCGGCTCCCGGTTCACTGGAGCCTGTCGGCGCACGCCCGCAGGCTGCTCGTCCTTGCCGTGGCCGGGGTCGTTCTGGCCGTGCTCACCCGGCGTGCCGAGTTCGCCGGCCTGGCGGCGCCCGCGTTGCTGCTACTCGCCACGTGGCAGTCCGACCGGAACCCCCAGGTGGCCGTGCGCATTCACCTGGAGACCGCCAGCCTGGTGGAGGGTGTGAGCGCGGCACTTGAGGTAGAGATCCACGGCCACGAGCCGTTCGCTGCCAGGCTGCTGATCGAGCCTGCCACCGCCGTGCTGGCCGGCGACGCGGTGGATTCTCCCGGCGGACACCCGACCCGGACCGCTATCCTCCGGGTGGCGCCGACCCGCTGGGGCAGATACCCTCTCGGCGTCCTCATGATCACCTTCACCGACCGCTACCGGCTTACTGAGGGCACGGCAGTGGTGCAACTGCCGTTCGTGTCCACTTACCCGCAGGCTGCCTCGCTGCAGAGCAGCGTCGTGCTGAGCCGGTTGCCGAGCCGGCTCGGCGAGCATCCCGCCAGGGCCGCCGGAGACGGAATCGAGTTCGCCGGGGTCCGTGAGTTCGTGCCCGGTGACCGGCAGCGGCGGATCAACTGGCCAGCCACGACCCGGCACGGAAGCCTGCACCTGAGCACGTTCTCGGCGGAGCGAACGCAGAACGTCGTCGTGATAGCCGACGAGACTTCCGATGTCGGCGAGCCGGGCACGAGTTCTCTCGACCTGGTTCTCCGCGGTGCATCCGGCGCGATTACCCGGTACCTCGCGGCCCGCGACCGGGTCGGGCTGATCATCTTTGCCGGACGGCTTAGCTGGATCGCTCCCGGTCAAGGGCGGCGGCACTGGTACCGGTTGCTGGATCTGATGATGGCGACGCCGGGTGGCTGGGACCGCGCACCTGGGCTGACCAGGCTGCCGCGGGCGGCGCTGCCGCCCGGCTCACTCATCCTCGTCTTCAGCCCGCTGCTTGACCCGCGCCTTGTCGAGGCACTGCGCGATCTGAGGGAACGGGGCTTCAGCGTGCTAGTCGTCGACGTCCTCAACACCGAGCCTGGGCACGACGGCAGCAAACTGTCCCGGCTCACGGCCCGGATGTGGCACCTCGAGCAGCAAGCGGTGCGGTTCTCGCTGACCCAGATCGGCGTGCCGGTCGTGCACTGGGACGGAGTAGACAGCCTGGACACGCCGCTGGCGCCTTATACCCGCCGGGTGCTGGTGGCGCATCGATGACCGCGCAGGCGTGTGGCGCGCACTCAGGCGGAGGTCTCAGGTGACGGGGCGGCGCTCGCGGACACGACCGGGCTACGGCATTGCGGCAGCCGGCGCGCTGGCAACCGGGGTGATCTTGTGGTCAGCTTTCCCGCTCTCGACAGGCCGCGCCGGTACTCGGTTGTCGCTTGCCGCCGCCATCGTCGCCGCAGTCATGAGCATCGCGCAGCTTGCCGCTGCCGCGATCGGGAACCGGGAATCGGACGGCTTTGCCGCGCTTGACCAGGCGGCGCAATGGCTTGCCGGGCTGGTGAAGATGCTGCCCTGGGCCGAGCTATTGATCGTCGCCGCAGGAGTGCTCGAGGCACTGCACGGGTCCCGGCCGTGGCATACCGCCGTGCTAGGCGTCGCGCTGACCGGCTACGTGCTGGCCGTGCACCTGACGGAGACGCGGGCGGGCGGGGACGTGCTGCGCGCCCAGCTACCGCTGCTCTGTGCCGGCATCGCCCTGACCGCGTTGTCCGTCGGCGCGGCCGCGCTGCCTCACTTCATCGCCGGCTCTGCCGATGCCGCCATCCGGATCGTCGTCCTGGTGGTGGCAGTGCTCGCGGTCGGCCTGGCGGTCCCGGTCTGGCTGAGCCGCCCCGGCCCGGGACGCAGCCGTTAGCGACTGAGCGAACTGACGCGGCTAGCGGCCCGCGGCGTAACCCTGCATGCCACGCGGGTTGGCGGCCCCGTAGAGCATGCCGCCAGAGGAGGACACCGCGCTGATTCGGCCAAGCGACCACGGCGGCCGCACGCTGACGTCATGGCCCCTGGCGCGCAGGCCGGCCACCACTGTCTCGCCCGCCCTGGATTCGATCGCGAGCGACCGCGGCAGAGATTCGCGCGGGTAGAACGATGACGGGAAGTGATCAGTGTGGAAGGCCGGAGCGTCGATGGCCTCCTGCAGGTTCATGCCGAACAGCAGGTGATTCAGGAAGAACGCGAGCGGCCACTGATCCTGCTGATCTCCGCCCGGCGTGCCGAAGGCCAGGTACGGCTGACCGTCCCGGAGCGCCAGGCTCGGTGACAGCGTCGTGCGCGGCCGGCGCCGCGGCGCCAGCGTGCTCGCTAGTCCCGGCGTCAGGGTGAACATCTGCGCCCGGGTGCCCAGGCAGAAGCCAAGGCCGGGGATGACTGGCGAGCTCTGCAGCCAGCCGCCGCTCGGCGTGGCGGACACCATGTTTCCGAACCTGTCCGCGACATCCAGGTGACAGGTATCGCCCGGGCCGAGCTCTGGTGCGGATACCCCAGCGGTCGGCTCGCCAGTGCCTGCACCGGCAAGACCCGGCACTGCGAAGCCCGCGACCGCGAAGTCGGGCAGCCGCGGCGCGGTCCCGTCCGGGGACCCTGGCAGCAGGTCACCCGAGGCCTGGTCGCCGACGAGCTTGCGGCGAGCTTCCGCATACGGTGCGGATAGCAGTTCTGCCAGCGGGATTCTTGACTGCCGCGGGTCGCCGTACCAGGCCTCACGGTCGGCGAACGCAAGCTTGCTCGCCTCGACCACGGTATGGATGAACTCGGCGCTGCCCGGCTGCAAGTCCTCGATGCCGAGGCCATCGAGCAGCGCGAGTTGCTGCAGGAACACTGGCCCTTGCCCCCACGGGCCGGTCTTGCAGACCGTCAAACCACGGAAGTCCGCGGTGACCGGCGCCTCGACGCTTGCCGCCCAGCCGGCGAGGTCGTCGCCGGTGAGCAGGCCGCGGTTCCGCTGCCCGGTGATGTCCATGACCTCGGTGTCGGCGACATAGGCGGCGATGGCATCAGCCACGAAGCCCGCGTAGAAGGCACGGCGGGCTGCCTCAATCTGGCGTTCCCGCCCTGGACCTGCTTTTTCTGCTTCGGTGAGGATGCGCTGGTAGACGGCGGCAAGCGGACGGTTGGTGAAGCGGCTGCCGCCAGCTGGCACGCCCGCCGACAGGTAGATCTCGGCCGAGCCGGGCCAGTGGTCGCGGAAGGTCTTTGCCACGGATGCGATGACGTCGCTCGCGGATGGAAGCATCGGATAGCCGTGCTCGGCGTAACCGATGGCGTATTCCATCACCGAGCGCAGCGGCAGCGTGCCATACCGCTCGAGGAGCAGCATCCAGGTGCCGAACGCGGCCGGGACGCAGGCGGCTAGCAGCCCCGTGCCGGGAATGAGGTCCAGGCCCAGGCCGGCGAAATGCGCCGGAGTTGCGGCGGCGGGGGCCGGCCCCTGGCCATCGAGCACGAACGGCTGCCCGTCGGCGGCGCTAAAGCCGATCACCGGCACCTCGCCGCCCGGACCATTAAGGTGCGGCTCGACCACCTGCAGGACCAGGCCGACTGCCACCGCGGCGTCGAACGCGTTGCCGCCCTGCTCCAGCACGGCCATGCCGGCCGCCGTGGCGAGCCAGTGAGTGGACGCCACCATGCCGAACGTGCCGGCGAGTTGTGGCCTGGTAGTGAACGGCGGTGTGGCTGTCACCTGTCGACGACCAACGCCTAGTCCGGAAACGCCGGCGAGGCCGACGCCGTGACAGCGTCGCCGATCGATGTCTGCAGCGGGAAGTGACAAGCAGCCAGGTGGCCCTCCCCGGCGAACCGCTGCATCGGCGGCTCGACGTCCGCGCAGATCGCCTGCGCCAGCGGGCAGCGGGTTCGGAACCGGCAGCCCGATGGCGGGTGGATCGCGCTCGGCAGCTCGCCGCTGACGCCCTCACTGACCTTGGCCTTCTCAGCCTCCGGGTCGGCTACCGGCGCGGAGTCCAGCAGCCCTCTGGTGTACGGGTGCGCTGGCCGCAGGTAGACCTCTTCGGCCGGGCCGACCTCGACCAGCTTGCCCAGGTACATGACGCCGATCTTGTCGGAGAGGTAGCGGACCACCCCGAGGTCATGCGAGATGAACAGGTAGGTGAGGCCGAGGTCGTGCTGCAGTTCCTTCATCATGTTCAGGACCTGCGCCTGGATGGACACGTCGAGCGCGGAGACCGGCTCGTCCGCCACGATGAGCTCCGGCTGCAGCATCAGCGCGCGGGCGAAGCCCAGCCGCTGGCGCTGGCCGCCGGAGAACTCGTGCGGGTACCTGTCGGCTGCCGAGCGCGGCAGGCCGACCTTGTCCAGCATCTCGCTGACCTTCTGGAGCTGCTCCTTCTTCGAGCCGATGTGCTGGATCACCAGCGGCTCGCGCAGCAGCGTGCCGGCGCGCATCCGGGGATCGAGCGAGGCGTACGAGTCCTGGAACATCAGCTGGATGTCCCGGCGCTCTCGCCGGTACTCCCTGCCATTGCTCTTGCTCAGGTCCTTGCCTTCGAAGTTAATCGAGCCGCCGGTGGGCTTCTCCAGCCCGACGACGAGCTTGCCGATCGTGCTTTTCCCGCAGCCGGACTCGCCGACGAGGCCGAACGTCTCGCCGCTGCGGATCGTGAAGTTCACGTCCGCGACCGCACTCAGCCAGCCGACCCGCCGCTGCAGCACGGCGCCCTTCGTGACCGCGTAGTCCTTCACCAGGTGCTGGACGTCGAGCAGCACATCGCCGATGCCAGGCCCGGCAAGCGGCGCCTCAGCCGGAGTCTCGTTGTACGCGGCAAGGCGGCCGGCTTCGTTGCGCTCCGAAGGCCCGACCGGGTAGAAGCAGCGGAACTCGTGTCCGGCGACCTCGCCGAGCAGCTGAGGCTCCTCCTGCCGGCACCGGTCGGCCACATACCGGCAGCGCGCTGCGAACCGGCAGCCAGTCGGCGGGTGGACCAGGTCCGGCGGCAGGCCGGGGATCGAGTACAGTCGCTCACCCGCCTCGGCGGCCTTGTCCGGCAGCGCCTGGAACAGCGCCTCGGTGTAGGGATGCCGCGGGCTGTTGAACAGCGTCTCGGTGTCGGTGGTCTCAGCGATCTTGCCCGCGTACATGACCGCCACCCGGTCCGCGCGGCCCGCGATCACACCCAGGTCGTGGGTGACCAGGATGACCGACATGCCCAGGCGCCGCCGCAGGTCGTCGATCAGCTCCAGAATCTGCTTCTGGATGGTCACGTCCAGCGCCGTCGTGGGCTCGTCCGCGATCAGCAGCTTCGGCTCGCAGGCCAGCGCCATGGCGATCATCACGCGCTGGCGCATGCCGCCGGAGAACTGGTGCGGGTACTCCTTAATCCGTTCCTGGACGCGCGGGATCCCGACGAGGTCGAGGACCTCGGCGGCCCGGTCCATGGCCTGCTCTCTGGACACCTCACGGTGCAGCGATACGGCCTCGGCGATCTGCCTGCCGATTGTCATGGTGGGATTCAGCGAAGTCAGCGGATCCTGGAAGATCATGCCGATCTCGTTGCCGCGGATGTTCCGCATCTGCTCGTCCGACAGCGCGGTGAGGTCCTGGCCGTTGAGCTTGATGCTGCCGCCAGCGATGTGGCCGCCGGTGGGGAGCAGATTCATGATCGACAAGGCGGTCATCGTTTTGCCGCAGCCGGATTCGCCTACGATGCCCAGCGTCTCCCCCGGCTCGAGCTGGAACGAGACGCCGTCGACGGCGTGCACGACGCCTTCGCGCAGCCGGATTTCCGTGCGCAGGTCAGTGATGTCAAGAAGCGGCGCCACCAGTCACCTTTCTACCGGCGCTGCAGCCGGGTTTCGAAGGCGTCGCGGAGCGCGTCGCCGATGAAATTGAAAGCCACCACAGTCAGGATGATGATGATCCCGGCCGGGTAGATGAGCCACCAGTAGCCCTGGTTCATGTATTGCAGCCCGCCAGAGAGCATCGTGCCCCAGTCCGTCGACGGCAGCTGGACGCCGAAGCCGAGGAAGCCCAGCCCGGACAGGATGAGGATGGAATCCGCTACCGCGAAGGTGGACTGCACGATGATGGTGCCGATGGCATTCGGGATGATGTGCCGGAGTACCGCACGCGAACTCCTGCCACCTGCCACCCTCACTGCCTGGACGTATTCCCGGGTGCGGAGTGACAGCGTCTCGCCGCGTACCAGCCGGGCCGGCTGTGGCCAGTAGCTCAGCGCGATGAACCCGATCAGGGTGAGCGGGTTCGGGTGAATGAGCACGGCCAGGATGATGATGACGAAGAGGAGCGGGATCGACAGCACGGCGTCGACGATCCGCATCATGATCGAGTCCACTACCCCGCCCGCGAAGCCGGAGACGGCACCGTAGATCGAGCCGAACAAGCAGGATACGAACGCAGCCGCGAGGCCCACCTCAAGCGACTGCTGCCCGCCGACCATCAGCCGGCCGATGACGTCGTAGCCGAGGTTGTCGCAACCGAGCAGGTGCTTCGCGCCCGGAGTGCAGTAGGCGTTCACGACTGTGACGCTGACCTGCTGGGTCTTGTAGATGTGCGGCCCGATGAAACTGAACAGCAGGATGAAGATCACAAAGCCGATGCCTACCAGGGCCAGCTTGTTCTCGGCGAAAACTTCCCAGCCGCGGCGGAACATGCTCCGCGGCTTGGCTTGCTTCCCCAGGCCGGCCTGGCCGTCAGGCGGGAGGTCCGCGGTCAGCGCGCCGGGTGTGGCGCGCAGATCGACGGCCGTCTCGGGATGCAGCGGCGTGGCCATCAGCTGAACCTCACCCTCGGGTCGAGCACGGCATAGGCGATGTCGGCGAGCAGGTTGCCGAGAATGGTGACCATCGTGGTCAGCACCGTGATCGCCAGCATCATCTGGATGTCAGTCTTGAGCGCCGAGTTGAGGAAGAGCAGGCCCATACCCGGGTAGTTGAACACGAGCTCGATGAAGATGGACCCGGCGATGATCACGGGCAGCTGCAGGCCTAGCAGCGTCACGATCGAGATCAGGGAGTTTCGGAAGATGTGACCCCACAACACGCGGCGCTCGCTCGCGCCCTTGGCGCGAGCGGTTCGCACGTAATCCTGCACGATGTTGTCCATCACCGATGACCGCATGAACCTGCTCCAGAGCGCGAATGCGACAAAGGCGTAGGTGGCCGCCGGCAGGACCAGGGCCGCGGGATCGGCGAGCTGGCCGGCGATTGAGGCCGTCGACGGCGCGAACGGCGGGAAGATGTGCAGGTCCACAGCGAACCACTGGGCGAGCAGGAGACCGACGAAGAAGGTAGGCGATCCGTAGCCGATAAAGCCGATGCTGGTGACCACGTTGTCGATGACCGAATAACGGCGGACCGCCTGCAGGATGCCGAGCGGGATGCCGATCAGCAGCCCTACCCCGGTGCCGATAACGGCGAGCACCAGGGACCGTGACAAGGCCGGGAAGATCAGCGTCGACACCGGCGCGTTGTACAGGAGGTCGAAGCCGAAATTCCCCTGCAGTATCTGCCAGAGCCACTTGCCGTACTGAACGTAGAGCGGCTGGTCAAAGCCCCACAGCTTCGAGTCGGCCCTGATCTCGGCCGGGGTTGCCCGGAGGCCGAGGATCGCGTGCACCTCGCCGCCCGGCACGAGATGCAGCAGCAGGAAAGCGATAATTGTCACGATGAGCGCGACTACCACAGCCTGGATCAGCCGCCTGATGAGGTAACCGATCAATGCCCCGCTCCCCTCTGCGCGGCTGTGCGCGGCCTGGCCAGTCG
This sequence comes from Streptosporangiaceae bacterium, assembly GCA_036488155.1. Taxonomy (GTDB): domain Bacteria; phylum Actinomycetota; class Actinomycetes; order Streptosporangiales; family Streptosporangiaceae; genus JAJYUU01. The sequence continues at coordinate 177 of DASXIA010000312.1, read as the reverse complement.
CAGACTTCCCCGGACAGCTTCTGCGCCTGGCGGCCAGCAGCCGCCCGGCGGCGACGCGTCACTGATGCCGACAGCTCCGGCGACAAAGTGCACCGCGTTCCTCCCATAGTGCGCCGACCAGTACTTACTCACAACCTGCTGGTGTTCCGGACCGGCCGTCGCGCTGGCGGGCTGCCA
>DASXIA010000207.1:0-4202 GCA_036488155.1 Streptosporangiaceae bacterium | reverse complement strand
TGGTCCCCTTCATGTTCATCATCTGGCAGTCAACGATCCGCCCGGACGCCGACCTGACCCCGTTCAGCATCGGGATCCGGGTCAGCGGCCGCAACGCAGGCGACACCAGGGTGTCGATCGGCGATGGCGGCATGAGCTACGAGCCGGGCAGCATCGACGATTTGCCGGCCGTGCTGGAATTCGACCCAGGCAGCATGGTGCTCACGGCGTTCGGCCGGATCAACGGCGGCACGGCCAGCGGCGACACGGCCCTGGCCAACCGGTTCCTGAACCTGTTCTTCCGGATCTAGCGCAGCCCTCAGCGGATACGGCGGTGGCCGGGTCGCCAGGCCCCGTGCCGCCTGCCGTATCCGGCCTAAAAACACGGCACTTTCCGGGCGGGAACGACCACGCGCAGGCCAGTGTCACTCGCCAGCCTGCGGTAAACCGGGCTGCGGTACTTCCGGCTGGGGTACATCCAGCTCGGGGGCGGCCAAGGGCCTTTGCTTGCCGTCCGGGGACTGCATCCGGAACGCGGGCAGCGGCGACGGGATGAGCAGCAGGAACCCAAGCACGCCGCCAGCGCTCGCGATCCAGAGGGCTGGCCGCAACCCGATCAGCGTGCCCAGCAGCCCACCGAGCAGAGCGCCGACCGGCCGCGTGCCGTAGTTCACCGCCTGGAACGCGCCGGATACCCGAGACCGCAGATCGGCGGGAATGACTGCGGCGAAGATCGAGCCGATGCTGATGTCCAGCACCATCACCCCGAAGTCGGACAGGAACTCCGCCGCGAACAGCATGCTGAGTACGAGCGGGCGCGGCCCGCTGGCCAGCGGCACGAGCATCGTGGGCGCGGTGAAGCCCAGGCAGCCGAGCGTGTACGCCCAGCCCACGCCGATCCGGTCGGCGATCCGCCTGGTGAGCGCGGCACCGACTACGCCGCCGGCCGCAGCCAGACCGAGGATCAGCCCGATCTCGCCCGCGTTGACGTGCAGGACCCGCACCGCGAACAACAAGAACAGCGCGGAGAACATCAGGTTGAAGAAGTTGATGACCGAGACGCCGAGCAAGGACGCGCGCACTATCGGCGACCCGGCGATGAACCGCGCCCCGGCGGTCACCGCTCCCTTGCCGCTGCGATCCGGTGGCGGCTCGGCAGGCCGGATCCGGTGCAGGAAGAAAGCTGAGCCGAGAAAAGACAGCGCGTCGGCAGCGATCGCAAACGGAGCTGACAGCGCCTGCACCAGCAGGCCGCCGATGCTCGGGCCAGTCACGAACGACATCGCGCGGCTGGAGTACAGCAGAGAGTTGCCCTCCAGATAGCGCTCCTCCGGGACGACGGTGACAAACAGCGCGGTGTTCGAGACGTTGAAGACCACGCTCAGCGCTCCGACGGCGAACGCGATCACGAAGAGCTGGGCGAGCGTCAGCACGCCCAGTGCATAGCTGAGCGGAAGGCTGGCCAGCAGCGCGAACCGGGCCAGGTCAGCGGCGATCATAATGACCCGCCGCTGGCCGCGCCGGTCCACCCAGGCCCCGGCATGCAACCCGAATAGCAGGCTCGGCAGCCAGACCAGCGCGGTCAGGTAGCCCATCTCGGCCGCGTCGGCGTGCAGCACAAGGACTGCGGCCAGCGGGATCGCGATACCAGAGATCTGGTCGCCGAACATCGACACGGTCTGGCCGGTCCAGTACCTGCGGAACTGGGTCTCCCGCAGCAACCGCGGCACCCTCGCGACGAGGCTCTCGCGGAGCCGGGGCCTGCCCGCCCGCGGTCGCTTGGAACGCGGACCGGGCTGGCGTCGCGCGACCGCATCGGCCGTGTCCGGCTGCCTGTCCTCGTCGGCGACTGCCACTCAGCGGCCCTCGGCGCGCTGGTCCCGCGCATCCGTGACGGGATGGGCGATGTGCAAATAGGTCACCAGCCGTGCGCCGGGAGGCCTGAGCTCCGGGTTGGCCTGGCGGTCCAGGTAAGGGTCGAGAAGCTCGCGGGTGCGCTCGCTCAACTCAGCGAGCTCGCCGGCCGTGAGGTAGAGGAGGGTGTCGCCGAATTGCGCGGCCTGCTGCCACTCCTCGGGCTCGTCGGGCTTGGCTTCGAACCAGCGCATCAGGGCGGTGATGTACTGGTCGGCAATAACACCGCGCAGCAGGTCGGCTGCCGCGTCGACCTTGGGGTCCTCGGCGTAATCAGGCCAGGCTGTGTACATGGCCGTGGCCCGCCATGGCCGTTCCCGGCCCTGGCCGCCGCCCGTCTCCTCGACCAGTCCGTACTTAGCCAGCTGGCGCAGGTGGAAGGAGCAGCTGGCCGAGCTCTCGCCGAGCAGCTGGCCCGCCTGGGTGGCTGTGAGCTGCCCGTGGATGCGCAGCTGGCCGAGCAGCTTGAGCCGGATCGGATGCGCCAGCGCCCGCAGCGCCTTCGGGTCGGTGAGCTGCTTGACGGTGCGCGCGGGTTTTTCGGCCACGCATCCCAAGATAGCTTTCCAAAGGAGTGTTTGCAAAGATAACGTTGCAAGAGCTTAGGCGGAGGGAAGCCGACCCACGGCGCGCATGAATGTGAATCCTGTGGTGCTATAGCCCCACCAGAGCCGCATTCACCGACAGCGAACTCCGGCAGACGGTATCGCGCGGGCCGTCTGAGTCACCCGAGACCAGGATGAATCGGGCACTGGTCGTACCCGCGTACCGCGAGGAGGGGCGTGAGTTACCGCTCGTGGCCATTCTCTTGAAAGGCGGACTTGAAGGCGGTCGGCCCTTTGGCTGCGACGATGTTTGTGGCGAACTAATGCCGGGCCAGCGCGTCACGGATTGCGCGCCAAGCCAGGCCGATGCCAGCCAAGGCGAGCGGCACACGGCCGAGGCGGCCTAGGTTTAAGCCGGGGCCTGCGTGCGCCTGCACGGTGACTTCGACGCTTGCAGGGTCCACACCAGTCATAGTTGACACCAGATCGGCGACCGTCTCTGGTACCTCATCTAGTGTCCTGGCTTGAGTTACGCCACCAGCCTCCAGCTCGGGCACGGTGACCACCCACCAGTCGCCCTCGCGCTGGCACACTGCCGTGTACGCCACGCAGTCAGTACTGCCCGCTACAGCTGTCATTGAAGCCATCCCTCAGGTAGGCACTTTAGGTCGCGGATCAGGTTCCTGACTACACCCGCCGTGATTTCGTCATGCCGAGGCAGCGAACTCACATGCTGTCGCCAGCCGGAGTCCGCTACGGCTGCGGCGGCGGCTCGTACCGGACGGCCTCGTCAATCTCCCGGTAGATGGACTGGCCAGCTGGGTTGCGCATTTCCTCGGCCAGGTGGCCGAGCAGCCCGGCGGTCCTGGCTAGCAGGGCGAAGCCGCGCAGCAGGTCCGGCGGGAACCCGAGGTCAGCCAGCGCAGCCCCGCAGACACCTGCCCCGTTCAGCGGCAGCGTGCGGCCGATGATTGCCGGATGCACCCGACCGACCGCTGCGAACAGCTGCAGGTGCGGGCCCAGTACCCCGGATTCGGCAGCGATCCGGAAGATCACCGGCGTGCGCGGGTCGCCGTCCTTGTGCACCGGATGCCCGAGTCCCGGAACCAGCCGCCCCGCTGCCCGCTGGGCCTGGACAGCCGTCTTCGCCAGTTCATCCCAGCCCGCATCGGTGTCCGGCAGCGGGCCTTCGTGCCCAGCCAGCGCAGCCGCGAGAAACCGGCCGCAGTCCTCGGTCACGCCCAGGTACCGTGAGCCCCCGCCCAGCAGGCCTGCTGCCATCGCGCCCTGCACCGATTCCGGCGCGCCGGTCAGGGTGAGGCGAGCCGCGATCACCGACGGGGTGAAGCCGTGGTCGGCCAGCGCCACGAGCACTGACTCGAACAACTTCAACTCGCCCGCCGCCGGCCGCCGCAGCGCGGCTAGCCAGAAGGCAAGCTCGCCGAAGCTGATCTGACCCATCAGGTCCTCGGCAAGGTTCTGGCCGAGAACCGTGATCGTGGTCGCGTCCGCGGTTCCTATCGAGGTCGGGTACTCAGTCACTGTTCCCCCTGGTAACTCTGCACGGCTGGATGGCTCGGCTGCGCTGACTCGGCGTCGTACTCGCCGTCCGGGTGGCCGGAAGGCAGCCGGTGCTTGGCGACCCGCGCTGTCGGCGTCCGCGGCAGCTCGGCGACCTGCTGCCAGAATCGCGGGACCTTGAACGACGCGAGCCGGGCCGCCGCGAACGACCGCAGCTCGGCGAAGTCGAGCTGCGCCGTCCCG
>DASXIA010000193.1:0-37887 GCA_036488155.1 Streptosporangiaceae bacterium | reverse complement strand
CTGCGGGTAGTCCACTGGTCGGCCAGCGCGACGAACAAGGCCAGCTCGCCGACCGCGATGAACGAATCGACTTGCACCGGGAACATGCCGGCCCACAGGCCGTGGAGCCCGTGAGTCATGGCCCAGATCATCAGGGCTCGGTAGGACTCGGCGAACGATGCGACGGCCGCCGATACGACCAGCAGCGTGATGCCGCCCAGGGCGATGGCCCTGGGCGTTCTGAGACCTTGCAAAGCAATCCTCCCGCCTGGGCATCGGGAGGATTCACGGTGGCTCTTGGCTCTTGAGTTTGGCTCTTGGCTCTTGACTCTTGCGTACGTTAGCGATGCTAAGAACCGGCAAGCCATTTACCTGGGAAAACTCAGAGCCGCCTATCGGAATCGAACCGATGACCTATTCATTACGAGTGAATCGCTCTGCCGACTGAGCTAAGGCGGCGCTGGCCCGGCGAACCAGGCAGCCACAGGAGTCTACCGGTCCGCCGCCGGTTCGCGCGCACTGCCGTGCATGGCCTCATATGCCTTCCTTGACCCGCAGACGCTGGCCTTCGGACAGGCAGTCCGGCGGCCGTCCTCGGTGAGCTTAACGATGACCTGATCAGCCGGGACGTTATGGCCGACCACGGTGCCAGGACCGTCCGGTGTCTCCACGAGCTCGCCCTGTCTCGGGGCCGAGGCATGAAAGTCCTGGTAGAGCGGGTGCTCATACTTCAGGCAGCACATCAGGCGACCGCACGCCCCGGCGATGCGCAGCGGATTCACCGGCAAGTCCTGGTCCTTGGCCATCCTTACCGAGACGGGCTCGAAGTCCTTCAGGAACGTCGCACAGCACAGATCGCGGCCGCATGGCCCTATGCCGCCTTGCAGCCTGGCCTCATCTCGCGGCCCGATCTGGCGCAGTTCAACTCTGGCGCGCAGTCGGGCGACCAGGTCCTTAACCAGCCCGCGGAAGTCCACCCGGTGCGGAGCGCTGAAGTACACCGTGAAGACGTTGGACTTGTCCAGGTAGTCCACCCCGATGATCTTCATAGGCAGCTCGTGCTCCCGAACGAGCCTGCGGGTAGCGACCCGCGCCTCGGCGCGGCGCGCCCGGTTGGTGTCGTCCCGGCTCAGATCCTCGTCGTCGGCTAGCCCGGCGCAGACTGGCAGCCCGGTGATGTCGTCGTCCACCCACTGCGGCGCCCAGATGCACTCGGCTACCTCGGGACCGGCGTCGGTGGGTACCAGCACCTTGCTCCCTACCGTGGGCTGATACGGCCCCGGATCCAGGTAATACAACCGCCCGTTTCGCTGAAAGCTCACTGCCATCATCATGCCCACGCCATCACATTACGGCCTGATAACGACAGCCGTCTCCCCCTAGAGACATTCAAGATCAAGACCTTCAGACCGGGAACGGGTCATCGGGCGCCCGTCATCTCACCAGTTCGCAGCAGCCGCCAGCCCCTGCGTCGCCGCACCGGACCCGGCGCCCAGAGGTCGCGGAGCTTCATACGACCGCGACGACGTTTCATGCGAACCAGAGATCCTGAAGCCCGTTATGCCCCGATCTGTGGTCGCCTCTCGCATGAAGTGTGCGCTGAGGGCGCGGCTGGCATTGGCGGCGGCGCTCGCCGCTGCAGTCAATGGCTTTCCGTCGCCAGCACCAGCGTCAGTTCTTCGACCGCGAGCAACGGCGCCGCGTTAGCTGCAAGCCGCTGGCGGCAGCGCATGATCGCCTCGATCCGGCGCACAGTATCGGCCGGGCCAGAGGCCTCGGCTAGCTGCCGCAGTTCGGCGTCTCGCGGTTCGTTCGCCAGCTCAACCGAAGCGCCAAGCTGCAGCGCGAGCACGTCCCGGTAATAGCCCGCCAGGTCCAGCAGAGCCCGGTCGAGCGAGTCACGCTGGAGCCGGGTAGCCCGCGACTTCTGCCGGGCTTCCAGGTCCCGCAGAGCCCCGGCTCCGCCGCGCAACGCCGTTGCCACGCCCTTGCCGGTCGAGCCCTCCCCGAACGCCCTCCGCAGCGCCTGCCGCTCGGGCTCATCGAGTTCCTCGGTCGTCGCCTTGGCTTCGGCGTCCGCAGCCTTGACTAGCGCGGCAGCAGCTTTGAGCGCCTGACCGAGGCCCGCGACCTGACCTGGTACGCGCAGCACCTCGGCGCGCCTGCGCGCCGCTTCCTCGTCAATGGCCAGCCGCCGCGCCCGGCCGATGTGGCCCTGGGCAGCGAGCGCCGCAGCCCTGGCCCGCTCGGCTGTCACGCCCTCGCGTTCAAGCACCTCCGTGACCGCCGATGTGCGCGGTGTCACCAGCGTGACGAGGCGGCAGCGAGACCTGATCGTGGTCGGCAGGTCGTCTGCATACGGCGCGCACAGCAGCCACACTGTCCGGGGCGCTGGCTCCTCGATAGCCTTCAGCAGCGCATTCGCGGCCTGCTCGGTGGACCGGTCAGCATCCTCGAAAAGCACGATCCGCCACCGCCCGTTGACAGGCGCGGCGGCGGCCTTGAGCACTAGGTCCCTGGTCTGGCGAACGCCGTACGACAGCCCATCAGGCCGGACCAGCAGCAGGTCAGCATGGGTGCCCGCGGCCACCTGACGGCAGGACGGGCACTCGCCGCAGCCCTGACGGTCGCACAGCAGCGCGGCGGCGAACGCGCGGGCGGCAAGTGACCTGCCCGACCCCGGCGGCCCGGTGAACAGCCATGCGTGCGTCATCCCGCTAGCCCTGCGCCCGGCCATGCCTAGCGCGTCGGCACTGCGAGCGCTCGCCTCGGCAGCTCGCTGCAGCTGGTCGACGATGGCCTCTTGACCGATCAGCTCGCGGAACACCGGGGCTGAGTCGCTCACTCGCGTACCGCTGGGAAGGAGCCGGTGTTCTCCTCTGCCGAGAACGGAATCGGGTCGGGCAGCAGCTCACGAACGCGCAGTTGGATGTCCCGGCTGACCTCGCTCTCCGGCCGGTCCGCGTCGAGCACCAGATAACGTCCCGGCTCAGCCGCAGCCAGTGAGAGAAACCCCGACCTGACCCGCTCGTGGAAGTCAACCGGCTCGGACTCCAGGCGGTCAGCCGAGCTCAGCCGGCGGCTGAGGCCGGTAACCACGGGCATGTCGAGCACGATCGTCAGATCCGGCGTCAGGCCACCGGTTGCCCAGCGGTTCAGGCTCGCGATCTCGGACACTGGCAGCTGGCGCCCGGCACCCTGATAGGCGAGCGAAGAGTCCACGTACCGGTCGGTCACTACGACGGCCCCCCGCTCGAGGGCCGGGAGGATAACGTCCTGGACGTGCTCGGCCCGGTCCGCGGCATACATCAGCGCCTCGGCCCGCGGCGCCAGGCCGGTGTGAGCGGTGTCGAGCAGGAGCGCCCGCAATCGCAGGCCGATCTTCGTCGCACCCGGCTCGTGCGTTGTCACCACGTCGTAGCCCTGGTCGCGGAGCCAGATCGCGAGCAACCTGGCCTGTGTCGACTTGCCCGCGCCTTCACCGCCTTCAAGCGCCAGGAAGACGCCTGGTCGCCGCGCCCCGTCAGAGTTGGGAGTTTGCGCGACCGACTCGTCGAGCGCGGATCTCCTGAATCGTGATCTACGTCCCTCTTTGCGATGGCTGTTCACGCTTTCCTCCCTGTCCGGCCGGAATAGCGAGCCCAGGTCAGCCAGTAGCGGCACGCCCTGCCGGTCATCCATCTGCCGGTAGGACATCCGGCCCAGCGCGAGCGCGATGGCTGCCGCCAGCAGCAGCACTACGTTGTAACCGACGTTACGGTAGTTCACGCCGGCAATGTGCAGGCTCGACTTATCCACGACGTGAAACAGCGCGTTGACGCCGCCCGCTATCGTCGGTGCGATCGCGATGACGGCGAACAGGATCACCCGGATCGCCGATTGCAGGAACGCGAACGTCCGGCCGCGAGTTTCGTCGTCGACTTCGAGGCCTATCACGGTATAACCGGTGACGTAGGCCGCGCCGGCGGAGGCGCCGAGCACAATGGTCAGCATCACGGTCAGGATGAGGCTTGGGATTAGCGCGATCAGGGCTAGCGGCAGCGCCGCGAACATGATCGAGACGCCGAAGAGGCGGCGCCTGGAGAAGCCTCGCAGCACCCGGAGCCCGAGGAACATCCCGATCGCCAGCCCGAAGAAGAGAGCCGCGAACGCAGCGCCCCAGCCCGCGCTGCCGCCTTGCAGGATGTTTTTGATGTAGGACGGCCCGAGCCCGACGATGGCGCCCGCCGCGGCGAAGGCGCCGGTCATGCCGAGGATGATGCCGCGCACCACCTGACTTTGCCGGAGGAATCGCCACCCCTCCCAGATCGACTTGAGCACCGAGGGCGACGAGATCTTGTCGGTCGGACTGCGGCGCAACTCCTTGAGCATGTACACGGTCAAAGCGGATACCAGGTACATGGCCGTGCGGAAGTACAGCGACAGATCGAACTGGTTAGTAGAGAAAGAGGACGAAATGTGCCCGAGCGTGGTGCTGAGGACCGCCAGCAGCGCGAACAGCAGTCCGGCGACCGGCGCCGTGCCGTACGTAGCGAACAGGCTGAGCTGATTGGCCTGCTCCAGCTTGTTCGGCGGGACCAGGTTCGGCACTGACGCATCCTTGGCCGGCGCCCAGAACAGCGACGCGCCCGAGGCCAGGAACTGGACCACATATATCCAGGTCAGCTGATTAGCAAAGCCCACCGACATATTGATGGGGATGGTGATGTAGAGCGCCGCCCTGAGCACGTCCCCGATGATCATGTTGAGCCGGCGGTCGAACTTGTCGGCCACCGCGCCAGCGACCGGCCCCAGGACCAGCGCGGGAAGCAGCGAGGTCAGCCAGACACCGCTGACTGCGTATGCGCCGCCGCTTGTCCCGCCGATCTGCGCGGCCAGGGCAGACAGCGCGAGCAGGCTCAGCCAATCCCCCAGGCTCGCCAGCGACAGGGCGATCCACAAGCGGCGGAACGGCGTGATCGAGAGCACGCCTGAGCCGCGGTCGCGCAAAGGGGATCTAAAGTTCACTGCGCCAGGGTATAGGTCCAGCCGGGAGACGGATGCTTACAGCGTAAAGCTCACCGGCCCGAGGATCACTATCCGCACGGGAACGGGCAGTTTCCAGCACATTGTCGCCGGTCAGGCCCGGCAAGGCGGGCTGTCCTTGCCGTTGCTGCCCCCGGTCGGCTTGCCAGCTCGCAGCAGCCGGCCGGACGCGGGGCTCAGCCGTCCTGGTCATCCCCGGCGGCGGTCTTCTTTGCGCCCCTGCCGGTCTTGGCAGCTCCCTTGGCAGTGCCGGTCTTTGCTGTGCCGGTCTTAGCCGCGCCGGTCTTAGCCGCGCCTGCCTTGGCGGTACTCGCCTTGGCAGTCCGCCCTGAGGCAGCCGACCTGGCGGCTGGCTTCCGCTTGGCCGGGGGCGCCGCCGCCCGCCGTTCCGCCAGCAACTCGACAGCGCGTTGCGGCGTGATCAACTCAATCGTGTCGGCCTTACGGAGCGAAGCGTTGGTCTCGCCATCAGTCACATAGGGCCCGAACCGGCCCTCCCGCAGCACGATCGGCTTCCCGCTGGCCGGATCCTCACCAAGCTCCTTGAGCGGCGGTGCAGCAGCCGCGCGCGCTGCCCGGCCCCGCGGCTTGGGCTGTGCGAGCAGTTCCTTCGCTTCGTCGAGGGTGATGGTGAACATCTGCTCCTCAGACTCCAGCGACCGGCTCTCGGCGCCTTGCTTCACATACGGGCCGTACCGGCCGTTCTGCACGGTGACCGGCTCGCCGTCCACTTCGCCGAGCATGCGCGGCAAGGTAAGCAACCGCAGCGCATCGTCAAGCGTGACGCTGTCCAGGTCCATCGTCTTCAGCAGCGAGGCCGTACGCGGCTTCGCGTTACCTGGTGCGTCCTCCTCCAGAAGCTCGGTCACGTACGGGCCGAAGCGGCCTGCCTTCGCAACGATCGTCTTGCCCGTCTCCGGGTCTGAGCCGAGTATCTTGTCTCCGCTCGGCCGGTCGAGCAACTCCGCGGCGAATTCTGGCGTCAGCTCGTCCGGCGCGGTGCCTTCAGGCACATTCACCCGCTGGCCATCACGCTCCAGGTACGGCCCGTACCGGCCGACCCGGACCACTATGTCAGTGCCTGCCAGCGGGAACGAGCTGACGTCGCGCGCGTCGATCTCGCTCAGGTCGCTGACCATCTCCTTCAGGCCTTCTTCGCCGTCCGCGCCGAAGTAGAACCGGCGCAGCCAGGGCACGCGCTCGGCCTCTCCGTTGGCGATGTCGTCGAGCACGTCTTCCATCTTGGCCGTGAACTCGTAGTCCACCAGGTGCGCGAAGTGCCGCTCAAGCAGCGTCACTACCGCGAAGGCGACAAACGACGGGACAAGCGCCGAGCCCTTCTTGAACACATAACCCCGGTCCAGGATCGTGCCGATGATCGAGGCATACGTCGACGGCCTGCCGATGGCCCGGTCCTCAAGCTCCTTGATCAGCGTCGCTTCGGTGAACCTGGCTGGCGGCCTGGTCGCATGCTCGGCACGCTGAAGGTCTAGCGCGCGCAGCGGCTCACTCTCCGTCAGCGGCGGCAGCCGGCGCTGATTGTCATCAAGCTCGGCGTCCGGGTCGTCCGAACCCTCGACGTAGGCCTTCAGGAAGCCGTGGAAACTGATCACCTTGCCGGATGCGCCGAACTCGGCCTCCCTGCCAGCGATGCTGTCGGACCCGTTCTCCACGGCTGCGTGACCGGGAACGCCGACCAGTATTCGCTCGTGCGCGTCGGCCAGGCCGAGCACCCGCACCGAGATCGACTCCCCGGTCGCGTCTTTCATCTGCGATGCGACCGTGCGCTTCCACACCAGCTCGTACAGCCGCAATTCGTCGCCGGACAGACCGGACTGCGCGGGCGTCTTGAACTCGTCGCCGGCCGGGCGGATTGCCTCGTGCGCCTCCTGAGCGCTCTTGACCTTGCTGTCGTAGATGCGCGGCGCGTCCGGAACGTACTCCGCGCCGTACAGCTGCCTCGCCTGGGACCTGGCCGCATTCAGTGCCGTCTGCGAGAGCGTGACCGAGTCCGTCCTCATATAAGTAATGTGGCCGTTCTCATACAGCCGCTGCGCCGTCTGCATCGTGTACTTGGCGGAGAAGCCGAGCTTTCTCGACGCCTCTTGCTGCAGCGTGGTCGTACGGAACGGGGCGTACGGCGACCGCCGGTACGGCTTGCGCTCCACCGATTTCACGCTGAACGAGGCACTCGCGAGCCTGTCTCGCAAGGCCGCCGCGGCGGCGCCGTCCAGGTGCAATAGACGGCTGCGGCCGTCCTCGCCCGCGGCTTCGACACTGCGCAACTCGCCAACAGAGTTAAAGTCACGGCCCTGAGCGACCCGGCGACCGTCGACCGAGACCAGCGCCGCGGTGAACGACGTGACATCGCCAGCTGCTTCGAGCTCAGCCTCGGCTGCGGCCTTGGCGAACTCGGCTTCGAGATCCCAGTACTGGGCGGGCCGGAAGGCGATTCGCTCGCGTTCCCGGTCCACTACCAGCCTGACTGCGACCGACTGCACGCGACCAGCAGACAGCTGCGGCATGACCTTTTTCCACAGCACTGGCGACAGCTCGTAGCCATACAGCCGGTCGAGCACTCGCCGGGTCTGGTAGGCCTCGACCAGGCCCTGGTCGACGTCCCGCGGCGATGCGACCGCCTGCGCTATGGCCTCAGGTGTGATCTCGTGGAACACCATGCGCTTGGCTGGTACCCGAGGCTTCAGTTCTTCCATCAGGTGCCAGGCGATTGCCTCGCCCTCGCGGTCCTCATCAGTGGCGAGCAGCAGTTCGTCGGCGTCCTTCAGCAGCTGCTTGAGCTTGGTGACCTGCTGCTTCTTGTCCGAGTTGACGACGTACAGCGGCTCGAAGTCATGGTCGACGTCCACGCCGAGCCGGGCCCATGCTTCCCCGCGATACTTCGTCGGGATCTCGGCTGCCTTATCGGGCATGTCACGTATGTGACCGATGCTGGACTCAACCGTGTAGCCCTTGCCGAGAAAGCCAGCGATCGTCCGCGCCTTCCTCGGCGACTCGACGATGACCAGCTTGTTGCCGCCGTTGGCTCCAGCTTTCGAGCGCCCGGCAGATTGCCCGGTCCCTGCTGCCACGTCTCCCACCCTCTATGTCCAGCAAATGCCCTGGAGGCTACCGCACGTAAGCTAGTAGCCACCCGGCGCTCTGGACCTTTCCTGTAAGTCCTGTTAAGCGACACAACATCCGCCCGGCGAACTCCCGGATCGAGTACATCCCCGTTCCCTCTCAAGGACGTTAACTTGCAGTCGGCATCCGCGTGTTCCCTGAGCCCCCGGTGTGGATTCTCTCCAAGGCGATTGAACCATCCCGTCCATCGAGCACAATGAGTTGATGGCGGAGTACTCGTATCTGGTGCTCTATTTGCCGCGAGGCACCTCACGGGACGCGGCACGTCGGATACTGACCGATCACGCCGAATATGGCAACTGGGAACTGTCCAGGCTGCGGCTGTACCCGGACGGCAGCCGCAAGGCCACGCTCCGGCGGACGATCATACGGCAGGCCAGGACCCAGCTCGGCATCCCTCCGGTAACAGGCCAGGGTCGCGGCAGCTATCTGACACGCTAAGTTATTTGGCACGCACATAAGCGGCAATTCGCCTGGGAAGATAGTTACAAGAGCGCTAGGAAGCCGGCCGGCGTGTCTCCTGCGCGCGGACCGGCCGCAACGTTAGCGGTTGGCGGCGAGCTTCCTCGCCAGCCGGCTGCCGAGGCCGACCGATGGCGCAGCGTGCCTGCCCTGGCGCCGCCGGGCCATCAGCCACCGGTTGCCGTCAGGGTCGGCTGGACTGCTCGGGCAGCCGTAACCACCGTCAGTGCCGGACAACTGGCTCAGATCCTCGGTTGGCGGCCCCGTTGGCACGACCATCTCGCCTGACTCGCTGGCAAACGGGTTAAAAGCGGTAGACGGCCACGAAGTCTCCGGGTCATCTGGCGGCTGCGCAGTATTGACCCAGACACCTTCACGCGCCGAAGGCTGGGACCGCCAGAGCCGTCCAGGTGCGGCGATCAGCAAGTCAAACCACGTCGAATGCAGCGTGCGCCCTGCGCGAGCGCCGCCATCGCCTGGCGTGCGGCGAGGCAGCGGACAGGCATCGGCGCCAGAAGTAACAGCGGCCTCCTTGGCGGCGACGGCACTAAATCGGGTCATAGGAGTCTTCCCCTTGCGTGAAGTGCGTGTTCTTTGCCAGGTGCAGGGGCTTGATCGGGTGCTGGCGCGGCGCCAAGGCGCCATTCATTGCGGCGGGCAGTGCACTGCGTTCTTGAATGCCTACTAAGCGTGACGGCCGGTGGTCTCGCCCAGGCCGCGCCGATGTCGCGTTCATATTCAGCCTCTCGAACCTCGCCGCCGGGTGGCCTGCGAGGATGCGATACCGCCCGCCCCTGGCGCACTAGTGGCTACGCCATAAGGGATATCGCCCCCGTACACTGAGTTACGTTACCACTACACAACGTGCATGCCGCCAATAAGCGAAACGACACGCCGGGTCCGGACACGCCTTTGCTGTCGGGCAGGCGCGGCGACCCGTCGCTCCCGTGGCTGCCGGCTAGCAGATATCCAGGAAGTTGTCGAGCACGCGCACCCCGAATTGGAGTGCACTGACCGGCACGCGCTCGTCCACGCCGTGGAACATGCCGGCGAAGTCGAGTTCCGGCGGGAGACGGAGCGGAGCGAAACCGAAGCACCGGATTCCCAGCCGGGCGAACGACTTTGCGTCGGTGCCGCCGGACAGGCAGTAGGGCACCATCTCACCCTCAGGGTCCTCGGCTGCCAGCGCCTTCGCCATCGCGCTCACCAGGTCACCGTCAAAGCTGGTCTCTACCGCGATGTCGTGGTGCACCTGCTCAAGGCTGACTCCAGGGCCGACGAGGGCGTCGATCTCGCGGAAGAACTCCTCTTCGTAGCCGGGCAGGAACCGCCCGTCGACCTGGGCTGCCGCAACCTGGGGGATGACATTGACCTTATAACCGGCAGTGAGCATCGTCGGGTTAGCTGTGTTGGTCAAGGTCGCGCCGACCATCTTGGCGATCGGGCCAAGCTTGGCTATCACCGCCGCCGGGTCTTCCGGATCGAATGTGATCCCGAGCGCCTTACTGGCATTCCTAGCGAAAGCAAAGGCAGCCTCGGTCTCCCGGACCGGCCATTCGTACCGGCCCAGCCTGGCGATCGCATCGGCTAGCTCGGTGACCGCGTTGGCTGAGTTGATCATGGAACCATGCCCGGCCCTGCCCTGAGCGGTCAGCCGCATCCAGGCGATGCCCTTTTCGGCAGTCTGAAGCAGGTAAAGGCGTTTCCCGCCAATAGTGACGCTGAATCCACCGACTTCACCGATTGCCTCAGTCACACCCTCGAATTCGTCCGGGTGGTTGTCGACCAGCCAGCGGGCACCCCAGCTGCCGCCGGCTTCCTCGTCGGCCAGGAAGGCGACCACAACGTCGCGCGGCGGCCGGCGGCCTTCGCGCAGGCGCTGGCGCAGGGCCGCGAGGATCATCGCGTCCATGTTCTTCATGTCGACCGCGCCGCGGCCCCAGACGCAGTCCTCGGTGATCTCGCCGGAGAACGGGTGCACCCGCCAGTCGGCCGCATCGGCCGGGACGACGTCCAGGTGCCCGTGGATCAGCAGGGCCTCACGTGACGGATCAGTGCCCTCGATCCTCGCGACGACGCTCGACCGTTTCGCATGTGACTCGAAGATCTTCGGCTCGAGCCCGGCCTCGGCCAGCAGCGCGGCAACGTGCTCGGCGGCTGCCCGTTCGCCGGGGCCGGAGTGATCGCCCGGATTGCTGGTGTCGATCCTGATCAGGTCGCTGGCCAGCGCGGCAACCTCATCCTGGCCTGCGGTCCCGCGGCCGCCTTCGGCGGAAACGTTGTCGGTCATCTGGTCATCGTTGCACCTTCTGTACCTGGCCGCAGGCCGGGCCTAGCCCCGCAAGGCAAGCTCCGTCGCCGGAACGTGCCCTGATTTGCTATCGTGAGGCCGGCTCAGCTTGCAGGCAGAGCCCACGTCCGGGTGGCGGAATAGGCAGACGCGCTAGCTTGAGGTGCTAGTGCCCCAAAAGGGCATGGGGGTTCAAGTCCCCCCTCGGACACCGAGTTTTCCCAGGTCAGAGGCCTAGAGCGCGGCCCTGAAGCAAGATCATATGCCGCTCATATGCTAGTGGCCCCTCGCGGTGCCCGATGAGCCGCGCCGACAACTGGATCACCGGCTCAGCGGTCGCGGTCGTGGCCGGAGTCGCGGGCACCGCCGGCTGGGTCAGCTACACACACGCTCTCGACGTCGTCCGCCTGGCGGGCGAGACCGGCCCGGTGGCATTCGCCTATCCGACCTTCATCGACGGCATGGTCTACATGTCCTCGATGGTGCTGCTGTCGGCCGCACGTAGGAAGACCGACGCGCCAGCACTGGCGTGGTGGTCACTGGCCACCGGCATCGCTCTGACCCTGGCCGCCAACGTCTACAGCATGGCCGCGCACGGGCTGCTGGGCGCTGTCGCCGGAGCACTGCCAGCCGTGGCGCTGGTGCTCAGCTACGAGCTTCTGATGTGGCTGATACGCAGCCGGTCAGCGGCACCCGTGCCCGAGCAGCCAGCCGAGGCACCCGCACCCGTACCCGAACCTGAGCCTCCCCTGTTGCCATCGGCCCTGTCACCTGGGACGCCCACGGGCGTTCAGTGCCGCCGGTCCGTAGCCCTCGCCGACCGGGCGCTGCCGGGATCCTGCTGGCTCCGCACGGGCGCTTTCATCTGGCCCCATGTCATGGGCAGGTCCGAACCTGGGATCTGGAAGAACTCGAAGCGGGTCGGACCCATCAGCGGCTGCAGCCGGCGGGTGATCGCCCGGTGTGGGTCGGATGAGGCGAAGGCGTCCAGGCTGGCCTGGTCTTCCCACACCGAGAAGGTCCAGAACGTCTTGCGGGCGAGCTCGGCATCGAGCGCATAGCCAACCATCCCGTGCGCGCGGGCCAGCTGGCGCGAATGGCCAGAGCGTCGCGCAGGAAGCCGGGGATCGAGCGGCGGCGTTTGAGCGGCAGGCGCGAGGCCATCGCCACGTACGTGCGGCCTGGGTCGACCTCCTGCCGCCGGGTCCAGGGCAGTGCCGGCATCGGGAACCTCCAATGATGAGGTGATCTAACCAGTGGAAAGATAATCTGTCCAATGGTCAGATGTCAACTAGCATGTGAGGATGCCGCCGCAGCCGACCCGCCCGTATCATCACGGGGACCTGCGGCCTGCGCTGCTGCGCGCGGCCGTCGAGGTGATCGGGCAAGCCGGTCCCGCAGCCATGAGCCTGCGGGAGGTTGCCCGGCGGGCCGGGGTCAGTCACGCGGCGGCGGCGTATCACTTCGGAGACAAGGCGGGGCTGCTCACGGCGGTCGCCGCGCAGGGATACCGCATGCTCACCGAGGAGCTCCAGAACGCACGGGACGCTCGCCGCAGCTTCCTGGAGGTCGGCGTCGCCTACGTGCGGTTTGCGGTCAGCCACCGCGCCCACTTCGAGGTCATGTACCGGCCCGAGCTGTACCGCCCAGACGACGCAGAAGTCCGCGAGGCCCGGGCCGCCGCGGCGGTGCTCCTGTACGGCACTTCCAGCCCCGACGCCGGGCAGCTAGCCGCCGGAGCCGCGGCGTGGTCGCTGGTGCACGGGCTCGCCACGCTATGGCTGAACGGGAACCTCCCCGAGCAACTCGGCAACGACCCGGAGGAAATCACCCGCATCGTCGCCCCGTACCTGAGCATCCCGGAACCTATGACAGCCACCACTGACGCCTGTGAACGCGCCAGGCCAAACGGGCCAACCAAAGCCAGGTAAACAGATGGCGCCTACCTCGCCGCAGCAGCCCGGTAAGCCAGCAAGAAGCTGAGCATCCGCCTGGCCCGAACCGGCCAGGCGAATCAGCGCACCGAACGTGACTACCACTTCGCGCGCGATCCGCCGTTCGGCGCTGGCCGCAGGTGCGGTCTTCGTCCGGCGCTTGTCGCGCAGATCGGGTGGTTCTATGTTGCGCCGCGGGTGGGCGTCGCTGGTTGCGGTGGGTACGGCGGAGGATCGCTGGACGGACTTGCCGTTTACCCGCCGAGCGCGCCGAGCAGATGGTCCAGTTCGCTGATGCGGCTGGTGACCTCTCGCCTTAGGTGGGCTGCCAGCTGTTCCCACTCTCGTGGGCCGGGGGTCTGACCGTCGGGAATCGCCTCGGCCAGGGCGGCGCGGATCTGCGTTAGGGACAGGCCAGCTTGCTGGCAGACCCGGATCATGGCGACCCGGCACAGGACATCTCCGCGGTAGCGGCGCTGGTTGGAAGCGGTGCGGTCGGCGCTGATCAGCCCTTGCCGCTCGTAGAACCGCAGCGCCGATGGAGCGGCGCCGCTACGCTGTGCCACCAGGCCTACCGTCAGGCCCGCTTCGTGCCAGTCGAACGAACCCATCCCCACCTACCGCCGCAGGAATGTAGCGGCCTGGGCCAGGCATGCGGCCTGGCGCTTGACTTCAACATTAGTTCATCTCCTAACGTCCGGCTGTGACGGCTGCGGGAGGCGGCCAGCCACGGAGGGAGCCAAGATGATCGTGGTGATAGGTGGGACGGGACGGGTGGGCCGGCAGGTCGCGGCTCAGCTCCGGCAGCGGAATCTGCCGGTCCGGGTGGTTAGCCGGGGCCTGAATCTTGCGGAGGTGCCGCCCGGTACCGAGGTGGCGCGCGCGGACCTGGCCGATCCGGCGTCGCTGGAACCGCAACTGGCCGGCGCACGGGCACTGTTCCTGGTGTGGCCGTTCACCTCACCGGAGCTGACCGCTGGCCTAGCCCCGAAGGTGGTCGAGATCGCCGCCCGGCATGCCAGGCGGGTCGTGTACTTGTCCGCCCAGCCCGCCGCCGACCAGCCGGGCTCGTTTTGGGCCCTGGTGGAGCGGGCTATCGAGGACTCTGGGGTCTGCTGGACGTTCCTGCGCCCGACCGGGTTCGCGGCCAACACGCTGATGTGGGCCGACCAGATCCGCTCCGGCAACGTGGTCCGCTGGCCGTTCGGCGCCGCCGCCAGGGCGCTGATCGATGAGCGGGACATCGCCGCGGTAGCGGTGCGCGCGCTGACCAAAGACGGCCATGCCGGGGCCCGGTACCTGCTCAGCGGCCCGGCGGTGCTGACCCAGGCCGAGCAGCTGGCCGCGATCGGCCAAGCCATCGGCCGCGAGCTGCGCTGGGAAGAGCTGCCCCGCCAGACCGCCTTGCAGGAGCTGACAACAGCCTGGGGCGACCCGGCGTTCGCGCAGACGGCCCTGGATGCCTGGGAGTGGTTCGTCGACCATCCCGAGACAGTCACCTCGGTGGTCCAGGACATCACTGGAGCCCCGGCGCACAGCTTCCCCGACTGGGCCGCTGCCAACGCCGCGGCATTCCGCTGAGCCCTCCTCGGCAACCACCGGCCCCCGGCAACAAGCAGCAGATGACCTTCACCGACGCCGAGATCCTCTACCTGGCCAGCCAGCGGCTGGGCCGCAGCGCATAGCCGGCAATTCCGAGCGCGGCGGGCGTCCCGGACCAGGCCCAGCTCACGCGCGCAGAGTCGGCGATCCGGCGCGACGACCAAACCTGCGCGGCGCACCTGTCCGGTGACCTGGTGTACCGCCGTGGCCAGCCTTACCGTGGAGGTCTCGTCGTTCGCTGGGGCCTCGCTGGCCCAGCTTCGGGGCCTCAGCTTGAGCCCCGGAGGTGCCTGATGGCCACCACGATCCCATCCGCTGCTCTTGTCCCTGTCGCGTCGGTGTTCACGACCGCCGAGCGGCTGGCATTAGCCGGGTTCCTGGCCGCGTACAGCGGCCTGACCCGGCAGGCCTACGAGCTGGACCTGCGCCAGTTCTCGTCCTGGTGCCAGCAGCACCAGCTGCGCCTGTTCCAGGCTCGCCGCGCCGACATCGAGTGCTTCGCCCGCGACCTGGAGGCTCGCGGGCGCGCGCGTGCCACCGTTACTCGCCGGCTCTGCACGATCGCCGGGTTCTACCCCTACGCGGTCGAGGAAGAGCTGCTGGAGCACTCGCCAGCCGCGCATGTCCGCCGGCCACGGCTGGATTACGAGTCGCATGCCATCGGCCTGGGCCGCAATGAGCTCGGCGCGATGCTGGTTGCGGCCGGGCTCGGCCCGCCCGCCGAGCATGCGCTGATCTCGCTGCTGGCTCTCAACGGGCTGCGCGTCTCCGAGGCCACTGGCGCCAATGTCGAGGCACTCGGCGTCGAGCGAGGCCACCGGACCTTGGTCATCACCCGCAAGGGCGGGAAGGTCGTCACCATCCCGCTCGCGCCACGCACCGCCAGGGCGATCGATCTGGCGGTCGGCGAGCGATGTGAGGGGCCCATCTTCGTGGCCGCAGATGGCCGGCGGCTAGACCGCCATGGTGCCGCGCGGATCGTCCGCCGGATAGCCCGACGGGCCTGAATCACTGCGCCCATCGGGCCCCACACGCTGAGGCACGCGTTCATCACCGCCGCCCTGGATGCCGGCGTTCCGCTGCGGGATGTGCAGGAGGCTGCTTCTCACGCCGATCCGCGGACAACTATGCGGTATGACCGGGCCAGGGCCTCGCTGGACCGGCACGCGACATACATCGTCGCCGCCTACGTCGCTGGAGCGGCCCGGTAAGACACTGCCGAGCTGGCATGCATCCGCATGGGTGTCACCGATCGCAGCATCAAAGTCACCCCCGCGAACCGCCGACCTGGCGCCTTCATACGCGGCAAACGGAGCGAACCCCAGTCGCTCAGATCAGCCCCTCTGTGACGCTCGCGATAGTGATTAGGTACCCGATGCGCTCGAAAGAACGGCCGCGAGCGGGAGCTAGGGACGAGTCACCCGAGCGCCAGCTCAACCGTCGCCGCCGTCCAGACCGTCGAGGAACTCCCTGACCGCCCGCTTGGATCTGAGCACGTGAAGGGCCACATGCTGCCCATGCTGCGAAATGATCTGTTGTTCGCGCCCCGGTTCTGAGCGGCGTTCCCGCCAGATGCGGACGGCCAAACACCACTCATCGCGCAACCGCGACCAGGCCGAATAGTCGCACCCTTCGGGCAACTCGCCCGGCATCCGGAAGCCACGCCGAAACGCGCGTCCCGCGCAAAGCCACCAGGGCATGTCGAGGAACACAACAGTGTCCGCGCGTTCGAGCCGGAGATCGAGTGTCTCGTGGTAGTTGCCGTCAGCGATCCACGCGTCGCCGGCCAGCACGCCACATTGCTTCTGGCGCCACGCGGTCTCCGGCGGTGCAACCCAGCCGGGCTGCCAGAAGTGCAGGTCCAGATGAATGACCGGCAAGCCGGTCCTGGCAGCGAGCGCGAGCGAGAAGGTGCTCTTCCCTGACCTGGCCAGCCCAGTGACGATGACGCGGCGTCCCAGCGCCGGCGGGGCTTCACTCATCGCAGTCAGTGTCCCTCACCTGCCGGACCGGGCGCAGCAACCGGCGCGAGGTAACGGTGCGGCCGCGCCTTTCGACGGGCGCCCGAACATCGACCCGGCAAACGTCACAGAGTTGCGCCGACGTGCCTCACGCTGCGGCACAGCCGGCGCCCTGTTCGGCGCCGGGAGAACAGCGCCGGACCCGCCGGGCAAGACACACTGGACGCATGGCCCGGGTGAGCGTCAACGGCATCGAGCTGTACTACGAGTGCCACGGCACCGGCCCGGCACTGCTGCTCGTCCCAGGGCTCGGGGCCGACACCCGTCTCTTCGGCGGAGTCATCGGACCGCTCGCCGCCACGTGTCAGGTGATCGTGTTCGACCCCCGCGGTGCAGGACGGAGCGGCAAACCGCCTGGCCCCTACACCATCGAGCAGATGGCCAACGACGCGGAAGGGCTTCTCGACGTGCTCGGGATCGACCGAGCGGTCGTGGTCGGCTACTCGATGGGCGGGCGCATCGCCTTGAGCCTCGCGCTTGACCATCCGACGCGCGTGCGCCGGCTTGCCCTGGCCGCCACCAGTGCCAGCACGCCACCGAGCCGCATCCTCAGTCGCCGGTGGCTGGCATTAGAGGTATTGAGCCGGCTCCCGACGCCCGGCGACAGACAACCCCGGTGGGTCTGGGAGTGCCAGCGCCGGGCGTCCGCCGCCTACGACGCCACCGCCCGCTTGGGTGAGATCGTCGTTCCCACCCTCATCCTTCATGGACGGCGTGACCACATGACACCCATCGTCCAGGCGCATGAGCTGCACGCGGCGATCGCCGGATCAGCCTTGGTGGAGGTCCCAGGAGGACATATCTCGCTCGTCACACGACAGCGCCGCCGATTCGCCGAGGAACTGTCGGCGTTCGTAGCGAGCTAAGAGGCTCCGTTAGCCGGCGAGTCCGTCATATTGGGCGCGGGTATCGATCGACGGCCGGCGGGAGAGCGACGCACATAACAACGACGACGCCAACTGCTGCGACGATCGCTGTCACGGCCCGTATTCAGCGATCCGGCATCGAGCGCCGACTGTGGTCAGGTCACGCTCCGTGATCTGAGCTGCCTCCCGGTTGCCGATCCGGAGCCGCCGATATGGTCGGCAACTTGGTTACGAAGATGGTGATCTGAAGCCACCCCCGAACCGGATGATCTGTGTCCGCCACGCCCATGGCCAACGGCCGACCGGCGCCTTGATCTGCATGATGAGCGCGCAGATGCTTTGGCCTTTGGGCGGACTCCGAGGACCAGGTTGAACGGTGTTTCCGCCACGCGTCGTACGTGAGTCAGGCCGGACTGCACCGCTACCTCACGCAGGCGCTCCTCGCCTGCCTGCGCACCGAATGCGGCCTTCGTCTCCTGGGAGAGCGAGTTCGGTGTGCGCAGGAGCGTGGAGAAGCCGGAGTGCGCCGCGCCGACTGGGTTGAGGTTGTCCTCGACGCGATCCCCGGCCATCGGCTCGCCGTGACGGTCGCCGCCGTGCTAAAAGATCGTTCTGTGCTTCCATGTCGCCGATTACCTCAACACCATCCACGGCCCGGTGGTGCTGGCCGGGCATTCCTACGGAGGGTCGGTAATCACCAACGCCGCGGTCGGCCTGGCTAACGTCAAGAGGCTGGTCTACGTCGATGGGCCGGCCGCCCCTGCTCCCGGGCAGGCCACCGGCCAGCTGTCCGGTGCGGCTCTGTCTTGACCAAGAAGGCCGCAGCCGCGCTGTTCTCCACCGCCACCGCGCCGGGCGCGTCCTCAGGTGCGCCGGAGCTGTACCTGAAGGAGAACATCTTCATCCACAACTGCGCCGGCGACCTGCCGCAGAACAAGGCCAAAGTCCTGTGGGCGTCTCAGCGCGGCGCTGCCACCGCCGCCTTTGACACGCCCTCGACGGCGGCGGCCTGGAAGACAATCCCGTCCTGGTACTTCATCAGCACCGGTGACCAGATCATCACGCCCGCCTCGGAGCTGGCGATGGCCCACCGCGCGCACTCGCACATCACCATGTTCCACGGTGGATCGCACCTGACACTGATCTCGCACCCCAACGCGGTCACCGCCGTCATCGCATCAGCAATCTGCTCGCTGCGCTGATCGCGCAGCAACGCCAGCCGCGCTAACTAGACCGCCTGCCTGACCGGAGGACTGACCAGCTACAGGCGCGAGTTAGGCGAGTTCGCTCCCCTTCAGCTGCCGAACGGCCATCGTGGCGCCCATCACCTGGCCGCCGAAATGCCGGCGCTCGGCAGCGCGCCCTTGCCGGGGCGCAGCGTGACGCTGGCTGGCCGGGCTGGGCTGGGCTGGCCGAGATCGTCGGGCACGCCAGATTCGCGCCGGCGCGCTGGCTCCTACTATCGGGGATGCTGCCCAAGACCTCCCGCGAAGCACGCCCAGCAGGTCAAGGGCAGACAACCGGGGCAGCAGCGGGGAATCGTGACCGCCTCCCGCGAACACTGTTTCGGCCTGCAGGATTGCCTGCCGCGGGTCGACGGCGGCAGGGCCGCTCGGGCGACTGGCAACGGCCCTTCTAGCATGGATGGCAGCTACGTTTCGTTAAGGGGGAATGCGATGCGTAACCGGTCATTCGCGGTCGCTTGCCTGGGGGCCCTGGTGCTGCTGGTCGCCTGTGGCAGTACATCACCGGCTAGCTCGGCTGGCTCGCACAGCGCGTCGGGTGCCAAGGGGGCGGCTGCCCCGGCGTCCGGCACCCCGGCGCCCAGTGCCAGCGGATCAAGCGGCACGACAGTGAAGACCGCCAAGATAGGCGGCGCAACCGTGCTCACCAACGCCAAGGGCCACACCCTCTACACCTTCGCGCTGGACACTACGGGCAAGTCGAACTGCAACGGGACCTGCGCCCATTACTGGCCGCCGCTGCACGGTGCCGCCACGGCCGGGCCGGGCGTGACGGGCAAGCTCGGCACGATCAAGCGGGCCGACGGCTCGACGCAGGTCACCTACAACGGGCATCCGGTCTACACCTACATTGGGGACACCGCGCCAGGGCAGGCCCATGGCAACGGGCTGAAGTTGTCCGGCGGGATCTGGCACGAGGTGGTGGTCACCGGCGCGGCCGCGCCGGCCCCGTCCAAGACCTCTCCGGCCGGCGGGAACGGGTATTGACGGCGCACGGGCCGCGCCGGCTCAGCCCAGGTGGCGGCTCGGGCCGCGGGTGGCCGGCGCCGGCCTGCTGGCGGCGGCCGGCGCCATCCACCTGGACATGTACCTCACCGGGTACCGGACGATCCCCACGATCGGCTGGCTGTTCCTGCTCCAGGTGATTTCGGCATTCGTTCTTGCCGCGGCGGTGCTGGTCTCGGGGAGCAGGCTGGCCAGCGCGGCCGGCGCGGCGTTCGCGCTGGCAACCCGGGGCGGCTACCTGCTACCTCCTATCAGTGTGGGTTGGCCTGTTCGGCTTCACCAAGGTCAGCACCGCCGCCGGGATCAGCGCGGGAATCATCGAGGTGGCAGCGTTTGCCGCGCTCGCCGTGCTAGCGCTGGTCCCCGCCGCGCCCCGCGCGCCGGCCGTCCAGGCCGCCCGGGACTAGCGCCCGCCGGGGCTGCACGGCTGCGAAGTGGCGTGCCGGGCGCCCGATGGGCCGCGGTGGCGGGAATCGCGGAGGTGGCATGACGGCTCGGAAGACGGAACGGGAGCGACCGGCTGCCTTCTGGCTTGCCGGCATCGGTGTGGTCAGTGCGGGCGTCGCCGTCGCGCTGTATATCGCGGGGCGGGTGCATACGGTCAATCCGTCCTTCAGCTTGTTCGGGCGTACCTATATCGCGGCCGCGGCGCTGAAGGCGGTGTTGGCCACTGTCGCACTCGGCGTGGCCATCCTGCAGGTGCTGCTGGCCTTGTGGATGTACAGGAAGTTGCCGCTGGCCGGCAGGCCGCCGCGTCCGGTGCGGATGGCGCACCGGGTGGTGGGTTTCGGGCTGTTCGCGCTGACGATACCGATTGCCTTGCATTGCCTGATCGCCTACGGCGTGCAGCTGACCCCGCTTCGGGTGGCGGTGCACTCGATCGCCGGATGCTTCTTCTACGGCGCATTCGTCGCGAAAGTTCTGCTGGTGCAGACCCGGCGGCTGCCTGGCTGGGTGCTGCCAGTCGCGGGGGGAACGCTCGCGGTCGTCGTCGGCGTCCTGTGGTCGAGCTCCGCGCTGTGGTATTACAACGGCTTCAGCCCGGCACCAGCCCCCGCGGGCACCCTGAGAACCGCCCGGATCGGCGGCGTGACCGTCCTGACCAATGGCCGCGGCTTCACCCTGTACTCATTCGGCCCCGACACTGCAGCCCGCTCGAACTGCAATGGCTCCTGCGCGGCCTACTGGCCGCCGGTCACCGGTCACCCGGCCGCCGGGCCGGGGGTCACCGGCAGGCTCGGCACGATCAAGCGGGCCGACGGCACCACTCAGGCCACCTACAACGGCCATCCCCTCTACGCCTACATCGGCGACACCGCGGCCGGCCAAGCTCACGGCAACAACCTCAACCTCAACGGCGGCCGCTGGCACGAGATCACCGTTACTGCAGCGAAATGACATCCACTGCGCAGGCTACGCCCGTCAGGAATCCCGATCCAGGCGGTCATGCCCGGTGCTGCCTGGGTCGCCCGCGACCCAGGCGCGCGAGGCGGGACCGCTTCCGGGCGGCGGACGAAGTGGTGGACCTGGAACGCGGCGGTGCCCTAGTGCACGGAGGTGCTCGGGTTGATTGTCGCCGTACGGGAGGACGACACCGTTTCTGCATGGCGACGCGGATGGTGCTGGTAGCGCTGACAGTTGGCTCGCTGACCTGGGCGAATGCGCAGTCGTGATCGGTAATCTCAGGCCCGCATGACTGTCAATGTGGCCCTGGAGCAGCGGCCGGACTGGCTCATGGCCGGCCGCGTCATTGAGCAGCAGCAGGATCTTCTTGCCCGTCACGTGATCGCGCCAGCGCGCGGACCTGGCTTCCACGCCGGGCGGGATCTGCGGCCCCGGCACACCGGCCGTCGCCAGCAAGCTGGCCAGTGCCTCTGCCGGGTCTGGCCAGCCGGGCCGGCTCGCCCGCGCGTCATCTTGGAACGGGCGTCAGGCTGCGTCGTGCCTGCGAGATCTCGAACGTGTTCTTCGCCGACTCTGACGCCGGCAGAATAGTTAATCTGCGCGCTCGGCAATAGCCAAGCCCCCCAACTAAGTAGACATTCATATTCGGCAGGCACCGCGCCATGCTCGTGGTCCAGTCGCGCTGCGCGGAGCTCGCCGATCTGAGCGGGAGTTGGCTGGGGCTTAGTGCCTTCCTGCCTGCCGCCATTGTTCGGCTGTGACTCCGGACTGTGCCAGGACCTGGACGACAAACTCGCGCTTGCCCGCGGTGTAGGCGGTGATGTCGCCGCTGTCGGCAGCGAGCCGTTCCTTAAGTTCCTGGTACCGGCGCGCGACGAGCGGATCCGCGCGGAGGGCATCGCGGAAGGCCAGCCGTTCACGCCACAGGCTGCTTCCTGGCTCGGTCAGGTGCAGGGCTTGTTCCGGTTCGCCCTCAGAACGGCCCTTGTGGAACCACAGCGTCCCTGGCCGGTGCTGGCCGTGAATATAGCCGTGGCTGATCAGTACGGGGATGGCTGCCGTGGCGGAGTCCAGCTCGCGGACTCCTGCCATCATGTCGAGGATAGGCTTGGCGGCGAGTCCGGGCACCGAGGTTGAGCCGATGTGCTCGACCGGCGTGACCAGCCATGGCTTGAGTAGCTCGGTCAGCTTGGATGCCTGGGCGCGGAACTGCTCGGGCCAGTCCGGGTCATACCTTGCAATGTCGATGGTCATCGCTAGTCGCTGCTTTCCGCTGGGTCACATCCGCGTTCGCGGTCTTGGGCGGCCAGCGGGTGAACCCACTACTCGGATGCGGTGAACGGCCCGCGCGATCGCAGAGCTTCTCTCTTTGGCACCGTGATCAACGCCAGGGTGCAAAGGTTATCTGAGCCTGTCATCACCCGTCACGCAGCCTCACCCGCCGAATCGCGGTCCTTCCGGGGCGAACAGCATCGGGAGCCGCGCGCGAACCGCCTAATCTGCGTCCTAGCCTGCTCTGTCGCCGTGAGCATCGGTGCTGCACCGAAAGGATGATCTGCGTGCTCTAGCGAATAGCGACGCTTGCGAGAAACGCAGTATCGGAAGGGCTGCATGGTCAACTTCTGCAAGTCATCGAGCGACCTGGCGCGGCAGTGGAGCCAGGTATCCAGCAGCCACTACCTGGGCCTGTACCCCGCGTATACGCTCGGCACCACGGCCGACCGCAACCACGTCGTCCGCCGGGACTTTTCCGCGCTCTCGGCACTGAGGCACCGGCCATGGTGGGGTCAGCGGCCGCGGTCACTGCGGTCCGACGCAGCTACTGCGTGACTGCCCACGTCCGCTGCACAGGCGCGCGCGACCCGGACGTTACGCTGGCTGAGTAGGCCGGCTGGCCGGTGCGTACGTGCCTGGTCAGCGCAGCGTGCGTGCGCGTCCAGGCGGGCTGCCGCGACCTGTAATCGCGGGCGGGGGCACCGATGGGGGACGAAGAGAGCATTTCCGGGCGCCCGAGCCCCGGGCCAGGCAAGTTCTGGACGGAGGCGCCGACGTCGCAGCTGCTGA
This sequence comes from Streptosporangiaceae bacterium, assembly GCA_036488155.1. Taxonomy (GTDB): domain Bacteria; phylum Actinomycetota; class Actinomycetes; order Streptosporangiales; family Streptosporangiaceae; genus JAJYUU01. The sequence goes on along the minus strand of DASXIA010000193.1, from coordinate 14,850 downwards.
CCGATGATCACATCGCCATGCTGCGCCGGATTGGCGAGGTCAGGCCGACGCAGGCCGGCGAGGTCTTGTTCCGCGAGGGCAGTCGCGAATGCGACTTTTTCGTGATCCTCTCGGGCCGGCTGAAGCTCTGCGATCACCAGGCCGGGGTCGAGCGCGACCTGGTGACCTGGGGCGCGCGCGACTTCGTCGCCGGGCTGAGCCTGCTCACTGGCGAGCGTTTGTTCACCACTGGTGTGGTCGTGGAACCCGGGGAAGTGCTGGTCGTGCCAGCGGACAAGCTGCAAAGACTGATCAGCCGTGATCAGGTGCTTGGCGACCTGATTGTCCGGACGGTGCTGGCCCGCCGTGACTGGCTGACGCACGCACGCACCGGGCTGCGCATCATCGGTTCGCGGTCCCAGCCGGACACGCGCAGGCTGCTTGAATTCGCGGAGCGCAACCGGCTGCCCCATGTCTGGCTCGACCTCGACGCCGACCCGGCCGCCGATGTGCTTCTCCGGCGCTATGACACGCCGTCCGACCAGACTCCGGTGGTGGTGATGCGCGGCGGCCAGATGCTGTCCCGGCCGTCCAACGCCGAACTGGCCAGGGCAGCCGGCATCGGAACGGCACCCAAGCCCGGAGTCACCTATGACGTCGCAATCATCGGCGCCGGGCCGGCCGGGCTAGCCGCCGCCGTGTACGGCGCGTCGGAAGGGCTATCGACCGTTGTCGTCGACGACGTCGCGGTCGGCGGCCAGATCGGCACCACCTCCAAGATCGAGAACTACCTGGGCTTCCCGGTCGGGATCAGCGGCACCGAGTTCGCGCAGCGCGCAACCCTGCAGGTAGTGAGATTCGGTGCGTCGATCGTCCTGCCCGCATCGGCTACCGGGTTGTCACGACAAGGCGCCCGCTACCTGATCCAACTGGACACCGGCGAGGACATCAGCACGCGGAGCGTGATCATCGCCACCGGAGCCCGCTACCGCCAGATCCAGGCAGACGGCATCGACCGGTTCACCGCCAGCGACGTGTTCTACACTCCTGCGGCCGCGTATGACCGGGTACATCCGGGACAGCCGGCCGTCATCGTAGGCGGCGGGAACTCGGCCGGCCAGGCCGCGGTCGCACTGGCCGGCAACTGCAGCCCGGTCACCATGGTCATACGCGCAGCGGACCTGGCCGCCGACATGTCGCAGTACCTCATCGACCGCATCGCGGACGAAGCCGACATCAGCGTCCGCTCCCGCAGCGAGGTCAGGAAACTGGACGGCTCTGACCGGCTGGAACAGGTCACTATCGAGGACCTCGCCACCTCGGCGCTAGAAACCATCCCGGCGACCGCTCTCTTCGTCATGATCGGCGCGAGGCCGCGAACGGAGAGCTTCAAGACCGCCGTCCGGCTGGACAGCGGTGGCTATATTGTCACCGGGCCAGACCTCGGCCCTGACACACGGCGTCAGCAACCCTGGACCACCCTGGACCGCGACCCGTACATGCTGGAGACCGGCACGCCGGGCGTGTTCGCCGCGGGCGATGTGCGAAGCGGCTCGGTCAAACGAGTGGCCTCAGCGGTCGGCGAGGGATCGATCGCGATCCGGTTCGTAAGCTTGCATCTGGGACGGCGGGCTGGCCTGGTGCCCCAGCAGGCCGCCACAGTCGGCTGACCGAATCTCAGTTCTGCGGCCAGTCGTCCGTGCGCCGGGCACGTCAACCGTTCAGCTGGCACACGGCCCCACCAGGCGGGCGGTCTCCTCGGACCGCTGCTGCGCGACCAGCTCGCCGCCGCGCCAGACCTTGACCGTCGTCTAGCCGAGGTCTAAGTCTGCGGCGACGCCGAGCGACTCGGCGAGGCACGCCAGTGTCCGGCGGTGCCCGTCGGTCCGGTTGCTCTGGGCATCGAGCGCATCGAGGCCCTGCCCGGCCACGACCGCATGGGCCGGGCGGGCGCCGCGGGCGAGCGAGCGCAGCACGAGCTTGCCGCCCATGGAATAGCCGCCCAGGTCGAGGCCGCAACGTGCCCTGCGCCACCGGGCGGATTGACTGGCTGGATGACGAGGAGGGCACCGCGACCAGGGAAACAGGCCGCAGGCTCATCGCCTCGAACAGGCGGGCCCGGCACGACTACACGATCCTCAAGACATACGAGGCCGGGATCGTCCTGATCGGCAACGAGGTGAAATCCCTGCGCGTCGGCCACGCGTCGCTGGTCGAGGCGTTCGTCCAGGAGCACGACGGCGAGCTGATGCTCCATGGCCTGCGCGCCGAATCGGCGACTTCGCAGCATGACGGCCGTCTCGGCCGACCACGAACCGTGAGCGGCGCTGGTCAGCACTCGCCGCTCGCCGAGCCGCCGTTCGGCGCGGCTGGCTGGGACGTGACGCTGGGAACATAATGGGCGCAGATCTAGGTAATCTGTGTAGCTCGGCCCGGTCAGCGCGGCAGAGATCGCTGATCCTCCCGGTGGAGGCTAGACCGTCCAGGCTGGAGCCCGGCCGCGCAGGCACCTGAGAGCGCCTCGTCGGGCGAGTCGGTCAGCTTAGCCGCGGCGCTCGTTGGCGCGCGACAACGGAGTAAGCTCTTCGGCTCCGCCGGTGACCGCGCGGTGGCTCAGGCGGCCTACGAGATGGTGACAGTGTAGCGGGGTGTGCCGCGGGCGACACGAGGGTATGCGGGGCGGTCCCGGCGCCCGACCGCACGGGCCAGAACCTGCCCGCATTTCACGAATCGCGACCTTCCCGGTGGGATGAAGATACAAATCACCCCGGATGGGTGAGGTCGGCTGACCGTGCCGGGCATGAGCCTGGACTCGCGTATGGCGAACGGGAGCTGGGCATGACCGGGATGTCTGACACGAAAACGGGCCGAACCTTCCGGCGGGGCGGCCTTGCGTGCTCGGATCGGCCCGGGACAGGGCGATGACCATGCGGGTTGTGGTTGACCTGAATCGCTGCCAGGGCTATGGGCAGTGTTTCTTCCTGGCGCCGGGCGTGTTCGAGCTGCGTGGCGAGGAGGCCCTGATGTATGACCCCGGGCCTGGCGAGGCACAGCGGGCGGCCGTGCTGCGCGCCGCGGCGGCCTGCCCGGTTCAGGCGATCATGGTGGAGCGGACGGGCCGGCCGTGATCACTGTGAACGGGACCGGCCACGCGTTCGGGACCGGCGGGCGGGTTGTCATCGTCGGGGCGTCCCTGGCCGGCTTGCGGGCAGCGGAGGCGCTGCGCGCCGGGGGGTTCACCGGAACGCTGACCCTGGTCGGCGACGAGGTGTTCGAGCCTTATGACCGCCCGCCGCTGAGCAAGCAGGTTCTGCTCGGCGGGACGGACGCCAGCTCGACGACGCTGCCGCGTGCCTGTGACCTTAAGGCCGAGTGGCGCCTGGGCGTGCCAGCTGAGGGGCTGGACGTTCCCGGTAAGCGGGTGCGCCTGGCCGGCGGGGAGGAGATCGGTTTCGACCGGCTGCTGATCGCGACCGGCACCCGGGCGCGGCCCTGGCCGAACGTGAGGGAGGCGGCCCTTGATGGTGTCTTCGTGCTGCGCACCAGCAGCGACGCGGCCGCGCTGCGGCGCAAGCTGGCTGCCCGGCCGCGCCGGGTCCTGGTCGTCGGCGCGGGGTTCACCGGCTCGGAGGTCGCGTCGGCCTGTCGTGAGCTGGGCCTGCCGGTGACCGTCGCCGAGCGGGCGGCGACGCCGCTGGCCGGTGCCGTGGGCACGGTGATCGGGGCGGTAGCCGGGCAGATGCACCGCGAGCACGGCGTGGACCTGCGCTGCGGAGTCTCGGTAACTGCACTGGAAGGCGACTCCGGCGGTCACCTCCGCCGCGCCCGCCTGGACGACGGGACCACACTCGAGGTGGAGGTAGCCGTGGCCGCGCTGGGCTCGCTGCGCAACACCGAGTGGCTGCGCGGCTCCGGGCTGGGGGCGGGCCCAGAGGGTGTTGCCTGCGACGCCGGGTGCCGCGTCTTTGACATGTTCGGCATCGTCACCGACGACGTCTTCGCGGCAGGCGACGTCGCCCGCTGCCCGCACCCGGTGTTCGGGTTCGAGTTCCTGGCCGTGGAGCACTGGAGCAACGCGGTGGAGCAGGCCCGGGTCGCGGCACACAACATGCTCGCCAGCCCGTCGCAGCGGCGCCCGTACCTGCACGTGCCGACGTTCTGGTCGTTCCAGTTCGGCGTCGGCATCAAGTCGGTCGGGGTGCCGTCCTGCGGCGAGGAGGTCATCGTCATGCAGGGATCGACCGGCGAGCGCCGCTTCGTTGCTGTCTATGGCCACCAGGGCCGGACCGTGGCCGCCGTCACGTTCGATCAGGGCAAGTGGCTGGACTTCTACCGGGAGCAGATCGAGGCGGCCGCCCCGTTCCCGCCCCCGTTCCGTAATGTGGACCGGTCAGCGTCACGGCGGCCCGTTCCCGCCCAGTTCCCGGACCCGGCGGTGCCGACCGAGGGGCCGCGGATCGTGCGCAGCGGCCACTCGCCGACCGACCGGGAGTGGACGATCGTGCCGGCCGTGGGCTGACGGCGATGGACACCCAGCCCGACCTTTACGCGCAGATCCTCGACTACGCCAGCCGCGCCAACCCCTACCCGCTGTTCGACGAGCTCCGCAAGACACCGGTGCTGCGCACCCAGGACGGCAGCTACGTCGTCAGTACCTACCGGGACGTGACAGCGCTGATCAACGACCCGCGGATCAGCGCCAGTGGCGGCGCGGGCGACAGCTTCATCGCGCTGGACCCGCCCGAGCACGACCGGCTCCGCCGTCTGGCCACCAGCCACTTCGACCAGTCCGCCGCGATCCGGCCCAAGCTCGAGCGCATCATCACCGGCCTCATCGACCAGCTGGAAGGCCGGGACCAGGTCGACATCGTCGATGACCTCGCCTACCCCTACCCGGTCACCGTCATCTGCGAGCTGCTCGGGGTGCCGCACCAGGATGAGCCGCGGTTCCACCCGTGGGCCGAGGCGATCATCACCGAGCTCGACCCGCGCCCCGGCCAGGAGGACACCGCGGACCGCGCGCGGTCGGAGATGGGCGAGTACATGTCGGGGCTGATCGAGCGGTACCGCGCAGCTCCCGGGCCTGGCCTGCTGTCGGAGCTGGCCGCTGACGAAGGGATGTCGACCGAGAGCATCGTGGCCACCGCTCGGCTGCTGCTGATCGCCGGGCATGAGACGACCGTCAACCTCACGGCCAACGGGATGCTCACCCTGCTCCGTCATCCCCGCATCCTGGACCGGCTGCGCGGCGACCCGGACCTGGCGGTCCCGCTGGTCGAGGAACTCCTGCGCTACGAGCCGCCGGTGCAGCTGGTGCCCGGCTTCTACGTTGCGCTGGACGACATCGAGGTAGCCGGCACCACGATCCCCAAGGGCGCCCGCATCATCTATGCGCTGGCCGCCGCCAACCGCGACCCGGACCGGTTCGCCGATCCGCGCCGGTTCGACCCCGACCGGCCCCATAACCAGCACTTCGGCTTCTTCCACGGCATCCACTACTGCTTCGGCGCCGCGCTGGCCCGGCAGGAGGTGCAGGTCGCGCTGGCCGAGCTTGCCCGCCGACTCGAGAACCCGCGGCTGCTCCAGGACCCGCCGCCGTACCGGCAGAACCCGACCCTGCGCGGGCCGCGGCACCTGCTCGTCGCGATCGACGGGGTCAGGTAGGCGGCACGCGGGGCCCGGTCCCTCTGCCGTTACCTCCGTGATGGTGCCTGCTGCTGTTGCTGATCCCGCTCGTCACCTTCGCGATGGTGGCGCCTGGCGACAGCTGACCTTAGGCAACGACCGGCCCGGACCACGGGAGACGTCCTCCCTGCGCGGCGATGAGCTTCCGGCCCGGCAGACCGGCGGCAGGCGCCGTGCAGTAGGTCTGACCCTGGCGGAGCGAGAGCCAGATTGCGCTCACTCGCTAGCAGGAGCGCTGCTCCGCGGCCGCGCACAGCCAGGCCGGGCGGCCTGGTCGCCGGACTGGCCAGCGGCTTCGGTGCCGTGATCTGCAGCTGGCATTGCGGGACGCGAGGGTATCGGGGGCGTCTGCTTGGGCTTCCCGCCGGCATTGGGGTGGCCGGCTCGTCGTGGCTAGAGTTGCGGTAACCGTCAAGTTCGGGGGCCTGATGGTGGAGCCGGTTCTGTTTCTGGTTGACGGGTCGCCAGCGCGCGAGCGCGTCGAGGCGGAGCTGCGAAAGCGCTACGGGGCTGATTACCAGGTCATAGTCACCGCGTCGGCAGCAGAGGCGCTCGACGTCCTGAGCCAGCTGCGCGACGACCGTCGTCAGGTCAGCGTCGTGCTGGCTGGTCAGCGGCTGCCGGGAGCGACCGGCACCGAGTTGCTGGCGCAAGTCCGGCTGCTCCACCCGGCCGCCAAGCGGGTGCTGCTCATTACCTTGGGTGGTGAGCAGGCGGGCTCGGAGCCGATCCTGAAGGCGGCTGTCCTGGGGGGCATCGACGCCTATGCGCCCAAACCCATGACAGCGAGGGACGAGCGCTTCCACCTGGCCGTCACCGAGCAGCTCGATAACTGGTGCCGATCGAATCTGGCCGGGTCCGAGGCGGTTCGTGTCGTCGGTGAGGCCTGGGCTGCGCGGTCGCACGAGCTTCGGGAGGCTTTCGTGCGCAACGGCATCCCGTTCGGGTTCTACGCGGCCGACAGCTCCGAGGGGCAGCGGCTGCTGGAGGAGGCCGGGGCGGCCGCGGCGGAGCTGCCGGCGGTGGTGCTGTTTGATGGCCGGGTCCTGGCCAACCCGTCTAAGGCGGAGGTCGCCAAGGCTCTTGGCGTGCCCACGAGGCCGGGCGTCGGCCGCTACGACGTGACCGTGATCGGGGCGGGGCCGGCGGGCCTTGCGGCCGCGGTCTACGGCGCGTCGGAGGGCCTGTCCACCGTCGTCCTGGAGCCCGAGGCGATCGGCGGCCAGGCAAGCGCCAGCTCGCTCATCCGCAACTACCTCGGCTTCCCGGCGGGGGTGAGCGGAGAAGACCTCGCTGTGCGGGCATTCCAGCAGGCCTGGAATTTCGGCGCGGAGTACGTGTACGGCAGCCCGGCCACCGACCTGAGGCCTGAGGACTCCGAGCTGGTGGTCACGGTGGCTGACGGCAGCGAGGTCCGCAGCCGGGCCGTGGTCGTCGCCACCGGCATGGCCTACCGGCGGCTGGGCATCCCGGCGCTGGACGCGCTGACCGGGGCCGGGGTGTTCTACGGCGCCGCTGCCTCGGAGGCTAGGGCCATGAAGGACAGCGAGGTGTTCGTAGCGGGCGGCGCCAATTCCGCCGGGCAGGCCGCCGTCCATCTGGCTAGGTATGCCGCGCGGGTGACGGTGCTGATCCGGGGCGGCTCGCTGGCCGACAGCATGTCTGAGTACCTCATCCGGGAGATCGAATCGGCCCCCAACATCGCTGTCCGCTGCGGGGTGGCGGTCAACGGCGGCGCCGGGCAGGCCCAGCTGGAGAGTCTCACCCTTACCGACCTGGAGTCCGGCGCGACGGAAACCGTGGATGCGGTAGCGCTGTTCGTGCTGATCGGCGCGGAGCCGCGTACCCAGTGGCTCCCGGACACCGTGCGGCGCGACCGGTCGGGGTTCGTGCTCACCGGGACCGACCTTCTCCAGGGCGGCCGGCCGGCGGAGACATGGCCGCTGCGGCGGCTGCCGATGTTCCTTGAAACCAGCCTGCCCGGGGTCTTCGCGGCCGGCGACGCCCGCCACGGATCGGTGAAACGCGTCGCTTCGGCCGTCGGCGAGGGCTCCATCGCCATCCGCCTTGTCCACGACCACCTGCGCGCGGCGCCTCGTCCCTGGTGAGCCCTCCGAACATACTGACACCGCCCGCCGTTTCAATCATCGAGCGCGGGGCGGCGCAGCTCGCCTCTCGGGTGCCGCCCCCGGCGCGCCTGCTCATCCCGCGCCACCGGGGGGGTGGGACGGGACGGCACACTGCCGATGGAGCAGATCGGCGCGCTGCTGGCCACTGCCACGCAGGTCACGCCCGCATCGGGGTGACCGGTCAGCGGCCGAGCGCGATCGCGCTCACCGACGTGCCCGAGATCCTGCTCTCCGGCCAGCTCAGGTCGGCGTGTGCCGACCTAGACCGGGCTGCTTGCATTCGCCGGCTGGCCGGGCGGCTGGTCTGCGACCTGGAAGCTCTTCGCCCTGCCGGGACGCCGAGCATTTGCCGGGCCCGTCGCATCTCACCCAGCGGCCAGCAGCGGGTGGGTGAGCAGGAACTCAAGGAGCTCAGGTCAAATCCGAGCAGAATCTTGTGAGATGAGGTGGTTCCGGATGCTGCCGATGCCTTCTGCCCAGGTCTCCAGGGTATCTCCCGGCTGCAGGAACCGTGGTGGCTGGCGGACGGCGCCGATGCCGGCGGGTGTGCCGGTGAAGATGATGTCGCCGGGTAGCAGCGGCAGCACGGCCGAGATCTCTGCGACGAGCCTGGGCACGCTGAAGAGCAGATCGCTGGTGCGGGCCTCTTGCATCTTCTCCCCGTTCACCGAGCAGCCGAGGGCGACATCGTCGGGGTCGTCGAGATCGTCGAGGGTGACGACCCACGGGCCGACTGGCCCGTAGCCGCGCCGGGACTTGCCGAGGGAGAACTGGCTCCCGGCGGCGAACTGGAGGTGGCGGTCGCTGATGTCCTGGCCGATGGTGAGGCCGGCGATGTACGGCCAGGCGCTGGACTCGCTGACCCGGTCGGCGGTGCGGCCCACGACGGCGACGAGCTCGGCTTCCCAGTCGATCGCGTGACCGGCGACCTCGACGTCGTCGTACGGCCCGGCCAGGCTGGCGGGAAACTTGGTGAACACCGCGGGAACCTCGGGTGCGGCCAGCGCGGATTCTTCGGCGTGGCTGCGGTAGTTGATGCCGATGGCGAAAACCTGCCGTGGGCGTGGCACCGGGTTGCGCAGATCCGCCTCGAGGAGGGGGCCGGTGCCGTCGGTGATGGTGGCGGCGAAGTCGGTGAAGGCCTCCCAGTCCAGGTAGGGGGACATCGGGTCGGGGCCGAAGCGCCCGTCGGAGGCCGTGGCGATGTCGGCGATCTGGTCGCCAAGGACGAGCACGGCGCGGCCGCCGGCGTTAGCGAGCTTCACTGGCGGATCCTTCCGGTGTCACGGTGGATGAGAGCCGGGTGCGCAGGCGGTTCAGCAGGCCGGCCGCGTCGGCCGGGCCGGCGGCCGTGCCGAACAGGTGGAAGTCCGGCCGCTGCAAGGCGGCTGTGCAGTTGTGGTGGGTGAACCAGCGGCAGTAGACGGGATCGTCGGCGGGCACGGCCACCAGCCGGCCGCCGATCGAGGCGAACCAGCGGCTGGTCTCCGGATCGAGCGCCACCCGTTCGCTGTCGACGGTGACCAGCCGCCAGCCCGCGCCATGGACGTCATCGAACAGCCCGCCACCGGCCACGTTGCCCTGGACGAACAGCTTCCCGGCGTGCGGCGAGCAAGCGTCGATGATGCCGGTCTGGATGCCGGGCAGTGGCGGCACTTCAGCCGGTTCCGGGCCGACAAGGATGGACATGGCTTTGTCGCGCTCTGCTGCCTCGGCAGGGTCGGGCACGCAGATGACCTTGCCGAGTTCCATGGAGAGCTCGATGGCCTGCCGGGCGCTCGGGAGGCGTTCGGTGTCGTAGGTGTCGAGCAGCTGGTCCGGGGCCCCGCCGGTGAGTATCAGGTCGAGTTTCCACGCCAGGTTGGCGGCGTCGCGGATGCCTGCGCACAGGCCCTGGCCGGCAAACGGAGGCATCTGGTGGGCGGCATCACCGGCGAGCAGTACCCGGCCGGCTCGCCACTGCTCGGCGTAGCGGGCGTTGAAGGTGTACACGGCGTGCCGCACCAGAGTGGCGTTGCCCGGCCGGACGCCCCAGGGTTCGAGCAGCTCCCACGCGCGGGCCGCCGAGTTTAGTCCCTCCAGCGTCTCGTGCTCCAGGCGCATGAACTCCCAGCGCCGCTGACCTGGTCCTCCCGATACGACCGTGGTAGGTCGGGCCGGATCGCAGATCTGGACGTTGACCGGCTGGAACACCCGGGGCTCATGCAACGTGACGTCGACGATCAGCCAGTCGTAGAAGAAGCCCAGGTCCTGCACGGGCAGGCCGGCCAGCTTCCTGACTGTGCTGTTGGCGCCGTCACAGCCGACGGCATAGCGAGCCCTGACTGTCTCGCCGTTCGCGCCGCTCAGCGTCACGCAGTCGGGATCCCAGGTCAGGCCGGTCACGTCGAGGCCGCGGCGCACGTCAACACCGAGGCTGCGGGCACGGCGGTCCAGCAGCGCCTCCAGGCTCGGCTGGTGGAACATCAGCGATTCCGGCCATCCCGATGCGCTTGCTCCGGCGCGGCCCAGCCGCAGCAAGGTCGTGCCCTCGCCGTTGCGCCATTCATACTCGTCAACCGGCTCCGTCATCCCCGGCAGCGCGGAGCCGAGGCCGGCCGACTGCAAGATCCGGGCGACCTCGTGGTCGAAATGGACCGCGCGGGGCAGGAGGTAGGAAGCGGGCTGGCGCTCGGCCACGACCACCGAATGACCGCGCTGAGCGACCAGGATCGCCAGCGTCATTCCGACCGGGCCGTACCCGACGACGGCCACGTCGGCGTCGGCCCCGGTCACGACTGGCGCAGCGGCTGGTGGCCCCAGGCGCTGATGCGGTCGTAGCGGCGGTTGTCGTCCCAGTCGTCGGTGATGACCCGGGCGCCGTGGCCGACTTCGACCTGGAACCCGGCCGGGCTGGCGACGTAGAAGCTGAACATGCCGTCGTTGTCGTGGCGGCCCAGGCCGTTGGGGATCGCGAGGTCGGTGGCCCAGACCCGGTCGAACGCGGCGCCGACGTCGTCGCGGTCGTTGGTTTCGAACATGAGGTGATGGAGTTTTTGCGGCAGCTCGAACGGTGCCCTGGCTAGGGCGATCGTGTGGTGCCGGGTGTTGCAGTGGTAGAAGCGCACCTGTAGCTCGAAGCCCGCCGCGATCTCGGTTTCCAGCCAGTCGGACTGGGCGAAGCCGAGCCCGCCGACCAGGAACTCGTGTGATTCGTCGAAAGCCATCGTCGCGAACACCGCGTGGCCAAGGCCGACGCCGCGGGTGTAGAACCCGCCGGGAACGAGCGGTGATGCGAACGGCGCCGCCGCGTCCTGGAGACCCTGAACCAGCTCGACCCGGACACCCCAGGGCGCCTCGGTGTGCGCAAGGCGGTCGACCCGGCGCGCCTCGGCGTCGGTCTTCGGTGCCTCAGTCAGCTGGTAGCCGTGGTCCGCCAGCCGCTCGGCGGTGCGGTCGAACGCGGCGGCGTCGATCGCTTCGAGGCCGACGACGCAGGCGTCGTTGGCAGGACCTGGCTGGATCAGCAGCCGGCGGGCCTTGTCGTCGTTGCGCCACGTCACCGTCCCAGGCGGTCCGTCGCTGTCACCGGCGACCAGGCCGATGACAGCACCGAAGAACGGCGTCAGCGTGGCCGGGTCGGGCACTTCGATACCGACGTAGGCGAGTTCCAGGTCGTGTCGCATGGGTTCGTCCTTTGCTGCTCAGCGCCCGAAGATGAGCGCGGTGACGGCGTCCGCGTGCGCCTCGACGACCTCAGGCGCCTGCGGGTCGATGCCGGCGAGGCGCCGGCATTCGGGCGCGAGCACGAACATCGTCGGCCCCGCTCCGGTGATGATGTAGTACAGGTGAGCCATGGGTATGTCAGGAACGTGGCCGTTTCGGGCCAGACGCGCGAGCCGCTCGGTGGTCGTTTCGTAGAGCGGCCGGATGTGGCGCTCGACGAGCCAGTCCATGCGCGGTCCGTCTGTCTTGCATTCCTGCGTGATGACCCGGTGCAGCTGCGGATTGGCCGCCGAGAAGTAGATGAACTCGCGGACGAGCAGCCGGGCGACGGTCAGCTCGTCGACTCCGCGCAGCCCTAGCTCACGCTCGGACAGGGCCCGGTTCAGCGCCTCGAACAGCCCGTCCACCGCGGCCCGCCACAGCTCGTCCTTCGAGCTGAAGTGGTAGTTGAGCAGCGGCTGGGTCACCCCGGCGCGCGCCGCGATCTCCCGGGTTGTCGCGCCGTCGAACGACAGCTCGGAGAACAGGTCCAGCGCGGCAGCCAGGATCCGCTCACGCGTGGCGTCCGCCGAGGGCCGGACCGTACGTCCTGCTGCCGCCATCTGCGCCATGCGGACGATCCTAATCAAACGATCAGGATCTTGACAATACCCTGATCGAATGATCAGGATATCGACCATGACGACAGACCTGGTGATCACGCTGGTGAGACGTGGCTGACCTGCGCGGCCGCGTCGCGCTGGTGACGGGCTCGTCGAGCGGGATCGGGGCAGCGATCGCGACCGCGCTGGCCGAGCGGGGCGCCAGCATCGTGGTCAACTCGAGTTCGTCAGTCACGGCGGGCGAGCGACTTGCCGCCGAACTGCCCGGCGCCGCTTACGTGCAGGCCGACATCAGCGACCCGGCCGAAGCGGCGCGGCTGGTCACGACCACCGTCGAGCAGTACGGTCGGCTCGACATCCTCGTGAACAACGCCGGCACCACTGAAATCATCCCGCATCACGATCTCGACGCCTGCACGAACGAGGTCTGGGAGCGGATCTTCCGGGTCAACGTGCTCGGCACGTGGAACGTGATCAGGCCGGCTGCGCCTCACCTGCGGGCCGCCGGTGACGGCGTCATTCTCAACATCACCTCTCTGGCCGGGATCCGGCCGACCGGCTCGTCCATTCCCTATGCGGTCTCGAAGGCGGCCCTGAACCACCTCACGGTCCTGCTCGCCAGCACGCTCGGGCCGCAGATCCGCGTCAACGCCCTCGCGCCCGGGCTGATCGACACGCCGTGGACGGCCGACTGGGACACCATCCGCGCAGCAGTCACGCAGATGGCACCGCTGCGGCGGTCGGGCACCCCGCAGGACGTCGCCGACGCCTGCCTCGGGCTGGTTGCCGCCCAATACGTCACCGGTCAGGTAGTCCTCGTCGACGGCGGGATGGCGCTGCGGTGAACCGCCGTCCACATCGGAGGCCGAGCCGCGCGGGCATCTCCGTGCTGGCCGCCGGCACTTGACCGCTCCCCCTTCACCTGTGACACCGTCGACGAGCGAGCAGAGGAATGATCACGATCAGCCAAGCGTTGCGGGCCTTCCTCCAGGACAATCCCGTCGGCGTGCTCGGCACCCGCCGAGCCGACGGCACGGTCCGCCAGTCGGTGGTGTATTACGCGGTCGAGGGCAACCGCCTTCTCATCTCGACCGAGTCCAAGCGCGCCAAGGCCTGCGACGTCAGGCGTGACCGCTGGGCTTCGCTGTGCGTCGCCGGCACCAGCGCGCCCTACCTGTCAGCGACGCTGGAGGGCCGGGCCCGCGTGGTGCCGACCGGGATCAGCGCGGATACCGGTGCTGTCTGGTCCCGGATCCCGGGAATGGCAGGCACCGAACCACCGGCGGAAGCAGACCTGGCCGCCGCCGACCGGGTGATCATCGAGATCACCGTGGACCGCGTCTACGGCATCAGCTACATCAAGGCCGGCATGTGAGGCGGGCCGCCTTAGCGGTCGGGGCCTCCCGGCTATCCCGCCAGGGCTGTGCTCGAGCGTGAGCGCGGCGCTCCCGCAGGTCGTCGAGTACTGACAAGCCGACGGCGGCGGGGGCGTGCTCCGGCCGGTCATGTCCAGTCGTCCTCTCCCCGGGACTGTGCCTACGATGCGGTTGCGGACCGCAGCATTTCGCGGCACACGGCGCTCGGACCGGCCGCCGGGCGAGGCCGAGATCCCGGCCGTTCGCCGCCGGAAAAGGCAGCCGTATAGCAAAGTGGGCAGGACCAGGGCTCACTCATTCCCCGTCAACGGAGACTCCCCGTTTCCGCTTCGGATAGCCGCACAAGTCGGCAAAACGGATAACGCGATGGTCACGGCCCCTTCCTGTCGCAGGGGCGCAGCCCAGAAGGTGAGCACCTTTGGGCCGATGGTGTCCACTCAGACGAGACGGACCAAATGCACAAGCCGGGCAACCGTGCGATCACCCGCATGAATGCCGGAGGCCCATAACTGGCACATATGGCTGCTGGCCACCGGCTGATCAGCCTGGTCCTCTCCCCAAACCTATTCGGCGTTACGCGCGCGCCGACGGCGTGCGACGAGGCTGAATTGCAGAAGATCTACGGTCGTCGTCCGGCGCCCCGGGCGCGAGTAGGCATGCGAATGGCCGCATGACTATGCGCACCTCCCAACCCCTCGCTATTCGGCACGAGCGGTCGTCCTCGACAGCCCCCAAAGGCACGTATCGCGCAGGGCATCGCGACCCGCAACAGCTGAAGGCCGTGACCGGACGCGGGTAACGCGCCGCCATCGGCCAGGCCGCCAGCCGGGGCTTCAGCTAGATGTAGCCGGGACGACGGCATCTTGTCGCGCCCGCGCGCCTATCAGACCGGATTGATCCGGCCGGGCTGATCTGGCTTGACGACTACTCTGGCCCACGCTGCCGTTCTCTGACCGAAAAAACATCCTGATTTCGGTCCGTCTCAGGGCACGGGCTCGCTCGCGACCGGCGGATCGGCTTCGACCCAGAGACTCCGGCGGCTAGGCTGTCACGTCGCTGCGAAGAAAGACCGCGATCGCCGCCACGATCGCGACGACGAGGTAAACCGCCCCGAGGATCAGCCCGTGCCCGTACTTCACGCCCTCGGCGCCGCCGGACGCCACCGCCAGGATCGACGCCCCCGGCAGCCACTGCTCGGTACTGGGAACAATGCGCGTAACGATGTTCTCGATGGCGAGCAGCCAGGCAAAGCCAATGATGACCGCGAAGACCGCGGACCGGACGAACTGGCCCAGCGCCATCCCGAGCACGCTGTAGCCGACCGTCGCCAGCGCCAGGTCGCCGAGTTCGCGGAAGAGGTCCCCGAGCCCGGCC
>DASXIA010000184.1:0-4947 GCA_036488155.1 Streptosporangiaceae bacterium | reverse complement strand
GCTGGCCACTCTCGGGCTGGCCATCATTTCCGGGTTCGCACTCGCGCTCGGCGGCCCGGATTGGTACCACTACAACTCGGTCGGCCACTTCTTCAACAGCATCCACCTGTGGAGCGTCGAGCTGTTCATGGCCTTCATGGTCATCCACCTGTGGGGCAAGTTCTGGATGGCGGCATGGCGCGGCCGACGGGCGATGACCTGGATCACCGGCGTCGTGGCCTTCGGGGCCTCCGTGGTGGAGTGCTTCACCGGCTACCTGTCCCAGCAGAACTTCGACTCCCAATGGATCTCCACCAGCGGCAAAGACGCGTTCAACGCGGCCGGGATCGGCGCGATCTGGAACGCGATGAACTTCGGCCAGATGCTGATGTGGCACATCGTGCTGATCCCGGTCATCTTGATCGCGATCGTTGGCGCGCACGTCCTGATGGTCCGGGTGCGCGGTGTCTCGCATCCGCTGCCCGCGCGGACCCCGCTGTGGCGCAGCCGCGCTGATCGCAAGGCCGCCGCGGCTGCCGACGCGGCGCCATGGCGCGGTCCGACCCGCCGCTACGACATCCTGAAGGAAGGCACCGTCGCCGTCGCGATCGCCGGGGCGCTGGTGCTGATCATGGCCGGGCTGCTGTCCTCGCCGGACCTGCCGCCGCTGAGCGTGCAGACCTGGGCGAAGGCCAGCGCCGCCGACTTCGTGGGAACGGCCGCCGCCGAACTGGACGGCACCGCGCTGGCGGCATCGTACGGACCGCCCTACAACACCGGCAGCAGCGCGGTGCAGCAGGTCGGGCCAGTCAACTGGCAAAAGCTGGCCGGCGTGACCCAGCCCATCGACGCCTCCCAGACCTTCGTCATCTCGCCGCTATCGAAGCTGGCACCGACCACGCCGGCGCTGGCAACCGCGCTCAGCACCTACACCACCGCGTCGCCGGCCCAGCAGCTGAGCTGGGCGACGGCCTATGACAAGGCCCTGACCAGCAACAAGGTGCCGTTCAGCAACGGGCTCCTGGCCGTGCCGGCGGCCGGCCCGGTGCCGGTCATGATGTCCTACGAGCTCAAGGCCGCGCAAAGCGGGACGCTGGACGCCGACCTGCTCGCGCAGACGAAGTTCTACGGCACCAACTACACCAAGCCGCTGCTGTTCATCGCCGACGGCGGCTATTACGCCAATCTAGCCACCTCGCTGCACCTGACCGGCGGCCAATGGGGCGTCATGAACGAGACCGGCAGCTACCCCGGACAGCCATGGCTCTGGCTGTATCAGCTCTGGTACCACGTCGCGCCGTTCAACTCGTCCGCAAGCGTCGACGTCTGGGCCGTCTACCTCACCGGCATTGCCACCATCCTCCTGCTACTCGTCCCGTTCATCCCAGGCCTCCGGGACATCCCGCGGCTGGTCCCAGTACACCGGCTCATCTGGCGCCATGTTTGGAGCCAGCCAGCCGATGAGCCGGCCAGCCCCGCAGCGCACGCGACCCCAAGCGCGCAGGGCGAGGTCGTGTCGTAAATCGAGCCGCTCGAGGCCGGACAGCCGAGCGTGAGGTGGCGAACGTCCCGGCCAGCAAGGCCGCATGCCCGCTGCCTGCCGCCGACCCCGGCGGGCACCCTGGAGAAACAGACGACGCGCAGGCAGGGAGAGCCGTCATGTACGCACACGTGGGCGACCGGCTCATAGCCGAGGGCGATGCGGCCAGGAGCGGCCTTATCATCAGCGTGCCGCACGAGGACGGCTCACCGCCTTACATCGTCAAATGGCTGTCAGACGGCCACATCGCCATGGTCTGGCCCGGCGACTTTGCCCGCGTCGTGCCGGCCGGGCGACCTCAACCCGATGCTCGGCGTGCGGGCCAGCAAAGGCCATTAGTCCCAGGACTGCAGGACAGATGCCTCCGGTGCGGGACGCTGCCGGGCTGGCAGGCTCGGATCAGGAGCTGGCGACGCACGTCAGCTCCACACCAGGCGGCACCAGGGACGAAATCTGAGCCCTTCGGCAGGTGATCGGCGGGACTTTGGTCCTGCACTGGCCCGGACGGCCGCAGCTAGGGTTGAGGTGACCGGCCCGGTAGAGCGACGTTCCCGGTAGTAATGACGTTTTTGGTCACCGCGTGAAAGGCGACAGCTGATGGCGGACCAGGCGCAGGCCAAGGCAGGCATCCGGGTGTTCCTGCTCGACGACCACGAGATCGTCCGCCGCGGAGTCAAGGACGTGCTGGAGGCCGAGTCCGGCATCACCGTGATCGGCGAGGCAGGGACGGCCGAGGCCGCCCTGGCGCGGATCCCGGCGCTGATGCCCGATGTCGCGGTCCTGGACGTCCGGCTGCCCGACGGGGACGGGGTGACCGTCTGCCGGGAGATCCGCTCCCGGCACCCGGAGGTCGCCTGCCTGATGCTGACCTCGTTCGGGGATGATGAAGCGCTGTTCGACGCGATCATGGCCGGCGCGGCGGGATACGTGCTCAAGCAGATCAGAGGCACTGACCTGGTCGGCGCGGTGCGGACCGTCGCTGCGGGCGAGTCGATGCTCGACCCGGAGGCGGCCAGCAAGGTGCTGGCGCGGATGCGCGACCAGGCCGTTAAGTCGGACCCGCTGGCCGGGCTGACCCCGCAGGAGCGCAAGATCCTTGAGCTCATCGGCGAGGGCCTGACCAACAGGCAGATCGGCCAGCGGATGTACCTGGCCGAGAAGACCGTGAAGAACTACGTTTCGGCGGTGTTCGCCAAGCTCGGGATGGAGCGCCGGACCCAGGCAGCCGCGTACGCGTCCCGGATCTTCGACCAGCACTAGCCATATTCACCAGCTGCCAGCGGCACTCGCCAGTCCAGTTCGGTGCCCCCGCCGGGGGCCGGCGCGAGCCGGAACGTGCCGCCGAGTTCGACCGCGCGCTGCTCGAGGTTGCGCAGCCCGCTGCGGCGGCCGCCAGGCTTGATGCCGGAGCCGTTGTCGCGCACGATCAGCGACAGTTCGCCCTGGGCGCTCACCTGGACCCCGACCTTGCTGGCGCCGGAATGCCTGGCAGCGTTAGACAGGGCCTCACGCAGCGCGCCGAGCAGGTGGTCGCCAACATCGTGCGGCACGTCGTCATCGAGCCGCCCTACCAGTTCCAGCGTCGGCGGGAAGCCCAGCGGACCAGTCATCTCGTCAGCGACCTGAAAGATCCGCGCACGCAGCCCAGCCGGCCGCTCCGGCTGCCTGGTCTGCAGCGCGAAGATCGACGACCTGATCTCCCTGATCGTCTCGTCCAGAGCATCGACCGCGCCGTTGACCCGCTCCGCTACTTCCGGAGTGCCGATGAGCCCGACTGCGCCCTGCAGTGACATGCCGGTCGCGTACAGACGCTGGATGACCAGGTCGTGCAAGTCGCGGGCAATCCGGTCCCGGTCTTCGAACACCGCGACCCGCTCAGCCTGGCGGCGGTGCTCGGCAAGTTCCAGCGCGATCCCGGCCTGGGTGGCGAAGGTAACCAGCATGTCCGCAGCGGCAGGTGCCAGCGGCATGGCACCGGGCCGGCGGCCAGCGGTGAGCACGCCGCGGACGTTGCCCGCCTCCCCGAGCGGCACCAGGATCGCCGGGCCCAGGTTCATGCGCTCTCTCGCCACGGGCGCGATCCGGTCGTCATGGCAGAAGTCGTCGACGCGCATGATCTCGCCGGTACTCAGCACCCGGCCAGACGCTGACCCCGAGGTCGGCAGCGTCAGGCCGAGCGCTGCAGCCGCCCCCGAGCCAGCGGTGTGTTCGAGTCGCACCTGGCTCCGGTCGGGAGTCGGCAGCGCAAGCGCGACGAGATCAGCGCCCGACATCTCCAGCGCGCTTGCGGTGATCAGTGCCAGCGCGTCACTAATGTCCGCTCCGGACAGCAGGGACCTGGTTACTTCCGCGCTGGCAGTCAGCCAGCGCTGCTGCCGGCGTGCCTCGTCGTACAGCCTGGCGTTCTCGATCGCTACGCCGGCAGCCGCCGCGAGCGCGACCAGAACTGCCTCGTCTTCCTCGTCGAACTCGCCGCCACCGCACTTCTCGGTCAGGTACAGGTTCCCGTAGACCTCGTCCCTGATCCGGATCGGCGCTCCCAGGAATGACGTCATCGGAGGATGACCGGACGGGAATCCTGACGACCGGGGATTGCTTCCGAGATCTGCGAGCCGGAGCGGCTTGGGGTCGGTGATCAGCGCGCCGAGCAGGCCCCGGCCCTCGGGCCAGTGATGAATCCGGCGGATCTCATCCTCGCTGAGTCCCACCGGGATGAACTCCGCGAGCTTGCCGCCCTCGCCGATCACTCCCATCGCGCCGTAGCGCGCGTCGACCAGAGTGACCGCTGACTCGACGATGCCGCGCAGCACAACCTCGAGGTCGAGGTTGCTGCCGACCGCCACAACAGCATCGAACAGAGCATTGACCCGGTCTCGCGTCGCAAGCACAGCCTGCAGCCGGACCTGCAGTTCGGCGAGCAAGTCGTCGAGCCGCAGATTCGGCAGCAGCGTCTCCGGTTTCCGGGTTCTCACAAGCCGCTCCACCGCGATCGGTTAACGCTGTGATCCTATGCTGGCCGCCTTTTCCTGGTCGTTACTCACTCGCCCCGGTCGCTGCCAGGCCGGCTATCCGGGCACCTGCAGGCCGCATGCTGCGAGATAGCCATCGGCGTCACCCTGGGTCACATACTCATCATGGTGCTCTGACAGGCCGGCTAGCTCCTGCTCCAGCTCGTGTTCCTGGCGGCGTTCCTCGGCGAGCCTGGCGTTGGCGAAATAGGCCCAGATGGTCTGGTCGAGGTCGAACTTGTCGGCGAGCCCGGCGGGGATGATGGTGTGCGCGGCGACGTCGGCCTGGTGCTGGCTGCTGAGATCGGCGTCAGCCTCGGGAAGGCGCGGGCAGTTAGGGACTAGGGTCCCGTCGGGCTTGGTGAAGGTGAATGTGCCGTCGCCGGCCACGATGATGAGGTAGCCGTAGGCGTGCACGAT
>DASXIA010000154.1:0-11645 GCA_036488155.1 Streptosporangiaceae bacterium | reverse complement strand
GGCCAGCACCGCAGCTGTACACCGAGCGCCGCGGATTACGGGATCAGCCAGGCCAGGGCAGCAGCAGCCATTGTCGCCATCAACGCGCCCGGCTGCTATCCGGCAGGGCGATGAAGCGGCTTAGCTTCCCTGTTGCATCGTTGCGCTGGATCCTGTCGACCGTCCAGATCCGGACCTGCGGGTCTGGCAGCCCGAGGCGGCGCAGTGCGGCGATCAGCGATGAGGCCAGCTCAGCAGTGTCAGGGGATCCCACGGCAAGGACCTCGGCACCGTTCGGCGTCTGCCGGACCTGGTACTCAGAGAGGCGGGGATCGATGCCGAGCACGTGCCGGAAGACGCCTGCCGGCACTGTGCAAAGCGGATAGTGAAAGTCGTCATCGCGCCGCCCGGCGACGTTCGCAAGGCGCGCGAACCGGCTTCCGCACGCGCACTGGCCAGGCAGGTAGGTGACCTCGTCGCCGAGGTCATAGCGGATGAAGGGGAACGTCCGGTTGGCGAGCCCGGTCGCCAGAACCCGTGCGGCGGGCTGGTCCGGGGCGACTGGCGAGCCTGCGTCGTCGACCCGTTCAAGCACGACTTCGTCCTCGCACACATGCAGCCCGTCGCTATCAGCGCATCCGACGGCCTGGACGCCGATCTCTGTAGATCCCCAGAGGTTATAGACCGGAACGTTCCAGGCGTCGCGGATCACCTGCCGGTCCGCATCAGTGAGGGGCTCGGAGTTCGTACTCACTTGGACGGGCCTGATCTCCAATTCGCCGACCAGGGCGGCGCGGGCAAGCCGCGCAACCACCGACGGGAACCCGACCAGGTGCGTGGGCCGGACTGCGGTGACTGCGGCCAGTATCTCGCCGAACGGCGCGCCAGCCGGAATCACGGCCGTATCCATGCCCGGCACGGTCGGTATATCGAACAGCGGCGTGCCGGCGTGCGGCGGCTTGCCTGCCTCCAGCACCGCAAGCCGCGGCCGTTCGCGGAGCGGTAGCTGGTTGAGCCGCCCGTCCCGCAGCTGAGTCCGCCATGCGAGGCAAGCGAGCGTCACGAACAGCTCCCAGTCCCACACATACACGCCGCGTACACCGCTCGACCCACCCGAACTGAAGAACTGCTGGCCCGCAGGCGTATACGAATACCACGTCTGCGCGGCAAGGGCCTGCTCAACGGTTTCGCGGTCGAGGTCAGGAACCGTCACTATTGCGTCCCACTGGTCCAGCACCTCGGGCTTGGTCAGCACCGGCAATCTCGCAAGATCCGCAGCCGTTGCCGTCGATGGATCAAGATCCCCTAGCCGCGCCGCGTAAAAGGGCGAGCGCTCGCGCGCATACGCCAGCAATGCCCGCAGCCGATGGTCCCGGTAGCGCTCAATCCGCTCCTGCGGCCAGTCCAAGCGCGCAATGTGGTCTTCCAGTGCCGCCTGAACCATGCTGAGGTGCGCAGCGCGCACGTGCGCATACGCCGATCTAGCGGCTCCCCCGGCCGCCTGAGACATATCAATCCCCCCTCGGGCGCCTTCAGTTCGGTTATGCCCTCGACGGGGGCCCCGCACGACGTCGAGCTCGGTCCTGTCGGGGAAGGAGATTCCAGTAATGCACGCCCTGGCGGCTCAGCAAAAGGACCGGGTCATACAGCTTGTGCCGTGACCAGCCAAGCCGCGCCGGGCATGGTCACGCCACCTGGCGACACGTATGCCACCAGGCGGTCCCGGACCTGTCTGGTCAGCTCGGCGGCTTGTGCCGGGCTGAGCCCGGTCAGGATCTCGGTGGCGGTCGGGGAGGCACGCTCGTACTCGAGCACGTCGTCTACATCACGGCCGATGAGCATCGGCTCGTCTGCCTTGGCGAACTCGATACCGCCGAACCCCGCGCCGGTCAGCAATGCGCTCACCCGGCCGGTGTCAGCGAGGGAGAAAGCAGCCGACGGCCCGGGCAGCTCGCCGAGGCCGCGTAACGCCGCTGCCTCGGCGAACCCGGTGGTAAAGACGGGGTTCTCCTCGCGGGTGCGCCAGCACAGGAACGCCAGCCTGCCGCCGTGCCGCAGCGCCTTCCTCAGGTTGGCGAACGCCGCCGCAGGGTCATCAAAGAACATCACACCGAAACTGCTCAGCACCACGTCAAAGGCCCCGGCCCCGAACGGGTGCACCTGGACGTCGGCGACCTTCGAACCTGGCATTAGCCACGCCAGCAGTAGCGGCGAGCCGGCGCGCCTCGGCCACCTGGATCCGGGAGAAGTCGGCGCCGAGGGCGTGCCCGCTGCCGGTGGCGCGTGCGGCGAGGATGGTCGCATCACCGCAGCCGCACCCGACGTCGAGAACGTTCTCCCCGTCCTGGACCCGCGCGGCGGCGAGCAACCGCGTCCTTAGCCGGGCCAGCATCCGCTCATGCCGCTCACGCTGCTGGATGAACTCCCGCCCGCTGGCTCCGTTCCAGTCCTCGGCCTGCTCCACATTCACCGCCACGTAAGAGACGCTATATCCCACAACCCCGCATGCGAAGGTCGCGAGGGCATGCCGGAGGGGGGAGTTCTGCGCGCGGGCGCTTGCCTGATCGACGCAGCGCGCCGTTTGCCACAGCTGGTGAGGATGGCGGTCAGGCCAGGATGATCGGGTTAGTGAGAGCCGCCATGTGGCCTTTCAAGTCGCGGACCTCGGCGCGGATGAACCCCGACTCCGCTGCGCTGATGTGCCACTCCACCGTGCCCGATCCTGTGCCGGGCAATGATGCGCCGTGCACCTTTCCTTTCTCGGTGTGGAAGCTGGCCACACCGGAGGGCACGCCGCGTACGTCAGCTCGCACCACGGCCGGCTCATCGCCGTTCGTCAACCGCTCGCCGATCCCTGCGGTCTGATCCCCGGCAGAGGCTGTAAATGACAGCTCGATGGCGTCCGATGCGGCGATCCAGCAGCGGCCAGCGCGGATACCGGCAAGGATCGCCTTGACGCTCAGCTCGTCGGCCAGCACGACGGTGTGCGGGATGCCGATCTGGTCCTCAAGATGAGTGTCGCTGTTACCTATCGCGGGCCGCCACCGTCCCTGGTGGATACCTGTAGCCAGGCTGCGTCCCCATTCGGCCAGGGCCGCCTCATTGTCCGCCTGCCATGGCACGTCCGAACTCCACTGCCCGTTCCACACCTCGACCACGTCAAAGCCCTGGTACGGGTACATGAAAGTGCCCGAGGCGTACGGCGCGTGCGGGTGGGCCGCCACACAGAGCCCGCTGGCCCGGTGGACCTCGTCCAGATGCCGGTCAACCATGTTGTCCCGCACGCCATAGCGCCAGTCGACTACCTGTCCTGGCGGTACCCCCAGCGCGAGCCAGTGCCCGGTCCGGGTAGTCACCTCCTGGCCCAGGATCACCAGCAGATCGTCGTCGAGGTACCGGCTCCAGGCACCATGCGTGTCGGCAGTGTTGTGCTCTGTGGTCGCCAGAAAATCAAGCCCCGCCGCACGGGCTCCCACCACGAGCTGCTCCGGCGTCAGCTCGCCGCCGTTGGAGATCACAGAATGTACATGGCAGTCACCCCGGTACCAGCCACGCCCACGAGCGGACACCCGCGCCGGCGGGAACTGAGACACCGGAAGGCTTCTTCCCGCATCGTCATCCACAGTCATTCCAGGAGCGTAGTTCTCCCTGCGGGAGCGTCTGTCAGCTTAAACCCTGAGAATTCACGTGGAGCTTGGCGGGGAGAGGCGAGGATGCTGCCAAGCCGCGCGGACGGCAGGTCCCGACTGCGCCGAGCTTGGCTTCGCGGGCGGTGTCAGGACCGTCAGGATTCCGGCCACGGCCAGCACCGCGGCGAGCGCGCAGATCTCCAGCCTGGTCACGAGCGCCGGGCCGACTCCTGGCGCAGCTGTCCGGCGCAGCCACATCCGGCCGGCTACGGCCAGTCCCGCGGCCACGCCGACGATCACTGCCTTGGCGATGAGGAACCCGCCATAGGCCGTGGTCAGCAGCGAGTGCAGCGGCACCAGCACGAGCGCGGACACGACCCCGGTGATCACGACGAGAGCGAACAGCCACGCCGCCGCCGTGGCGTACAGCCGGATGATGCCCTGAGCCGCAACCGGATGGGCGCGCCAGGCAATCGCTGTGCGCAGCGCGTAAGCGAGCATCCCGGCCCAGAGTACGGCCGGCAACAGATGACAGTAAGTAACCAGCGCGCCGGCCACCGGGATGACGCCTTCGGGATGCGACCGGATTCCCTCGGCCAGCACCACCCCGGCCAGCAGCACTGCTCCCCAGCCCGGCCGGCGCAGCCGGAGCACCAACGCGGCGAGCGCGAACAGCACGGCCTCGACGGCCGCGATCTCGGCGGTTCCGCCCGATCGCAGTCCTGGCGGGGCCGGCTGAGCGAGACCCTCCGCGAGGCCAGGGCCAGCCAGCGCTGTCACTAGCAGCGCGCAACTCGCGGCCAGGCCGACGAGCGCGCCGCGCAGCGCCCAGGGCGGCGGTAGCGGACCTGGCATCGCGCCTTTATAGTGCCTGGCTAGTCCCCGGCCGGCCAGCCCGCCCAGCGCCAGCGCCAGGCCGGCAAACATCAGGCCGCGCTCCACGCCTGTCAGCCAGAGTGCCGGGGTAGACAACGGCACGGCTGCCGCAGTGACGCCTGTCACTCGTACTTGCTTTGCGGCAACAAAACTCTCACCGGCCCGACAGTAGTAGCTGCGGCGTGCTTAGGGGCCGTTTGCTGGCGATATGCCGGAAGTTTTACCCGCCGGATATCGCGCAATCGGGCGCGGCCTCCATGATCCTGAAGACTTATACATGTGGGGGCATGCATAAGTCTCCGTGATCAGCCAGCAGCACGCCTACTGCGCAGCGGCCGGCCAGGTGACCGTGTGCGTCACTGCCGCGTGGCGCGGTTTCTTGCCAGTGAAGATATACGTCATCCGGCTGAAGTAGCGGCCGCCGCCCTGCCACGGCCTGGCTCGCCAGAGCACGATCAGGATCGGGTACTTGGTGAACTGGCTGGGGCCGCAGCTTGAGCTCGGCGTGCAGTTGTTGACCTCGAGGTCGCCCTTGCCAAAGGCCGCCGAGCCCCAACTCGTCCAGCTCGCCTTGCCGATGAGCTCGTTGCCTGTCATGCACCCCGGCAGCGGAATATTGGGGTGCGGCCGTACCTGGCCCTTGCCGCTGCACTGATTGACCAGCACCACTCTGGTCGCTGTTGCTGCTGCCGGGCCAGCAGATGCCGGCCCAGCCGCCACGACGACTCCCGCCACAACTCCGGAAGCCGCCAATCCCGCGGCCGCCGCCATGATGCGCACTCGGGTGAGCCTCACTGCAATCAATCCTCCCTGACGCCGAGGTGGTCCTGCGCGCAGACCTCAGCATGCGGTTACCTGAAAGCATGCTGAAAGCGCTCAGCTATCAAGATGCCAATACGGCCCGGCAGATACGGCTCCCGTTGATTTGCGGGTGCCTAGTTACTGGTGCCCCGACCCGCCAGATCGGCGGTCTGCGCGCTACTGTCCAGCGCGGCGTCCGCAGCCGAGCGGAAACGAACCGGACAGGAGCTCAGCGACTTGCTGTCAGAAGTCCGCCACGCCCTACCGTGACGGGCAGTAACACAAGCTGGCCTTAAGGTGACATTGACGGTAATACGCCAATTAGCAACTCTTGACTCTTACTCAGCCAGCATTCAGCGTCGTTGAAGGAAGCAGTTTCTGGTGCCTACGGAAGCGGGGTCAAGTCAGTGTCGCATGAGCTCGGCGTGCGCACAGTGAAGGTCACCACAGAGGACATAGTGCTGGTCGTCGCCGTCACCCGCGAGGCGACGGCGCGGGCGCAGCTCGCCCGGCAGTTGCCGGGCGAATCTGTGCTGCTGATGGTCCCGGATTACCCGACTGCAGTAGACGCGTTCGGAAGTGGCCTGCTGACCTCGCACCTCGATCAGTCAGGTGACGCCGGCACCGTGACGAGGCTCGGCGGCCTGGAGATCGACACGTTACGCCAGCGAGTGGCCTGGAACGGAAACCTGTTGCCGCTGACCAGGCTGGAGCGGGGGATTGTCAGCTGCCTTGCTGAGCCGCCCGCACAGGTATGGGCGCACGAGCGGCTGTACCGCGCAGTGTGGCGAGAGGCGTGGCTCGGTGATACCGCCGCAGTGCACACCACCGTCAAGCGCCTTCGGCGAAAACTGCGCGAGGCCGGAGCGCCGGCCTTGATCGACTCGGTACGCGGTGTCGGTTTCCGGTTGCGGGTCGAGACGCCGACGGCACCCGAACCTGCGGTCCGGGCAGTTACCCCAAGTCGCAACGTTGCCGCGGCGAGTCCCGCGTCGTCCGCCAGAGCAAGCCGGCAGCACTCCGCTCGAATGCGCCCGTCAACAGTCCGCGGGCACCGGGCACCGCGACTGAGCGCCTGACCGGATACGGGCTACGCCACGCAAATGCTGTCGACCGGAACCAGCCGCTCCTCTGAGGGAGGTGCGATGCTGACGACGCTAGGTGCCACCGAAGCCGAAGACCGTGTCTACCGGTTCATGGCAACGCTGGCTTCGGCCACGTGCCCGGAGATCTCCGGTGCGACCGGGCTTACCGAAGCCCAGACGCGGACCGCGCTAGCGGATCTTGCTCAACGGGATCTGGTCTCCTGGACAAGCGACGAACCGCGCAGATACGTTGCCTCCCCACCGGGCACGGTCGAGGCGATGATCTCCAACCGCCTGGTTGAATTGCGTAAAGCGCAAGCAATGCTCGACAGCCTTGCCGACAGACGGCGCACGGGCCGGCTAGCTGTGGAGGCTTCCGGTGCATTCGAGATCATCCACGGGCAGCAGGCGCTTCGCCATCACGCCCTCCACCTGATCCGCACTGCCCGCTCAGAGGTGCTCGACATGGTCAAGCCGCCAGTTGTCGCAGTGCAGACTAGCGAACAGGTGCTGCCGCCAAGGTCGACCCAGAACCGGGCGATCTTCGAGACCGAAGCGCTAGAGGCACCCGGGGCACTGGACGCAATCCGCAGCGGGCTGCGGGGGAACGACCAGATCCGGGTGCATCCCAAGCTCCCGCTCAAGATGCTGGCGGCGGACCGGACTGTGGCGCTCGTGCCGGTATCCCAGCAGGACACCAGGCCAGTCGGCCTTCTCATCTACCAGAGCGCCTTACTCGACGCCCTCCTGGCGCTGTTCGACTACGTCTGGGACAGCGCGATCAGGCTGGATCTGGTCAACGGCAGGGCACACGCGGCAGACTCGACACTCTCCCCGGAAGACCGGCAGCTGCTCTCGCTGCTCCTCGCCGGACTGACCGATGAAGCGATTGCCACGCACTTCCGGGTCAGCGTCCGGACCGTGCAGCGCAAGGTGCATGCGCTGATGGATCTGGCCAACGTCCGGACCCGGATGCAGCTTGCCTGGGAAGCCGCGCGACAGGACTGGCTCTCCCCAGAAGGCCGCGCTATTGGCAGCCGCCAGTAGCCACTGTGGGCCGTCCGCGGAGTCCGCTACGGCTTGTTCAGCAGGGAGCGCATCACGTACTGCATGATGCCGCCGTTCCGGTAGTACTCCGCCTCGCCCGGCGTGTCGATCCGGACGACAGCCCGGAACTCCTTGTCGTCGGCCCGGACCGTTACCTCGCGCGGGGTTTCACCGGAGTTCATCGCCTCGATGCCAGTGATGTCGAACACCTCGTGACCGGTCAGCCCGAGCGTGGCCGCGCTCTCCCCCGGCCGGAACTGCAGCGGCAGCACACCCATCCCGATCAGGTTGGACCGGTGGATCCGCTCGAACGACTCCACCAGCACCGCCCGGACGCCAAGCAGCGCGGTCCCCTTCGCCGCCCAGTCGCGCGACGAACCCGAGCCGTACTCCTTGCCGCCGAGCACTACGAGCGGCGTTCCTGCCTCGATGTACTGCCGCGAGGCGTCGTAGATCGACATCTGCTCGCCGGACGGCAGTGCCGTCGTCACACCGCCCTCGGTGCCGGGCGCCAGCTGGTTGCGCAGCCGGATGTTGGCGAACGTGCCGCGGATCATCACCTCGTGGTTACCGCGGCGGGAACCGTAGCTGTTGAAGTCCGCGCGCTGCACGCCGTGGTCGGTCAGGTACTTCCCGGCAGGGCTGTCCGTCTTGATCGCGCCGGCCGGCGAGATGTGGTCGGTCGTAACGGAATCTCCGAGCATCGCCAGCACCCGCGCGCCGTGAATGTCAGTGACCGGGCTCGGCGTCATTTCCATGCCCTCGAAGTACGGGGGGTGCCGCACGTAAGTGGACTCCGGATCCCAGGCGAAGGTGTCGCCTGCCGGGACGTCCAGGTCCTGCCAGCGCTCGTCGCCGCTGAACACGTCGGCGTAATCGCGGGTGAACATCTCCGCGGCCACGGCAGTCTCGACGATGCGCTCGATTTCGGCTGGCGCAGGCCACAGGTCACGTAGGTACACTGCCTGGCCGGACGCGCCCGTTCCGATGGGTTCTGTCGTTAGGTCGATATCCATGGTGCCCGCGAGCGCGTAGGCAACGACCAGCGGCGGCGACGCCAGGTAGTTCATCTTGACGTCCGGGTTGATCCGGCCCTCGAAGTTGCGGTTGCCGGACAGCACCGAGACAACCGCGAGGTCGTTCTCGGCGACGGCGGCGCTGATCGCCTCGGGCAGCGGCCCGGAATTGCCGATGCAGGTGGTGCAGCCGTAGCCAACCAGGTTGAAGCCGAGCTTCTCCAGGTACGGCGTAAGGCCGGCCCGCTCGTAATAGTCCATGACGACCTTCGAGCCGGGCGCCAGCGTGGTCTTCACCCACGGCTTGCGCTCCAGCCCCGCCTCGACAGCCTTCTTCGCCACCAGCGCCGCGCCGACCATCACTGACGGGTTGGACGTATTGGTGCACGAGGTAATCGCAGCGATGACGACGGATCCGTGGTCGACCGACGTGGTGGTGCCATCGTCCAGCGTCACGGGAACGGGCCTCGACGGCCTTCTGCTTGCAGCGTGCGCGGGCGTGTCGGCCGGTCCGGTTTCGCCGCCGTTCTCGCGGTCGGGGACGAACGGGTCGGACGCCGGGAACGTGTCGGCGATGTCGTCATCGAGCCTGTCGAGCTTGACGAAGCTGCCGAGCGACTCGCGGAACGCCGTCTTCGCGTCGCTGACGGCAACCCGGTCCTGGGGCCGCTTCGGGCCGGCCAGGGACGGCACCACGGTGCCGAGGTCGAGCTCCAGTTCCTCGGAGTATCTGGCGCGGGCGCCTGGCTCGGGCCACAGCCCCTGCTCCTTGGCGTAGGCCTCGACCAGCGCGACCTGCTCGGCAGGCCGGCCGGTGAGCCGCAGGTAGGCAAGAGTCTCGCCGTCGATCGGGAAGATCGCGCAGGTGGAGCCGAACTCCGGGCTCATGTTGCCGATCGTGGCCCGGTTGGCCACCGGGACGGCGGCGACGCCGTCGCCATGGAACTCGACGAACTTGCCGACCACGCCGTGCTTGCGCAGCAACTCGGTGATCGTCAGCACCAGGTCGGTCGCGGTCGCGCCGGACGGCAGCTCGCCGGTCAGCCGGAAGCCGACCACCTTCGGGATAAGCATCGACACTGGCTGGCCGAGCATGGCCGCCTCGGCCTCGATGCCGCCGACGCCCCAGCCGAGGATGCCGAGCCCGTTCTGCATGGTGGTGTGCGAGTCCGTGCCGACGCAGGTGTCGGGGTAGGCGGCGAGGCCGTCGCCGCCGGCTGGTGCGGTCATGACGACCCGGGCCAGGTGCTCGATGTTCACCTGGTGCACGATCCCGGTACCCGGCGGGACGACCTTGAACTGGCGCAGCGCCTCCTGGCCCCAGCGCAGGAAGGCGAACCGCTCGCGGTTGCGCTGGAACTCAAGCTCGACGTTCCGGTCGAAGGCGTCCGGACGGCCGAAGACGTCGGCGACGACCGAGTGGTCGATGACCAGTTCAGCCGGCACCAGCGGGTTGATCTTCCCGGCGTCGCCGCCGAGCGCCCGCATCCCCTCGCGCATTGCCGCCAGGTCCACCACGGCCGGAACGCCGGTGAGATCCTGCATGATCACCCGGGCCGGGCTGAACTGGATCTCGGTGTCGGGCTCTGCGGCCGGGTCCCAGTGCGCCAGCGCAGTGACGTGCTCGCCAGTGACGTTCAGCCCGTCCTCGGTCCGCAGCAAGTTCTCCAGCAGGATCTTGAGGCTGTACGGAAGGTCACCGGCCCGGTCCACCTTGTCCAGCCGGTGTATCTGATAGCTGGTCCCGCCGACGGCAAGATCGGCGCGGCTGCCGAAGCTGTTCCCGGTCATCGTGCTGGCCTCCGGATTCTGCGGGGTCCTGCGGACCTGCCCTGCGTTGTGCCCTGCATGCATCTTGCCCTCCCCCTGGCCGGTTTTGCCCGCCGGCCCCGGCGGCCCGTTGAGTCAGTCCTGAGGGCACCAGCCGGCAAGTATCTCGATATCAAACTATCTGCTGGCTAGCCTAGTAAATCAATTATCTCGACGTCAAGCTAACTGCCATCGCGGCGGGCTCTCGGCTAGGCGGGAAGGCTGTGGCGCAGCGCCAGGATCTGCGTCACCACGGCGCGGAACGCGGCCCGGTTCATCGAGCCGGTGCGGTAGCCGTTCTCCAGGCCGCCCAGGCTCTGCACACCCTGCGCGATGTTGTCGGAGGCGAGGATGAGATCCATGCCCGCTTGTGCCGCCAGTAGCGCCCGGTTAGAGGCGGAGCCGTAGGCCCGCAGGGCGCCGGCTCCGATCGCGTCGGTGATGGTGACCCCCTGGTAGCCAAGCCCGCTGCGGAGTTGTCCCTGCACGATCGCGGAGGACAGCCCGGCCGGGCGCTTCGAGCCGAGGTGCGGATACACCGCCCACGAGACCATCACGAGCTTGACGCCAGCCGCGATGGCACCCTTGTACGGGTTCTCGTCCCGGTTCTTCAGGGTCCCGGCCGTCAGGTTGATGGTGACGGGCGCGACGTCGGTGTTCTGGGTCCTCGTGGCGGCGCCAAGCCCCGGAAAGTGCTTTACGGTCGCCGCCACTTTGCCCTTCTGCATCGCCCGGACGAACCTCGCCCCGAGCGCCGACACCACCGTCGGTCGCGTGCTGTACGAGCGCTGGTAACGGTCATCGAAATCGCCTGCATGCCGATAGACATCGAGCACCGGTGCCAGGTCAACGTTCAGCCCGTAGCCGCGCAGGTTAGCCGCAGCGCCGGAGCCGGCCGTGCTGGCGGCGGTCTCAGCAGCGGACAGCGGCTTGATCGCGCCGATTTGCTTTTCCGATCGCGTGGGCGCACCGGGGAGCCGGCGAACCTCGCCGCCCTCCTGATCGGTCATCAGGAGCAGCGGGTAGCCGCGGGCCGGGTTGGTCGCGGCAGCGTTGGCTGTCTCGAGCCGGTGGATGGCGGCGGTGAACTGGGACCGGTTCTTGTAGTTGCCGGAGAAGAAGACAACCCCGCCGGCCTCGCCGTGCCGGATCAGCCGCAGGAGCCTGGCGGGCGGCGTCAGACCCGGGTAGCCATAGATCACGCGCTGACCAGCCAGTTGCGCGCGCGACAGCTGAGCGACAGCGTTCGCCTCGGCAGCGTTCACCTCAGCCGGCAGCGCGGCCGGAGCGCCGGAGCCGCGATCGGCGGCTGCCGTGCCACCAACCGTCCCATTCCGGATATTAAGCGGGGTGGCGAAAGAAGCGGAACTGGCGGCCACCGTCTGTGGCGCCGGTACCAGCGC
>DASXIA010000126.1:0-12047 GCA_036488155.1 Streptosporangiaceae bacterium | reverse complement strand
GTGTGCGACGAAGCCCGATAGCTGGGCTTCGTCGCACACCCCTGTAGCTCCTGCCAGCGAGACCAGGCCTGCACGCGGTGTGAAGCTGGCTGTCCAGGCCCGCGCGCGGGGCCCGTTACTTGACAGCCACCACGTCGACCGGCCGGATGTCTGGGTCGCTGGCCAGCAGATCGGCCGACACGTCGGCCAGCGCCGCCGGTATCTGGCCGTTGATGTGCGCGGTGCGCGCGTCGTCGGTGGCGAAGGTATCGAAGATGCCGTAGCTGGTATCACTGACCTTGAACGCGTACCAGGTGACGGTGCCTTCCTCGGCGATGGCCAGTTCCTGGCCGGCTCTGAGGAAAGCCTCCAGCTCACCGCCCTTACCGGGCTTGGCTTCCAGCATCGCGAGTATGCCGAGTGTCACGGTCATTGGGCGTGTCCTTTCAGCGAAAGCGCCATCGCGGGCCGTTCGGCCCGTGTCCGTTTACTGGCATCGCCGGCCGCCCGGTTTCTTACCTCGGGCCCGCGACCTTCCGCGGCTA
Source organism: Streptosporangiaceae bacterium (assembly GCA_036488155.1). Taxonomy (GTDB): domain Bacteria; phylum Actinomycetota; class Actinomycetes; order Streptosporangiales; family Streptosporangiaceae; genus JAJYUU01. The sequence goes on along the minus strand of DASXIA010000126.1, from coordinate 11,523 downwards.
TTTCTCCGGCACCGCGTAAGACCTGGCTGCCCCAGAACACCAACCAAAGGTGAGCAGCAGCGGCGGCGCCGTGCCGCCGACCAGGTTAGCCGGATGAAAGGCAGCAGATGAACTTGGTATCACGTCGGCGGGAGCGGGCAGCCGCCCGCGCCCGGGATGTCAAACCAGAAGCAAGGCATGTCCTGAAACGCGGCGCGTCGGGTGCGCTGATCCTCGGCCTGGTGACAGCCGCGGCCACGGCAGTGCCCGCGGCCGCTTCAGCCTCGGCCGGTTACTCGCCAGTGGTGGGGCACGCGTACGTCAACGACAACACGGCCGGCACCAACACGATCGCGGCGTTCGACCGGCACGCGGACGGGTCGCTGACCCACGAGGCCGGTTCCCCGTTCCCGGCTGGCGGGGCCGGGACCGGCGCCGGGCTGGCCTCGCAAGGCGCGACCCAGATCACGCCCGACGGCCGGTTCCTGATCGCGGTGGACGCTGGCAGCAGCCAGATCTCGGTGCTGCGGATCCACCGCGACGGCTCCCTGAGCCTGGTGCCCGGTGGCGTAGTCTCCTCCGGCGGCCTCCTGCCCGACAGCGTCGCGGTCCACGGCAACCTGGTGTGGCCAACTCCGGCAGCGGCGGAAGTAACTACACCGGCTTCCGGCTCGGCTTCCTCGGCCAGCTTCATCCGATCCCCGGAACGACCGTCACCCTAGCCGCCAACGCCGCGCCCGCTGACGTGCTATTCAACAGCACCGGCACCAAGCTGGTCGGCACCGAGGTGGGAACCTCCCAGATCGACAGCTTCACCGTGGGCTCCGGCGGACGGCTAACCGCTGCCCCAGGCTCGCCGTTCCCGTCGCAGGGCCTGGGCCCGTTCGGGAGCGAGTTCCGGCCGACCAACCCCAGCCAGGTGTTCGTGTCCAACGCACACAACGTCGGCGCCGGCACCGGAACTGTTTCCGCGTTCAGCGACTCCATCAACGGCAAGCTGACCCCGGTCGCGGGCTCCCCGTTCGCCGATGACCAGACCGCGCCGTGCTGGGTGGAGATCACCCACGACGGCCAGTTCCTGTTCACCGTGAACACCGGATCCGGCAGCATCTCCCGCTACAAGATCGGTCCCGACGGCGCGCTGACGCTGCTGGGCAGCACCCCCGTCGCTTCCACCGGCGGCGTGGGCGCGGTCGACGCCCGGCTCAGCCCCGACGGCCGATTCCTGTATGTCGATGAGAGCAGGATCGGCGAGGTCGGCACGTTCGCTGTCAACGGCGGCAACCTGACCGAGCTGGCCACCTCCCCGACTCCGCTGCCCGCTGGCGCCACACCAGCTGGCATCGTGGCCAATTAATCCTGACCAGCCCTCAAGACAGGCCGGAGCCGCTGGTAAGAACCCGCGGCTCCGGCCTCACCACCCGCGCCGCACCGCCGCCGCGCAGATCACCCAGCTCCGGACGGCACCCCTCGCATGAGCCCTGATCTGGGAGCCGTGCAGATCGGCGGCATCGTGCGCCTCGCCTGAAGAAGGTGCGCGTGAAAGAAAAGAAAGCTCGGCCACGCGCACTGGCCACCCGAACCATGGGTGTTGTCCGGCAGCCCACGCCTAAACCGATACCGCTCGGCAAGTGCGGCAAGCCGATGCATGAAATAAAGCGCTGAACGGTGAGCGTCCCGCCACCAACGGGGTCAGCCGAGTCCCGGGGCTTCCGGCTGCCGGTTCAGGTGTGCCGGTCCCTGCAGGGACGGAGCTTAGTCGTCTCGAGTCGCGGGCCTGGCTACGTCCTGCCGACCGGTTCTTTGCCTAGCTTGAGTACCTGCGGACGGTTTGCGGGCCGGCCGGGCGTCTTACCGCCGGCCGGCTGGCTATGTGAGCGGGCCCGGATGCTGGCGCGATGAAGGTCTTCGGCCTGCTCAGCCGGCGGCCGCAGGCTCGAAGAGGGCGTCCTGCAGCGAAGGGCGGCGGTTGCTGAGGCGTTTAGGGCTACGGCGGGTCCGATTTGAGGCCACCACCGGGCCATGCTCGATGCAGCGGGGCTTGTACTTGCTATCGGCTGCCGAGGGAATCGATGGCGGCGGCGACCTTGCGTGGCGAAGCGATCATGGTCAGGTGCCGGCCGGGCACGTAAACCGGCGGCGGGGCGCCGATCCGGTGTGCCGTCAGCGCCGCGTCGGAGTGCGACATTTCCGGGTCGCCGGCCCCGACGACGACGAGTTTCGGTACGCCGACCGCCTTCAGTGCGGCGAACTGCGCGGGGGTCATGGCAGTAATCCCAGAACGAGTCGTGTACGTGAGTTCCGCCTGAAACCCGGCCTGCTCCAGCGGCCACCGCCAGATGTTGACGCCCGCTTCGTCTAGCTGCGGGCACGCGGGCCCGCACAGCGAACTGTAAATGTCCTTGATCAGCCAGTCCTGGCTGAGCGCCAGTCGCAGCACCGATGTCTTATACGGGTTGATGAACAGCGTGCCGGCTATCGCGCCCACAGACGACGGAACGCCGAGCGGGGTCGCATCGCCGTCGAGGAAAACGACGCCCCTGACAACCCCGGGGCCTTGCAGCGCGGCAATCCCGACCTCCGCGGCGCCGGCGGAGTGGCCGACGAGGACGGGCGCGTCCGGCCCGGTGAGCTTCTCTGTCTTGAGGAACGCGAGGATCTGGTCGGCGAGGTGGACGGCGCTGAATGGCGCGGCCGGCGTACTGTAGCCGGTGCCGGACAGGTCGATCGCGTACACGCGGTGGTTCTTCGCCAGCACCGGTCCGAGCCTGGCGAAGGTGTCGGCCGTCTCGAACGCGCCGGGCACCAGAACGACCGGCGTCCCGTGCGTGCCCCACTCGAGGTATCGGGTGTCCCACCCGCCACCTTCAGCGAACAGCAGGTGCGCCGGTCGCGGCGCTGGCCCACCGGTCGCCAGGTTATAGCCGAAGCTCGCCGCCGTGACCACGGCTACAAGCGCCACGATCGCTATCCCCGCCACCTTCGCGACGCGCTTCACGACCCCCCGCAACCTCCGGGGACGGCTGAGCCCGGCCGACGGCACCTCGGTAGTAGTCATCAGAGCCATTCTCCGGGATGCAACCTGAGACTCTCCTGAGACTGTATGGCACAACAGGGCATCTCCGGCCGCACCTTGCCTGCCCTGTAGGTTCCATACCCCGTCGTAGCCCGTGAACTGCGACTTCACGGCCGCTCGGCTTGTCCAGGGTGCCTCGAAAGCGCGCGGCCCACCGCAGGCCGGCTTCGCCACGCCGGATCCCGGATCCCCCTGGCGCGCGGCGCAAAGTTCTCTGGAATTGCGGGCGGATGTCGATTCGGCGGGGGCGACTTCGTAGCGGGAGTGAGGGCCGGCCCCGTTCCCGCCGGCGGATCTCCCGGGCCAGTCCCAATGGCATGCATCGAACTTGGCTGCGGACGCGAGCCGGATTTCGTAGGCCGATGGGCCATGATCGTTTGTGTGTGTCCCGAACGCAGAGGGGGCTCGATGTAGGCAGGGTCGTTTGATGTGGTGCTGCGTGGACAATGGAGGATGTTGGCCCTCCGGAGCCGCCCTGTGGGGGGAGGCTTCAAACCACCTCATGCTGCGTTGGCTGCAGACCTTCGCGCCTGAGCGCTGCTCGCGCCCGCTGCCGCCCCGGCAACGCGCCGGAACACGCACGACGAGCACGCGCACCGCGCGCTAGTAACTCCTCCAACGCGTCCGTGCTGGATGTGAAGACGTCCTCCTGATGCGGTTTGTCGCGGCCCGCAGGGTGCCAGAGTACTGGCGGGCCACCCCGGCTGACATCGTCCCCTTCTTGAGGAACCCTGTCTCATCCGGGATCGGCGGCTGGTGCTGCGGAAGACCATAACCGGGGCAGGGTGTTCGGTTCCGGGGCCAGGACCGGTAGGCTCGCGGTCGGTGCGGCGTAGTCGCGTGGCATGGCGGATAAAGGGATTTGAACTGATGGCAACAGGAACAGTGAAGTGGTTCAACGCCGATAAGGGCTTTGGTTTCATCGCCCCCGATGACGGGACGGCGGACGTGTTCGTCCACTTCTCCGCGATCGCGAGCTCCGGCTACAGGTCGCTGAATGAGAACCAGAAGGTCGAATTCGAAACGACCCAGGGGCAAAAGGGGCCGCAGGCGGAGAACGTCCGTCCTGTCTGACGTCTAACCCCCTGCGTCGTCCTGCGACGCAGGGCGGCGGAGCCGGATGTCGGTAACGTCGGAGCGTGCAACATCTGGTCGGTTTCAGCCGTTTCAGCCGCCACGACAGCAGCTGCCGCAGCAGCAGCAGCGGGAGCGGCCAGTTGACTGCGACCGGCTCAGTTGTGCTTTGACAACCTGTCGGTGCGGCGCAGCATACTTCGGCGAGCCTGGTGCGGCCGTCGGTGCAGCGCTGGAGTTTGGCGTCGATGCGGACTGGCGGGTGAAAGCGGGCGACCTCGAGTGGAGGACTAGCTCCGCCGGTACCGGAGGTAGACGACCGGCGAGAAGGTCTGCGGGTCGATGAGTTCGAGGTCGAGTCTTTTCGGCAGTGGCGGGAAGTACGGGTTGGCGCCCCCCAGCACGACGGGACTTACGAACAGACGCTACTCATCGATGAGGTCTTTCTCGGCAAGGGAGGCGGCGAGCCTGGTGCCACCGACGGACACGATGCCGGCGCCGGGTTGATTTTTCAGTTCGGCGACCTGGTCAGCGACATCGCTCCGCGCCAGGCGGGCGTTACCTTCCACCGTCGTCGGCAATCTTTTCGAGGCACTGTCAGCCCAGCGCCAGTTCTTGGCGGCTCGCCCTCGGCTTGGTGTCCTTCGGCGTGCTCGTCTAGCCCGATGGGAGCTCCGCTGCTCAGCCGGGGCGCCCAGGGTAGATCGCTGGAACCCCTCCGCCTGCGGGCATCACGTGCTCGCATTCGTAGATCTTGTTTTGGATCTGCGGCCCGTTCCAGTCGGTGCCGTGGATAGGGACTAGGCCGAAGCCGGGGCGGCCCTCCGGAATCGACGGTGGGGTCGGGCCAGTTCGGCACCCGTGGGCGCGCATGCAACGAGAAAACGCCAGCACGCTGTTCATCACCTGGTGCACCATGGCCTGCGGGCAGTTGCCGGTTTCCTCGCATTGCCTGAGCGAGGCGCCGAGCGTCCCGCTGTTGCTCGGGTACAGGTGCTGGCAGGATCTTTGGGCGGCCTGGAGCCGGGGGTGCTGACCCCGAGTTGCTGCGGGTCGGGCTTGAGGACCTGTCCGCTGCTGGGCGGGTCAGGGAAGTTGGGCACGCGGTGGGAGCGCATGCAGGCCGAGTAGGCGACCGCCGACGGGGAACCCGCTGACCCTCCCGCCGCCAGTGAACCGCCGGAACCGGCCGACGACTAGCTGCCGCTGCATGCCGGCGCCAGCAGGCCCAGGGCGGCGGTGGCGATGACGACGGCCCCGGTTCGCGGTGTCGGCGGCCACGCCCGCAGGTGCCGGCGCATGACGCGGGCGCCGTCGGTCATCATGCCCTCCTCAGGGCTGGGTCGTGGCTGCGCCTGGCCGTCGCTGTGCATCAGGACAGGCTGCTTCCCGGTTCATCGGCTGCTCCGTTCGAGGTGGTCCGCGGCCGCGGCCCTCTAGTCGTAGCAGGCACCCCATGACACGAGCCGAACAGCGATTGTTAGGCGGACGTCATCCGGGAAGGCACCCAATGTGCAGGTCCAGGTGCTGGCCGTGGAAGATCACGTCGCGCTGGCCAACCCGATCGGCGAGAGCCCTGCGGGACGCCGGCTTCGCCTGCTTGGCGTGCCCAGGTCCAGTTTCTATACCTGGCCGAACAACGCAGAGAGGGCGACCGCGGCGCGGCGCCGCGGACCGCTGGCCGGCGTCTGCCTGGCGGACTCGGCCTGGTCGGGCCATGCAGGTTACCGGGGTGGGCGTTCGGCCTGGGAACGGCTGGAGAAGTTGACGCTGATACGGGGGCCGGCGGGCGTGGCCTGCTTGGGGACGCAGTGGAGCCAGTCGCACTGCGCGCGGCCGCCCATCACGATCAGGTCGCCGCTTGCTGGGGTGAAGCCGACGCTGGAGCCGCCGGACCGTGGCTTGATCAGGAACCGGCGTGGGGCGCCGAGGTTGAGGACCCGGGACGATGGCCTTGGCCGCTGCGGGGAGGGCTGGGTCGGGGGCGTCGGCCAGGTCGTGGCACTCGGCGGTGAGCCGGGGTTCGAGGAGGCGCCGGTTGATCATCCACCGGTCGCGCTGTTCCTACGCTGCGCTGGCGATGAGGCTGGTCAGCAGTGCTGCGGCGTCGGCGTCGGCGAGCCAGCCGGGGATGCGCTCGATCCAGGACGCCTGGTCAACCGGATCTGCTGGGCACCGCCCGTGGACAGCTTCATGCCGGCACCCTGGCTGTGCTGTGGTGTGCGGTGGCTCGCCGGGCCGTCAGGTGCGCTGCGGCGAGTGCCAGCCATGGCTGCCATCGGTCTGGCTCTGCCTGTGCCTGTCCGCCCGGCGAGAGCGTGGCGGCGAGGGCCGCGACCGCGGCCTCGGCGGCATCGGGCAGCCCGATCGGGGCCAGGTTCTCCGGGGTCACCGTAGCCGGATCGGGAAACGTGTGCGTCAGCCCGCCTGGCAGGCCCGGCACAGGCCGGCCCAGGTGCGTGACGAACGCTTCGAGCAGCTGGCCGCCTCCGGCATGCCAGCCGGACAATATCGCCCAGACGCCCGCTTCGAACGGGTTCCACGCGCCGGGAACGATAAGGCCGAGGTCGCTCGCGAGCGCGACGAGTACTGGATCGGCGTGCCGTATAGAACGGTCGGCCGCGTGGTCGGCGTCGGTGCCGAGCACCCGGCTTGCTCGCTCCACTACGTGGATCAGGCCTTCCCAGTACGGCAGGTGGACCCGCAGCAGCAGACAGCCATCCTGCGGCCCTGCGCGGACTTCGAGCAGGCCGGGCGCGTCGGCCACGGTGATCGTGCGCCGGTAGGCCTCACCGTCGACGGTTTCCACCCCCGGGATCGCGCGTGCGGCCAGAAACGACCGGACGGCGGCCCAGTCGTATCCCGGTGCGACGGGCAGGCGCAGCGCTAGCCCGCCGTCGGCGGCCAGCCGGTCCGCGCGCCGCCGGCGGCTGCGCAGCTCGGTGGGAGAGGCCAGGAACACCTCTTGCATCGTCCGGTTGAACTGGCGCAAGCTGCCGAACCCGGAGGCGAAGGCGACGTCGAGGAACGTCAGATCGGTGTCATCGAGCAGCCGCCGCGCGAAATGCGCCCGCCGCGACCGGGCCAGCTGATCCGGGCTCGCCCCGAGGTACTTCAGGAACAGCCGCCGCAGATGCCGCGGGGATATGCTCACCCGGTCCGCGAGCGCGGCCTCGGTGCCGCCGTCGTCTAGCGCGCCATTGATGATCTGCTGGACGGCCTCGCACACGATGTCCGGCGCGTTCGACCCGACCGGCCCGGCGACCCGGTACGGGCGGCAGCGGTGGCAGGCCCGGAATCCGGCCGCCTCCGCCGCCGCGGCCAGGCCGAAGCTCACGGTGTTCGCCGCCAGCGGCCGCGCGCCGCACCCGGGCCGGCAGTAGATGCCGGTGGTGACGACAGCCGAATACGTGGTCACAGCTCAGATATACGCCAGGAGTCCGACAACGCACTGGCCATATCCGGACACCTGCCCAGGCCGCGAGGTCCGGATCTGGCCGGACCCGCCGCGGCCGCGCGGGCGATGCTGCTGCTGCAACGTTCAATCGCAGTAAAGGAGATCACCGTGCTGGTGAAGGTTTTCCCGATCAAGCTCAAGGAAGGCATGCAAGACGAGGTTGAGGCCATCGTCGAACAGTTCGCGCCGAAGGGCCCGGGCGCCGAGGAAGGCACGCTGTCCTTCCGGGTGTACCGCGACCCGGCCACGCCGGACTACCTGCTGTTCGTCGAGCATTTCGCCGACCAGGCCGCGTACGACGAGCACACCAGCTCGGCGGCGTACCGGGACCTGATCGCCGGTCAGTTCGCCGACCGGATCGTCGACTTCGTCGAGATCGACCACGAACTGATCGCATCCGTCTGAGCGCAGCCGCCCACCACCCGAGCCGGCAGCCATCACCTGGCGCGACGTGTTCCAGGCATTCCCGGCTAGCCGGCTGCCGGCGCGGGTGACCGTCCCCGTTAATTCCCCGGTCCATTTCATGACGGAAGGTGATTGTCGTGTCGATGCATAGCGCCGAGGTCTTCGCCAGCTCGCACAAGGCGGGAGATCCACTGCTGCCAGCCAATGCCTGGGATGTCGCCTCGGCGGTGGCGGTCCAGGCTGCCGGAGCGCGCGCCATTGCCACGACCAGTGCCGGGGTCGCGTGGTCGCTGGGTGTACCCGACGCGGGCGGGCTGGACGCCGACCACGCCGCGGCGGTGATCGCGCGGATCGCTGACGCGGTCTCGGTTCCGGTGTCCGCCGACATCGAAGCCGGATACGGGGACTCGCCCGATGCTGTCGCAGCCACCGTGGCGGCCGTCGTGCGGGCAGGGGCGGCCGGGGTGAACCTGGAGGACCGGCGAGACGGCGCCTCGTTCTTCACAGCCGCACAGCAGGCCAAGCGGCTCGCTGCCGCCCGCGCGGCAGTGGGCGGCGTGCCAGTCTGGATCAATGCGCGGACCGACATCTTCCTGAGCCAGGCCTGCCCGGTCGACGCGGGCGCGCATGAACAGCGATGGACGGCAGGTTTGGCGAGGCAGTCTGGATCTCGCGCTGGCTGGCCGGGGGAGGCGAGCGTGCCCCGGGGCCGGCGGGGTGAGGGAGCGGTAGCGCGTGCGCACACCCCGAGCCGACGATGTCCAGGCGCACCGCAGGCTAAGCCCTGCTGCGGTTGGCGGAACGCCCGGATCTGCAAGATATGCGGGCGTTGGATGTGTGCATGGTCATGCGGCCAATCGCATGGCCACCCGCGCGCTCAAGCGTCGGCCGACGACCGTGACGGTCTGCGATTCAGCGTCTCATGCGCCGTCGGAGCGCGCCGATCGCCGGCTATGGGCACCCGAGGATCGCTGTCAGACGACGGGCTCGAACTTGCAGAACATACGGTTCTGCGTCCACTCGGCAACAACGGGAGGCAAGGCTCAATTGGGCAGCGCAGAGCCCTAGCGGGAATGGGATTGCGGGCGTGGGCGGTCGGCGTTGGCTGGCCATGGTCACGAGGGATGCGATGCCGTCCGCTGCTGTTCGCTGGATGGTCCGGCTTGTGCCGCCCGGTGGCGCGCGGCAATCAGTGCGCGCGTGATGATCGGGGTCGCGATCACGCCGGGAAGGAACCAGAAAGCCAGAGTAGGCAGCCTGTCCCAGAGTGGCAGGTGCGGGCCGTTGTCGACGTAGAACGCGGTGAGCATCGCGACATATCCGATGCCCATGCCGAGGATGTGTCCGGTGTCGCCAGGCCGGTGGCGGCGGCGGTGGAGGTATCCGATCGTCGCGGCGGCGAAGGCCACGACACCTATTGCGAGTAGGTGGTAGTCCTGCCGCCACCGCATGATCGCTAGAGCTGTTGAGGTGAGGAACACGACCGTGATCGCGCGGTAAAACCAGCGGCCCGCCCGGACGTGCCGCGGGCTTCCCTTGCGCGCTAGCGCGGCGATCGCGCCTGTTGTCACAGCGGTCAACCCGGCGATGACGTGGACGGCGAGGAATGCCACGAACACTGGTGCGGTGGAGCCGACCTGGTCACCGAGGATGCGCGCCGCGATTGTCATTTGATGGTCTCCCGAGCGGCGTCGTGGCCTGAGGTCCATATGTAGCGGTCCTACTTATGAACTGACTGTACTCGCAGAATTGCCTGCCCGGAAGCCTTAAAGTAGGGTTGCTACTTATGAAGGCGGAGTTGCTGAAGGGGCATCTGGATGCGCTGCTCCTGGCGGCGCTGGAGAGCGGCCCGCGGCATGGCTACGCGGTGATGGAGGCCCTGAGAGAATCCACCGGCGGGCAGCTCGATCTGCCTACCGGGACGATCTACCCGGCGCTGCACCGGCTTGAGGCTGCCGGCCTCATCGCCGGATCGTGGTCAGTCGTCGGCGGTCGTCGGCGGCGCTGTTACGTGCTGACCGAGGCGGGAAGGAAGGCGTTGTCGGGGCGGCGGGCAGACTGGCGGGACTTTGCTGCTGTCATCAGCGCGGCGCTGGAGGGCGCGCCATGGCCGAGCACCGCCTGATAACGGCGTACCGGGACGACTTGCTGGCCCAGCTCCCGGCTCACCTGGCGGACGAAGTGTCGGACGGGCTTGCCGACGCGCAGGAGAAGTACATCGGGCAGGGCCTGAACCCTGACCAGGCGGCGTCCGCGGCAATCGCCGAGTTCGGGAACGCTCGCATGGTTGTCGATGGATTCCGCCGGGCCTGCCCCGCCTGGCGAGCCGCGCGTGCCCTCATCGTGACAGGTCCGGTGGTTGGCGGCTGGTGGGCCGCGGCACTGATAGCAGACAGGGCGTGGGACTGGCCGATCCCGATGGCCGTGCGTCTCCTGGTGGGCGTGATGCTTGCCGGTTCGGTGCTGCTGCTCGTAGCCTCGGCGCGAGCCCGGCGGTACCAGCAGGTCCGCCGTGCGGGCCTTGCGGGCTGCCTGGGATTGGCGGTCCTCGATGCCTGTGTGATCACGACGGCAGTGCTGCTGGGGCCGAACCTTCGGTGGTTGCTTGTAGTGGCAGTCTGCGTCAGCGCGGTGCGCCTGACGTTCGTCGTCGGCGGATTGCGCCGGCTCGTATCCCAGCCGGGCGTCTGAGGCGTACCCGTCACAAGGGGTGGCTTCCCGGTGTCTAGTCAATGGCCGAGGGATGCCGCTAGCTGCCGCCCTCGTCGATCGGGGTACCGCCGACGGCGCTAGAGCCTTGGACGAGCAGCCGGAGCAGGCCTTGCCTGGTTATGCTGGCCGCATGCGTCGATGAACCTGAGCTGCTCGTGCACCTCCTGCCTCGGCTCGCGCCCAGCCATGACTAGCCGGCAAAGACCCTCTGCTTCATCCTTACGCACCAGCAAGTCTTCCACTTCTGCACCTTCGGGTATCTGACGCTGCGCGGGTTGTTCAGCCCGTCGGAGATCGCGGCTCTGCGCGATGAGGTCACCACGGCACTGACCGACGCCTTCGGGCGCCTCGGCGCCGAGCCAGACGAATCCGGTGGCATCAGCGGGGATGACCTCGCGGCGGACCGGGCGCCGTTCGGCCAGTCGACCGTCGCCGATGACGAGCGGACCTTCCTGACGTCCGCTGAGCTGCTGGGCCCGGCCCGGTCGTGCATCGGGTTGGCATCGCAGCCGGTTTCACCGGCGATTCGACCAGGTACACACGCCCCGGCCATCCCCGGCCTGACCATATGGGTCGACCTCGAGCCACGCACCGCCCGTACCGGCGCGCTGCGCCTGGTCCCTGGCTCGCAGATTCCCGACTACGAGCGCCGGCTGTGGGCTTACTGCCGCGCCGCGCCGGGTCTGGCTTCGCCCAGCCGGAAATGGTCGCACGTCGTGGTCGAGACCGAGCCGCGGGCGAGAGTCAGCGTGTCGCTGCGAGGCAGCCGACTTGCTGTTTGGAGCGCGTGAGCAGCGTGGGGCTGAGACGGTGGACTGGC